>CAZJFC010000063.1:0-9535 GCA_964545245.1 uncultured Rickettsiales bacterium
CATCCCCGCCTCCAAGCGGGGATCCGGGGCTGGCAGCCCGCACCAGACCCCCGCTCTGCGGCGGGGGACGGCAGGGAACAGGAGAAAGATGCAACGGCGTAATCGCTCCCCGCTATTGATATTGCGCACCGGAACATCTATATATCACGGAGATGAAGTTATTTTTGCCTATATTTTTAGTGTCAACCTTGCTGCTGGCAGGAATTTCCCGCGCGGAGGAGAAACCCGCGGAAGAAGCAAAACTTTATAAAATCACACTGAAAAACGGCGCGGAACCAAACCCGGAACCGGTGCAGGAACTGCTTGAATCCCCTCCCCGGAACGGGGAAAACGCAGCACTGGACTTGCCCGAAACCGCTGACGACAACCCGGTCGAGCAGCCCGACACCTCGCATATCCCGCAATCCGACATACTTTCGCTGGAGCAGGTTTTAATCGCCACCTATGAAACCAACCCCGACCTGAAAAAAGCTGTCGCCGACCTTGAAACCACCAACGAATTAAGGCCGCAGGCGCTTTCCGACTGGCTGCCTTCGGCGGATATTGACCTTGGCTACGGCAAAAAACGCTCGCAGGCGGGCAATGCGGCGCGGCGCACCGGCAATGTGAATTCCAAGCTGCTGACCATCGACCAGCCGTTATTCAACGGGGTATTTTCGGCAAAATTCGACGAGGCGGATAATTTGATACAGGCCGCGCGCCATAATTTCCGGATGATCGAGCAGGAAATACTGCTTTCGGTAATCAGCTCCTATATGGACCTCATCACCGACAACCAGATACAGTTCCTGAGCAGCAACAAGGTAAAGGTTCTCGCCCGCCAGCTTGAGGAAACCGACGCGCGCTTTAACGTGGGCGAGCTTACCAAAACCGATGTTTCGCAGTCCCGCGCGCGGCTGGCCGGGGCAATTGCCGAGGAAGCGCGGGCGAATTCCCGCCTCGCCGCGTCGAAGGCCGGTTTTGAGCGCATTTCCGGCATCCGCCCGGTGGCGCTGAAAGTGCCGAAAGAATTGCCGCCGATCCCGCCAAGTTTCGATAAAGCCCTTGCCGATGCCGAAAAAAACAACCCGTTACTGAACTATATGCGCTATTACGAAAAAGCGGCGGAAGACCGCATCGACGTGAACAGCGGCGAGCTTTTACCCAAACTCAGCCTGCGCGGCCAGATGAGCCGGGAGGAAAGCAGCGGCATAACCGGGCAGGATTATGAGAACGACTCCGCCGTCCTCAACGTGAATATCCCGCTATATCAGGGCGGCGGGGAATATTCCCGCATCCGCGAGGCAAAAAAACAGGCTTCCTCGGCCAGTTTCAACCGCATCGCCGCGCATAACCAGGTAAGGGAGCTAACCAGCAGCGCATGGGAAGATATACGGGCCGCAAAAATCAATATCCGGGCGAGCGCGGCGGCGGTGAAAGCGGCGAAGATCGCGCTGGAGGGCGTCCGCGCCGAGGAGGAGCAGGGCTTGCGCACAATTATTGATGTGCTTGATGCAGAGCAGGAACTCTTTACCGCAAAAACATCGCTGCTGACCGCCAAACGCGACCAGATGGTTGCCTATTACACCCTGCTGGATAGAATCGGCGGCCTGACGGCCCGGAACCTCGCGCTGGACACGGAAATTTATGATGAAGATAAGGCACTGGATAAAGTTAAGTACAAATTCATAGGTTTTTAACTTTTTAAAGGTTAAACTGGCAGTATGACACAACAAGCCGCCATACTAGAATCAATCCGCGACATAATCGCCGGGAAGGAAAACCCGGATGACGACGTGCTGGACCTTACCAAAAAAGTCAACGACGACGGTTCAGTGACCGACATCAAAGCCAAAGCACCTGCCCCGGAACCTGGGAAAACAGAGGAAAAAGCAGCCGAACCGGCAGAAAAACCGCCGGAAAAACCGCAGACAAAAGCAGAAGAAAAACCTGCCGCCAAGGGTGATGATAAGGAAGATGATATTTTAAGCGAGATCGACGCCCTGCTCAATGACGGGCCAAAACCGGAAGAAAAACCGGTTGAGCTTGAACTGGCTGAAATTACCCCGGAACCGGCAGCGGATGAAAGCTTCACCGAAACCCCGGTAGAAACCGCAACAGCCGCGCCAAAGCCGGAACCTGCCGCCCCTGCCCCACAAATTCAAGAGGAGAAACCCGCCATGACAACCGACGCAATCATTTCCGAGCAATCCGCCAATACCGCGAAATCGTCCATCTCAACCCTTGTTTCCAAAATCGATGAGGCGCACAGGGCGGAACAGCCGGGCTTCCGCAACGGCCAGACGATTGAGGACCTGGTGAGCGAAATGCTCCGCCCGCTGATGAAGGAATGGCTCGACGCAAACCTGCCGAAACTGGTGAACCAGGTAGTTGAAAGGGAAATTGCGAAGATTATGGCTAACCGCTGAGTTTGGTATAACATGAAAAAACTGTTTTTTACCGTTACGCTTGCTCTTGGACTCGGCTTGCCGCTTCTTGGTGCCCACGCGGCGGATGTGACCGAGGTCAAGACGCTGCACATGTCCAACTGCATAAAGAACGGCGGCATCAAGGAAATCTGCTCCTGCAGCTTTGACCGCGCGCTCAATGACGTTTCCCTGCAGGCGCTCGCGAAATATAACGAACTTACCGCGGTCGGTTATTCCGGCGATATGAAAACCACCGCCCGCCTCGCCCGCGCCACTGAGGATTGCTACAAGAAACTCCGCTCCAACCCTTCGATGCAGCAGGCCGTGGCCGAGGAACAGGGAACCCTGCTCCCCCTGCCGCCACCGCCGCCTCCCGGTTCGGTTGACGTGAAGCCTGAAGTTACCGTCAAGGCTTCCGATATTGAAGGCGCAGGGGCTTCCGACAAGGATTATTTCGCGCAGGCCGCCCCGCCTGAACCTCCTGCCCCGCCCGTTCCGGGGTTAACGCCGCCAAAACCGCCCGCGCTGGTGGATACCATCAAGGCAGCGGAAGACCCGATTGAAAAAGATGAAACCAAAAAACCGGCGGCGGCAAAAAAACCCGCCCCGCGCCCGGCACGGCAACCAGCCGCAAAGCCGCAAATCTCGCCGCCGCAACCGCGCTATTACGGCCAGTATGACAACCTTTTCTTTGAAGCCGTCGCCCAAGGCGACCTTGAGGGATTGCGCGCGGTCACAAGCCATATCCCAGACCTTAACTTCAAGAACAGCAGGGGCGAGACCGCGCTTACCACCGCCGTGCGTTACGGGCAGAACGTTTCCGTGCGTTTCCTGATTACGCAGGGCGCGGATGTCAACGTCCCGAACGCGCAGGGGCAGACCCCGCTCCATATCGCAAGCTATATGCTGCGCCCCGACCTTGTCGAGATATTGCTCGGCGCAAGGGCAAAGACCGATATTTCCTACGGCAAGGGCTTCACCCCGCTGGTTCTTGCGGTGATGCGGCAGGACACGGCAACCCTGCGCATGCTGCTCGCATCCGGGGCAAAGGTCAATGAGCCGCGCCCGGACGGCAATAACGAGCTGCACATCGCGGCGACCGGGAACAGCGCCGAGATAATCCAGATTTTGGCAATGGCAGGAACCGTGGTTGACCATGTGAACCATGCGGGCAATACCCCGCTTATGGTAGCCGCCTATAGCGGCAATGTGAGGAGCGTGCGGGCGCTGCTCTCCCTCGGCGCGAACCCCAACGCGGCAGACCCTTATGGCCGCACGGCATTGCACCTCGCCCACAGCGCCGGGAAATCGGACGTTGTGAACCTGCTGATGAGCCTGCGGGTGCGGTAGCGGGAAAGAACTTCGGAATTCCATCACCATCAGTGCGGAGGCGCAAGCCTGCCCCTTGCCTATAGCCTGCCGCCTAGTGCCTTTTTAAAATCACTCACGATGTCAAATAACACGCGGATATCACCCGCCTTTAATTATGATATTTCTAGATAATACCATCTAAAATTGCATCTTGTCAAGCAAATATTCCAATAAATATTATTTTAAAAGAGAAGCTTATAAAATTCAGGTAGATATGACTAATCCTAATTAAATTAGGATGGCGAGCGGGGCTTCGGCCAAGTGATAAGGATAATCGATAGATAAAACTTATCGATTTTCGATTATTGATAGGTTTTGTTTATGGATAAGGAAAGTTGGTAGCCTGTGGTCAGTAGCAAAATACCCGCGCCTCTCCTTCGTCATCCCCGCCTCCGAGCGGGGATCCGGGGAGGTGGCTCCCGCACCAGACCCCCGCTCGGAGGCGGGGGTGACGGGAAAAGGACGGCAGGAAAGGTACAACGGGTGACGAGGGAAAGAACGGCAGGATAGTTTACTGAAACTAAAAACTAATCCCCACTACCTTTTCCCCGCTCCATGACTGCGCGGATAATCTCCTTCAGGAAATAAAACGGCGCAATGGTTGCAGCTATCAGCCCAACCCCCAGAACCGCCTGTATCCAAGGCGTTAGCTGGCTGTATTTATTCAATAAATCCGCAAAGAAATTATATTCCATATGATACTCCCGTTAGTTAAAACGGCCACCAAGTTTCCTTGGCAGCCGGGGAGTTTACAAACCGCGCTAAGACGGTCGCATTGGCCTTTAGGCAAGCCCTGGACATGCGCCAATGCCCCCCCGGCCTTGAAGCTAGGGAGGCACCATTACGGCTGGTACCAGCCGCTTAGCGAGGGGTTACTATGCCCCGGAACTGCAATACGCAGCTCTGGTTTCAGGATAGGTTATGGACGGGTAAAGTCAATTATTAGTCTGTAGCCAGTGGTCGGTAGCTGGAGAACGGTTCTGAAATTCCACCAAGGCCAAGCGCCCGCTAAGCTGTGCGCGGCGCTTGAGCGCAATGAATCTCTAGAAATTCAATATCCCGCGCAGTTCGACGCTATGCGCCGAATAAGGATATTCCACATCGACATTGGAAGGGGTTGCCTTGACTGACATTTCCGGCGTTTTGAAGGTGCTGAAATATTTATACGCCAGCCCAAGCTCGATATCATCGGTGAACCTGTAAAGCCCGCCGAGGATGCCCTGATAGGCAAAGCCGCTGTCGTGGTCATCGACATGCTTCAGGAAGGTATAGCCGACACCGGCGCCGATATATGGCCTTAAGCGCTCCTTGCGGTTGAATTCATAGATAATGTTCCCCATGATGCTGCTTGAACGGTAAATTTCCTCACCATCACCGGTAGTAGCGATGAAATTCGGGCGGTCGCTCCTTTTATTACCGCGATAGGCATATTCCGCTTCAAGCCGGAAGCCGTCACCGGTTTTATAACCGACGCCTGCGGTCGCAAGCAGCCCGGCATTATATGATTCCGTATCCTTAAGCCCCAGGCTTTTTACCTCGGCATCGCCTTCCGAAAGGAATGAAGCGCCCAGCCCGGCGAAACCATACCAGCCGTCTTCACGCTTATATGCGCCGGAAGGCACGGAAGAAACCGCCAGTAATCCTGAAACCTGTATCGCCAGAACCAGTTTTTTCATAAAAATCCCGCTGATTATTTGGTTACCTGACTTTATGCGCAATTGGTAAAGCTATTGTTAATATTACGGACTAAAGATTATAATCCGGCACGGAATAAAACAGGTATTTGTCAAAAAATGCTAGAAACCGCAGAATAAGGCGGTATATTTGCGGCATATTTACCAATCTGGTTTTGAGAGAGTTACAAAATGTCCAACAAAGAATTCGGAAAATCGAAACAGCTTCCTTCGCGCCATGTGACGGAAGGGCCGGAACGCGCGCCTCACCGCTCATATCTTTACGCGATGGGAATTGATAAGGAGCGCATCCACCAGCCTTTGGTAGGCGTTGTGACCACATGGAACGAAGCCGCGCCCTGCAATATTTCCCTGCAAAGGCAGGCGCAACCCGTTAAGAACGGCGTAGCGGCGGCGGGCGGCACACCGCGCGAATTCACCACCATCACCGTGACCGACGGCATCGCGATGGGGCATCAGGGCATGAAATCCTCCCTCGTTTCCCGCGAGATAATCGCCGATTCGGTCGAGCTTACCATGCGCGGCCACTGCTATGACGCACTGGTCGGGCTGGCGGGGTGCGATAAATCCCTCCCCGGCCTGATGATGGCAATGGTGCGCCTCAACGTGCCTTCGGTTTTCATCTATGGCGGCTCGATATTGCCCGGTAAATATAAGGGCAAGGATGTAACCGTGGTCAACGTGTTCGAGGGTGTGGGGATGCACGCCGCCGGAAAAATGTCGGTCGAGGAACTGGACGAACTTGAAGCCGTCGCCTGCCCTTCCGCCGGTTCGTGCGGCGGGCAGTTCACCGCCAACACCATGGCCTGCGTCTCCGAGGCGATCGGCCTTGCGCTGCCGTTCTCATCCGCCGCGCCAGCCCCTTATGAATCGCGCGACCAGCTCGGTTTCCAGAGCGGGCAGGCGGTTATGGAACTTATCAGGAACAAGATACGCCCGCGTGATATCGTCACCCGCAAGGCGCTCGAAAACGCCGCTGCCGTGGTTGCGGCAACCGGCGGTTCAACGAATGGGGCGCTGCATCTCCCGGCGATTGCGCATGAGGCGGGGATAAAATTCGATATCCATGATGTCGGTGAAGTGTTCAAACGCACGCCATATATCGCTGATTTGACACCGGGCGGGAAATATAACGCGATCGACCTTTACGAAGTCGGCGGAGTTTCCATCGTCCTTAAAACCCTCCTCGACCACGGTTTCCTGCATGGCGACTGCCTCACCGTAACCGGCAAAACGCTGGCCGAAAACCTTAAGAACGTCAAATTCCCGGTCGGGCAGGATGTCGTTTACCCGGCTGATAAGCCAATCACCAAAACCGGCGGCGTGGTCGTTTTGCGCGGCAACCTTGCCCCTGAAGGCGCGATAGTGAAAGTCGCGGGCATGAAAGAGCTGGTGTTCAAAGGCACCGCCCTTTGCTTTGACTGCGAAGAAGACGCTTTCGCTGCCGTTGAAGCGCGGAAATATAAAAAAGGCGATATAATCGTCATCCGCTATGAAGGGCCGAAAGGCGGCCCCGGAATGCGCGAGATGCTTTCCACCACCGCTGCGATCTACGGGCAGGGAATGGGCGCGGATGTCGCCCTCATCACCGATGGACGCTTTTCCGGCGGCACACGCGGCTTCTGCATCGGCCATGTCGGGCCGGAGGCGGCTATCGGCGGGCCGATAGCCTTGCTGAAGGACGGCGACAAAATCACCATCAATGCCGTGAACGGCACGATTGACGTCGAGCTTTCCGAAGCGGAACTTGCCGAGCGTAAAAAATCATGGAAACCGCGTGAAACCAATTACGCAAGCGGCACACTGTGGAAATACGCGCAGGTCGTGGGCAAAGCCGAAACCGGCGCACTCACCCACCCGGGCGGCAAGGCGGAAAAGCAGCAATATGCGGAAATTTAATGACATAAATGGTTGAATCTGCTAAGATTGCTTTATGCTGACATTAGGTGAATTACGGGGAAATTTTAAGGAAAGGATAATTGAGATTGCACGCTTGCACAAGGCGGAGAACGTCCGGGTTTTCGGCTCCATCGTTCATGGCCGGAACCATGCCGGTAGTGACATCGACCTGCTCGTGCACCCGCAGAAAGACGCCTCACTGCTTGATTTATGCGCAATACAGAATAAGCTTTCCGATATGCTGGAAACAAGGGTGGATGTTGTTGCCGACGATGAGTTAAGGCCGGAACTCGCCCCTTTCATATTAAAAGAAGCAGTTCCCCTGTAATGAATGAACGTATTAACAAGGATTTGCTTCGCCTTAATGATATTCTTGATGCAATATCATCCATTGAAAGCCTTGACCTTTCCGGCACAAACAGCAGGACTGATTTTTTTGCTGCAGCTTATCTCATTTCAGTGATCGGTGAGGCAGCAGGACGCTTAAGCGAAAGTATAAGAACCAACCATACTAATGTTCCGTGGCGTGATATCATATCCATGCGTAACCGCCTTATACATGAATATGGAAAGGTAAACTTCGAGCGGGTTAAAGCAGTTATAGAGCTTGATATTCCAATTTTAAAGGCAGACATCACTGTCATACGTAACTCAATAAAATAACCACCAGAAGCCATAAAACAGCAATATGCGGAAATCTGACCGGCTATTTCACAAAGTTTTATCTGTTTTGACTTGACATATCGTTAACAATCTGTTAATAATTACCAACGCAACAAGCCATACACAGCAAAGGTTTAGCTTGTTAAATAAAACAGTGCTCATATAATCCGGTGGGGGTAATTATGATAAAAACCTTTTTTAAATTGCTGTCCAGCCGCAAAGGCGCAACCGGTATTGAATACGCGCTTATCGGGATGCTGGTTTCCGTGGCGTTCATTATCGGCGCAACTTTCCTCGGCCAGAAAACAGACGAAAAATATACGCATGTCGCCGACCGTGTCGCCGAAGCAATGGACAGCCAGGAAACCGCAAGTGGCAACAGGCGGGAGTAAAACTTTACTCTAAAGAATTTCTGGCTAACAATACTCCTGATAACAGGAGTACCAGCCATGACAGAAATCGTAATCGTATCAGCATTAAGAACCGCAATCGGCAGTTTCAGCGGAAGCCTTGCCGGCCTTCCCGCGCATAAGCTCGGCGAGGCGGTGATCCGCGAAACATTGAACAGGACCGGCATCAAACCCGATGAAATCTCGGAAGTCATCCTTGGGCAGGTTTTAACCGCCGCGCAGGGGCAGAACCCGGCACGGCAGGCCACCATCAATGCGGGGATAGACAAACAAACCCCGGCGATGACCATCAACCAGGTTTGCGGTTCCGGGCTTCGTGCGGTGGCGCTCGGCGCACAGGCAATCGCGAATGGTGATTCTTCAATCGTGCTTGCGGGCGGGCAGGAATCAATGAGCAACACCCCTCACGCGACCTTCCTCCGCAATGGCATCAAAATGGGCAACGGCTCGCTTATCGACACCATGGTGCATGATGGTTTATGGGACATTTTCAATAATTATCATATGGGCACCACCGCCGAAAACCTCGCGCAGAAATTCAATATTTCCCGCGCCGAGCAGGACGAATTCTCCGCAGAGTCGCAACAAAAAGCGGAAGCCGCGATCAAGGCCGGAAAATTCAAGGATGAAATTATCCCGGTGAAAATCATCCAGAAAAAAGAGGAAATTTCTTTTGAGCAGGATGAATTCCCGCGCTTCGGCACCACGGCGGAAACTTTGGCGAAACTCCGCCCGGCTTTCAGCAAGGAAGGAACGGTGACGGCGGGCAATGCTTCCGGCATCAATGACGGCGCGGCAATTATCACGCTGATGAGCGCTGATGAGGCGAAGAAACGCGGCCTGAAACCGCTGGCGAAAATCAAATCATGGGCGCATGCGGGGGTTGACCCTTCGATCATGGGTATCGGCCCGGTTTACGCCACGCAGAAAGCCCTCGCCAAAGCCGGCTGGAAACATGAGGAACTAGACCTTATCGAAGCCAATGAAGCTTTCGCGGCGCAGGCTATTTCGGTTAACAGGGAGCTTGGCTGGGATACTTCAAAAGTGAACGTGAACGGCGGGGCTATCGCGCTCGGCCACCCGATCGGCG
>CAZJFC010000064.1:0-9473 GCA_964545245.1 uncultured Rickettsiales bacterium
CGAATCGGCCAGCGCGAGTGGGATTGATGCTGCCGAGGTGTTGGCGTGCCTGTCCACGGTGACGATTACCTTCGATTTATCCAGCCCCGCGCGCTCGGCGATTGCGTCCATGATGCGTAAGTTGGCCTGATGCGGAACCAGCCAGTCGATATCATTGATGGTAAGGCCGTTGGCGGCGATGATTTCCTGCACGCTTGCCGTCATTTTCTCCACCGCGTGTTTGAACACTTCGCGTCCCTGCATTTTCAGCACGCCCACGGATTTATTGCTTGCCCCGCCATCGACATATAGCTGCTCGTAATATGTGCCGTCGGATTGCAGTTTGTGCGCGATTATCCCCGGCTTATCGCTTGCCGCCAGCACTACCACGCCTGCGCCGTCGCCGAACAGAACGCAGGTTCCACGGTCGTTCCAGTCGAGGATGCGGGTGAGGGTTTCCGCGCCGATGACCAGCACGGTTTTTGCCTGACCGAGTTTTATCAGGTTGTCGGCACTGGCGAGGGCGTAAACAAAGCCGGAGCAGACCGCCTGTATGTCATAGGCAAAACCTGTGGTGATGCCGAGTTTCTTCTGCACCATCGTTGCGGTGGAAGGGAAGGTGTTATCCGGCGTGGTGGTGGCGACTATTATTGCGTCCACCTTATCCAGCCCCGCTTTTTTGAGCGCTTCTTTCGCGGCGGCGGCGGCGAGGTCTGAGGTGAGTTCGCCCTCGGCGGCGATGTAGCGCTGCGTCATCCCGGTGCGGCTGATTATCCACTCATCCGAGGTTTCGAGATGGGCGGGCAGGCCGGCGTTTTTCACGCAGTTCGCCGGGAGATAGGAGCCTACGGAAATGATTTTTGAATAGATTTGTGACATGAAAATATTATTCGACTAATTCGTCATTCTCACTGGCGAAGCCAATCTCGTCAATGATTCTTTGGTTGATTTTATCGGTTATCAGGTTGACGGCGACATCGATCGCGTTGGCAAAGCCGATATGGTCCATGCTGCCGTGGCTTTTAACGATGATGCCGTTAAGGCCAAGGAACATCGCGCCGTTATGGGCGCGCGGGTCGATTTTCTTGAAAATGGAGCGTAAGGCCGGGCGTGCCATAATTGCGCCGAATTTGGAAAAGAGCGAGGAGGTAAGACCCATCTTGATATATTCGCTGCACAGCTTGCCGATGCCCTCGGCGGTTTTGAGTGCGATATTGCCGGTGAAGCCATCGGTCACGATAACGTCCACGGTTCCGGCGGCGATGTCGTTGCCTTCCACAAAGCCGTAGAATTTTATCGGGAGGTGGGTGTTTTGCAGCATCTCGGCGGCCTGGCGCACGGAGTCAACGCCCTTGCCTGCTTCCGAGCCGATATTGAGGATGCCTACGGTCGCGTCACGCTTGCCCAGCACCGCGCGGGCGAATGCCTCGCCCATCACGCCGAACTGGAAAAGGTTGTCGGCGGAGCATTCGGGGTTCGCGCCAAGGTCGAGCATTACGGACTGGCCTTTGCGGGTGGGGAATAATGAGCAGATGGCGGGGCGGTCAATCCCCGGCAGGGTGCGCAGCGCGATTTTTGACATCGCCATCAGCGCCCCGGTATTGCCGCCGGAAATCGCGGCGTCGGCGCGGCCTTCCTTAACCGCGTCAATGGCGAGGAACATGGAGGAGTTGCGCCCCTGACGCAGCGCCTGCGAGGGTTTGTCGTCGTTTGAAATTATGATATCGGTGTGGACGAATTCGTATTTATGCTCAAGCGCCGGATATTTGCCGAGCACAGGCTCGACCTTGCTGTTATCGCCAAAAATGATGAAGCGCAGGGCAGGGTGGCGCACGACCGCCTCATTCGCTCCCTGTATGACTGATTGCGGCGCTTTGTCGCCTCCCATTGCGTCGAGTGCAATTTTCATAGAACCTTAAAAAAACCTCTCTGGTACATGCAAAGAACCTATCGGATTAACTAAACTTGCACCGTGTAAATTAGGTTTTTTGATGATTGCTGCAACTGCTTTTTAGCAGGACGCCTAGCCGGCTGAATTTTCTTCAGCTTTTTCAAACACGTTGCGGCCTTTGTAGAAGCCGTCCGGGCTTACGTGGTGAGGAAGTTTCAGTTCGCCCGTGGTTGAATCCTCAACATAGGTGCGGGTTTTCTTCGCGTGCTTCATGTTAGCGCTCTTGCGCATGCCGGTCATCGCACGGGATTTCTTTCTTTTAGGTACAGCCATGTTAGCCTCTTTTTTAATCTTGGAGGGCGGCTTTTATCATGCAAATTGCCATTATGCAAGGGTTTTTGAGAATATTTTCCGATAGGAATTGACAAAACCGCCCGCAACCCCTAAATCCTAGAGCCTGATTGTTTTAGGGCGGCTAGCTCAGCTGGTTAGAGTACAACGTTGACATCGTTGGGGTCGGAGGTTCGAGTCCTCTGCCGCCCACCAGCCTCTGGTCAGGCAAGTTTTCCATGTTTAAAGAATCCGGCTGTTGCTTTCGCGGAAAACCCTGTTCTGGTGGCCGGTTTGATGTAGGGGTAAGGAGTTTTCCCGGTTTTCAAGCCATTCATGAAGCGCGATGACGGTTTCTTTCGAGGAGGCAAAACCGCCAGCCGGTGATTGCGCAAAAAATGCGGTGAGTTTGCCAAATATCGTCCGTTCCGGCGCATCAACTTTCTGCTCATGGTACAAATCCGCCAGTTCATGATATGCGGTAACAAGGTTCCTTATGGCAACCGCTTTTTTGCTGAAGCGGTTGAATATGCCCAATTTGTTTTCCAGAGGTGTAAGCGTTGCGGAATCCAGCGGGGTGGCATCCACGTAATAAACCGGGTTGGCGCGGACGGTAAGTTTCAGCCCGTTGCCGCGCAGGTCAATCTCCCCCGGTTCAACCCGCGCGATATTTACCAGCGCGGTGTAAATGGTTTTTCTCTCATCGCCGGTGAGGGGCGCGGTATAGGTGAGTTCTATGCCCGGCCACGGGATGCCGCCGAACCTGCTTTTGGAAAACTCGACCTTAAAAAATTCCCCAAGGAATTGCCTGTATACCTCAATGAAACTTTCTTCGGTCAGGAACCTGTTTATCGATATGCTCATCAGATATATGCCCCTTGTCTTGCCTTATCGCGGTTTTTCAGCATCTCGATTATCTCAAGCGCGAGGTCATGCGCCTGTTTCCGCAGCTCCGGCACGGCGGTGGTTTCCCATAAATCGCCCTTCCTCAGGCTGCCCAGCGCAAAAATATTATCCGAGGGAAAATCGCCTTTTCCCATCACCGCGCCTTTCGGGTTTGTGCGCAGGCCAATGTGCAGGTTGCCGGTGCGGATTATGTCTTTCGCCAGCAAATTGCGGATGAGCCTGTCGCCTGAGCGCTCAAGGTTCACTTCCGGCGCGGCACAGTTGATGATGTAATCAAACTCTTCGATAATCAGCGGTGACTTTGAGCCGCGCGGCTTATAGGCAACGTCGAAATTGCCCTCAAGCGGGTTGATGTGGCAGATGCGTCCGGCCTTTATCTGCAGCTTCCCGCGCAGGATGTAATTCTGGATGCCGGCATAAACGTCCGGCGGCATGCGGTGGCGGCGCGTATCCCACCACACCCTTAAATGCCGCTCGAACCGCGACTTATCGGCAAGGGAAAGCTCCTGCCAGATCTTGATCGTATGCGGGCGCAGCGCATCAATGACCGATTGCCACGGTACGCCGGAATGCTTCCCCAGCAGGATCTCCGCGCGGATATGGCGGTATAGTTTCACCAGTGAGGTTTTTTCCGGCAGCTTCAGCAGGTATTGCGGCTTGTTTTTGATATGCGCCTGCGGCAATAGCCCGTGACGCGAAATTACGGTGATTTTCTCCTCATGCCCTTTGTCGAGCAGGGAAGTCGCGAAATCAACCATGGTAAGCCCGCTGCCGATAATCAGGACGCGGGCGGTTTTTTCAATCTCCTCGACCTTTTTCTGCTCCGCCCACGGGTTGTAGAAAATTTTATGGTGAAGCTGGAACAGGGCTTTCTGCGCGTCGGAAGTGACCGGCGGCAGGTTGCCAAGCGCAAGGATTACCGCATCGGCCTTGATTATGCTGCTGTCGGCAAGGGTGATGAATAAATCCTCGTTGTCGCGGTCAAGGTCTGTTGCGGGCTGGCTGATGCGGATAATCTCGTCGGGGAGCTGGGCAAGCTGGGAGGAAAGATATTCACCATATAGCTTGCGCGGGTAAAATGCCGCCGGGTCCACCTCATGTTTTTTCAGTTCGAGCCATTCGAGGAAATGTTCCGGCGCGTCGGCAAACGCGCTCATGTTTGAAGCGGGGACGTTGAGCAGGTGTTTTTCGCTCTTTGTGCCATAGGCCACGCCTTTCGCGAATTCACCGGATTTTTCGATCAGGTAGATCTTAAGCGGGAATTTCGCGTGGCGCGCGATGTTGATTGCGGCAAGTGTGCCGCTGAACCCCGCGCCGATCACGGCAACCACTTTCCCGTCAGATTGCTTCGGCATAGTTCACGTTCCCGGAGTTTTTGCGCTGTATCTGCTCGACGCGTTTTTCAAAAATCGTGCTGATTTTCTTTACCTGCGTGCTGGCGGTGCGGGTGAAAACAAAAGGCAGCAACCCGTGTATAAGCAGGGTGACGGCGGTGTATGCCAGCGCCCATGACATTTTTATGGTGAAATAAAGATGGACGAAATAATTTTCGCCCGATTCGTTCAGATGTCTTTTAACAAAACTCATGTCCTTACCATTCCCCATTTTTTGATTGTCCGGTTCTCGATGAAATTGAAGATGAATGATTCGGTAATCAGCCCGACAATGATAATGGCGAGCAGGCCCGCAAAAACATTCGCTGTTTCCATTGTATTGCGGTTCTCATAAATAAACCATCCGATTCCGCCTTCGCCGGAACTCACCCCAAAGACAAGCTCGGCGGCGATCAGCGTGCGCCACGCGAAAGCCCAGGCGACTTTTATCCCGCTGAAAATCGCGGGGAAGGCGGCGGGAATCAGCAGGCTTATGACATACCTGACATGGTTCATGCCGAGGTTATGCCCCACCATGCGTAATGTCGGGCTGATGCTCCTGAAGCCGTAATGCATATTCAGCGCCATTGTCCACAGCACCGAATGCACAAGCACGAAAATAAGGCTGGTCGTGCCGAGGCCGAACCACAGCAGCGCAATCGGCAGCAGCGCGATGGCGGGAAGCGGGTTGAAAACCGAGGTCAGGACGTCAAGCAGGTTTTCACCAACCCGGCTTGCGCTGGCAAAGGCGGCAAGGATGGTGGCGAGCAACGCGCCAATGCCGAAGCCGATGAACAGCACGCTGAGCGAACTCCATAATTTTTGGAAAATGATTCCGCTGGCGAGGCCGTCAAGCAAAGCCGCAAGCGTCTGGGTGAAGCTGGGCAGCAGCAGGGTGTTGCCGAGGTTTGAGGCGTAGAACTGCCAGAAGGCGAGCAGCACCGCCGTAATCAGGATTTTGGTGATGAGGGTTTTTTTCCTGTTCTCAGGCTGCATATGAATACCCTTCGTTCAGGCTGCTGGTGATGTTTTTATATAGTGATGAATGGTCGCTCTGGCTCACGTTGAATTCCTTGATGATATGCGCAGGCGGGCTGGAAAGCACGATTATGCGCGTGCCGAGGTTGATCGCTTCCTCGATCGAGTGGGTGACAAGCACCATGGTGAAGGGGCTGTCTTTCCACAATTGGAGCAGCTCATCCTGCAACGCCTTGCGGGTTAATGCATCAAGCGCGCCGAAAGGCTCGTCCATTAGTAATATTTCCGGTTTCAGCGCCAGCGAGCGTGCAATCGCAAGCCTTTGCTTCATACCGCCGCTGAGCTGGTGCGGGTAATAATCCTTATATGGCGTGAGGCGAACCTTGTTTATATAGCTGAGCGCGGTTTCCACGATCTGGTGTTTGTCGAGCCGGTTTTGCAGTTTCAGCGCGAAGGCGACATTCTCATAAACCGTTTTCCACGGCAGCACCTGGTCAAAATCCTGAAAGACCATGATGCGGTCAGTGCCGGAACCTTTGATGGTTTTGCCGTTAAGCTGGATGATGCCCTGCGCGGCAGGCTGGAACCCGGCCACGGTACGCAACAGGCTCGATTTCCCGCAGCCGGACGGGCCAAGGATGACCACACGCTCGCCACGCTCAAGGCTGAAGCTGACATCATCAACCGTGGTGAAGTTTTTTCCGTCCTGTTGGTAGGAAATCACAATGTTGGAAAGCGATAAAAGCGCCATGGCGTTACCTAAAAGAACAGCTCGTCAAGCGAGTTGAGTTTGTTTTTTATAATCCCGGTGCGCTGCATGAATTCCGCAATCGGGAGAATCCCGGCGGGGGTGGTGGTGAATGAAATCTGCGGGTTGTTGAGCAGTTTCAGGATTTGTTCCTTGCTGAATGCGCGGTCGGCTTCGGCATAAATTTCCGCGGATTTTTCCTTGTCTGCGTTGATGAATTCGATTGATTCATTCAGCGCGTCGGAAAAAGCCTTGAATGCCTCCGGGTGGTTTTTATGAAATGCGGCGGTGCTGAAAACCAGCGCGCCGGTGCTTGGCTCACCGAGAAGTTCTTCCGAAGTTGCCACGGCGTGGATGCCCGGCTGTTCAAGGATATCGAAACTATAGGGCGGGGTGCTGAAATGCGCTGTGATGATGTTGCTGCCGGATTTCAGCGCGGTGGTTGCGTCCTGATGCGACATGGTGACGGTGTATTTATCAAGTTCGTTATGTTTGCCTTCCCCGAAAGCTTTTTCCGAAGCAATCTGTAAAACGATTGACTGGGTGGAAATTTTCGCGCCGGGAAGGGCGATTTTATCCTTGGAGGTAAAATCCCGGATTGATTTGATCTCCGGGTTGTTGCTCACCAGATGCATCGGGATGATGTTGAGCGCGGCGACTGCTTTCACCCCTATGTTGCTTTTGGTCTTGTCCCAAAGGATCAGTGTTGGGGCAGGGCCGGAAGTGCCAAGGTCCAGATTGCCGGAAACCAGCGCCTCGTTAATTGCCACCGGGCCACCGAGCTGGAGCCATTTTACCTTGGTGTCTTTAAGCCCGGCAGCGTCAAGGTGCTTCTGCAATATGCCGGATTTTTCCATGACGATCAGCGGCAGGTAGTCAATGCCGAACTGCCGCGCGATGCGGATCTCATCCGCCTGCGAGGGCAGGGAGATAAACAGCGGTAACAATAATAGCGAAAGCAGTTTCTTCATGGTTGATGGCCCGTGATGATGGTTGGTGGTTAATGGTATAATCGCGCCTGTTCCAGCAATTCCTGCGCTTCATGCCGCTGGTGGTTGCGCGCATGCTGTTTAATTTCCCGAAGGTGTTGCGGGATGCGCTCAAGCTGCCCGGCGATTAGGCCAATCCATTGCGGGTGAAAATTAATTTCCCTGTGCAACTGCTCTGCTATGGCCTGTTCCGATGCGATGCTGTTGCGGGTTAGCCCGGCATTATATCTTGCGATTTCCGTACCTTCTTCCGGGTGTTTTGCATTGCGGATCAATTCAAGGGAATCGGCGTGCGAAACCCTTTTGCCATCTGCATCGTTATTCCATCCGTCAACGGTTATGGTCAGGTTGTTTTCGCTCAGCTCTTCGAGCAGTGAGATTCCTGATTTCAGGATGGAATGTTCCTCTGCGCTTTTGACCAGCGCATAGGCCTGATGACGGCTGATGCCTTCGCGTGCGCCGAGGGTGGCTTCCAGTGCTTCTTTCAGGTCGGTGAAGAAAAGGGCGAAATTGTCCGCCTTGACTTCCCGGAATATGGCGATTGCGTTTTCTAACTGGGCAATATCGGCCTGAAGATATGGTGAAAGACGGTATATTTCCCCATATTTCCCAATAAGCTCATCGCGGCGGGAGAGAATCTTATGGTTTTCCGATTGCCGGATTTCCTCAATCCTGTCCTTGACCTTCCCGGTCTCATCCGGGGAAATTCCGTTGAACGGGTTATTTTCCTGTTGCCACCAATCACGGAAACGCTCGTCTTTGTTGGCGTCTGCCGCCCTTAGTGAAATACCAAAATTGCCAACATAATATGCCCATGCCGTGTGGTCACGGTTGACCAGGAAAGTATTCGGGGCAACCACGCCGTATATGGAGGTTCCGTCTGCCGCCACGGCGTTTTCAACATATCCGGTGAGTTCCGCGCCGTGGATGTCGCTGTCTTTCACCACTGTCCCGGACTCAATGCGGAAAGGAACCTGCTCGTTACCGGCGGTATGCATTGTGGTGTTGATCAGTGTCGCGTCAACAAAGCCGGGGACGATGTATTGCTCGCTGCGGGCGGAAGATTGGGCAAGATAGGCATCGTCACCGATGACAACCGCCCCGCTGAAATCATTCCCTTCGCCGATAACCGCTTTTTCGGAGAGAACCGGAACCAGCCCGTTGAAGCTGCGCACGCGGTTTCCTTCAGGGACAAGCGCAATGTTGACATGCTGTGGGTTCACTGATTCAAGCCATGATCTGGCTATACCGGTGTAATCGGAAACGGCGGTTCTTTTCTGGGTCTCCACGGCATTATGCTGGAAATCCTGCGCGGTTTTTGACAGGTAACGCGGGAAATCCTTAAGGGAATCCGCTAGGCTGGTTATATTTTCCGGCGTGAAGGTATATTTCTGCCTTTCCTGCCCGTTATGGCGCGAGTTTTCGCCAACGAACAGGCTGTTGATCGTTTCCTGCGGGAAAAGCCTGATTGATATATTTTTACCTTCCGCGGCGAGTTTATTGGCGGTATCAATTGCGTGGCTGACAATATCGGCCGCGCGGGAATATATGTCGTCGATTGCTGCCAGATGTTTTTCCTGCGGCTGGTATGCGCCGAGTATGTATCCTTGCGCGAGGACGAGCCATTTCAGCTCAGTGGCTTCTTCGTTATGCCCTGCCGCTTCAAGTATTTTCGCGAGCCTGTCCGTCAGCAAGGTGGCGGATTGCAGGTATGATGAACGCCATGCTATCTCGCCCCATTCCCTGGCGCTTTCGCGCAGTTCTATCTGGTTTTTGGCTTTCTGGCGGATGCTGACGTATACCGCCGCCCACTCATAACGTGAGATTTCGTGGTTATCATTTTCGGCGAGTGAATGTTTGAGCCATTCATCAACATCGCGTCCGGCAATATCGGCATAGGTGGAGCCATCCGCCGTATTGCGGAAAGGATGCACGTTGTAACGGTTCATGTCATGCACCCAGCGCTCGCGTGCGTCGATATAAAACTCACCGTCCAGAAATTCCGGCCCATATAAATTTATTATCAGCTCCGGGTTTTTGAGAATGCTATGGTCCTGCTGCCCGCGGATCAGGCGGAAGGGGTTTCCTTCCTCATCAAGCCAGAAAACATAACCATCCGGGTTTTCAATGCGGTAGGGCGGCTCTTCTTTCCTCGGCAGGGCAAGTTTTACCGGGCGTGCGTGCGGGAATTTGTCGTTGCCCGCCCGCCCGCCAAGGACGAAATCCCATCTGGATTTATCGTTTGCGGATGGTTCAAGGAAGCCGTTCTCAAGGGCTTT
>CAZJFC010000065.1:0-9257 GCA_964545245.1 uncultured Rickettsiales bacterium
CCCGTCTGAACCAGGGCATCAGTGTTAAGGAGCACACCATAATTACCGGTCCCGGTGGCGTTGCTACCACCAAATCCGACCAGTTTTATGGCGCCGCTATTGCTGATGATTTGATTGGCGCCGACAGAAATACCGCGATTGTTCTCGCCCGTCCCGCTGCCACCAATACCGGTTATTTCAATCTTACCGCTGTCGCTTTCTATCTTACCGCTACCACTGAGATTCACAGCATATCCGGAGCTATTACCGCTTATACCGGTAATTTTAATTTCACCACTTCCGGTAGTTTTGACAATCCCTCCTCTGAGGTAAACGCCATGTGCGGATGAATTTCCACCACCTCCGCCTTCAATATCTATATTCCCGCCGGTTTGAACAAGCGCATTGGTATGAATATAAACACCGTAATTGCTTGTCCCCACCGCATTCTGCCCACCGGTTCCTTTCAGAACTATCTCACCGGTATTACTGATGATCTTGTTGGTGCCGCTGCTGGAAAGGTTAATACCGTAGTTGCTGCCGCCCTCTCCACTGCCGCCGGTTCCGCTCACCTCAATCTTGCCGCTGTTGCTTTCGATTATGCCGCTATTATTGAGGAAAACACCATAATTTCCTGCACCTGTACCAGCACCTCCGGTACCGGTAATTTTAATTTCACCACCGCCGGTAGTTTTTACAGCCCCTCCGTTGAGGTAAACACCATATCCGCTTGAGTTTCCATCGCCTTCGCCCTCAATTTCAATATTTCCCCCGGTTTGAACAAGGGCGTTGGTATTAAGATAAACACCGGAGTTATCAGAACCCGCTGCATTGCTGCCTCCGTAGCCCTTAAGGGTTATCTTGCCGCTGGTGCTGGTGATTTTGTTGGTGCCGGAGTTGCTGAGATAAACGCCGTAATTCGAACCGCCATTGCCACTGCTGCCGGTACCGGTTATCTCGATTTTACCGCTGTCACTCTCTATTACGCCGTTATTGGTGATGAGAATACCATAACCACCTATGTCATCGCCGGTTCCGCCGGTGCCAGTTATTGTAATCTGGCCACTTCCGGTAGCTTTCACAGTAGCACCATTAATCGATACCCCGCGAATGAGAGACTGCCCGCCGCCTTCACCCTCGATTTTGATGTTACCCCCGGTCTGAACCAATGAATCTGTATGAAGATAAACACCGTAATTGTATTCACCTGCCGCATTCTGCCCGCCGGTGCCTTTCAGGATTATTTCGCCCGTGTTGCTGGTAATTTTGTTGATGCCGACATCGGAAAAGTGAATACCGGCACTGAGGAGGTTACCGCCTCCACTTCCACCAGTGCCTGTTACCTCGATGCTGCCGCTATCACTTTTGATTCTGCCGCCGCCCTCAAGCAAAACACCGCGATTACCGCTCCCCGTACCACCGGAGCCTTCGCCATTGATTTTAATCGAGCCGGTGCCGGTTGCCTTGATAAACCCACCGTTCAGGACTACGCCAACTCCATTACTACCACTTCCGCCGGCGATACCTTCAATATTGATATTACCGCCAGTCTGGACAAGTGAAGTAGTACCGTTCACGTAAATACCATAACCCTTGTTGGTGCCGCCGCTGCCGCCGTAGCCTTTCAGCGTTATCGCCCCGGTATCACTGGTAATTGTGTTTGTACCGGCGTTGGAAATTATAATACCATAGTTATCAATACCGTTCCCGGCACCACCGGTGCCCTTGACTTCGATCGCTCCGCTGGTGCTCTCAATCGCACTGTCGTTGGTCAGGAAAATACCTCTTCTGGTCCCGCCCGAACTATATCCTTCACCTGTAAGCTTAATATCACCCGCGCCGGAGCTGAGTTTTGAACCATCAAGAACAATACCACGATCGTTAACAGTATTACCCAGAGCCGCCTTGTTCAGAGGGTCATCACCGCCGCCGAGGATGATGTTGCCGCCGGAGGAGATAATGTTGGTGTTGGTAAGCGCTATGGCACCGCTATCAATTCCGTCCGCGTTCGAGTTAAGAATAACATCACCGCCACCTGAGTTGATGGTGAAGTCTGTGAGGACGATGTCATTACCCGCATTGAAGCGTACATTTCCGCCCGTGGTAGTGCGTGTGGTGTTGATAGTACCTTCCGATGAGGTGTAGATATTTCCGCTCGTTGCAGTAAGCGTCACGTTGCGGTCGGCTACCACATCGAGAATATCACCACCGAAATCGAGGTTGATGTAATCATCGGCAATGAGGTCGATGTTGCTGCCGATACTCATCGTCTCAAGCTGCGCTACGCTGAATGTGTTTTCTTCGTCACCCGGTATTGAGCTGTGGGTTATGGTGATATTCGCAGGGTCAAGAAGCCAGGTTCCGGTGCTGCCTTTCGGCGCGGTGGTGAACACTAATCCGCCCACTGTCAGCTTGTTCTTGCCGGAGGTTTCTACGAAGCCGCCGTTACCACCCTGTGCTCCACCTTTTGCCTCTGTGCGTCCACGATAAACAGTTTTATCATCACTCCAGAAGATTACCCTTCCGCCATCGCCTTTCACAAGCGCGTTTGCGGTTACCAGTGAGCCTTCCTCTACAGTGAGATTTTTAGCAGCAGCAGTTTTACCTTTACCTAAATAATCGCCGCCGATCTTAATATCCCCGCCACCGCTATGGCCATCTGCATAGACCCTTGCATTACGGCGCAGCGTAATATCATCACCAAGGATCTCTACCTTGCCGCCTTTCTGGCCGTTTCCTTTCCCTGAAACATCAAGCTTGCCATCAATGATGACTGTGCTGCTGCCGGATTTTTTGCCTTTATCTGCAGCCACATTCCCTTTAACGGCATTAGCACCTTCGGCATAAACATAAATCTTGCCGTTTTTACTTCCAAAGCTGGTTGCGACGAGACTACCCTTGATTTTAATCAGGCTATTAACCGTCTGCTTACCTGCCGCCGCTGTTAACTTGATCTCACCGCCTGCCGCATTAATCGCCCCGGTGTTTTCAACCAGTTGAGATTGCAGCTTATCCCCTGCCTTAACCTCAATCAGGCCGTCACCATATAAATCCAGGGTGAAGCTGTCACCAGACGCAAGCTGCACCTTACCAAGTTTGGCGTTTATCGTCCCGTGGTTCGAGACGTTCGGTGCCACCATGCCAACCAGCCCGGCATCCTTTGCTGTGATTGTGCCTTCGTTCACAATTGCCGCATTAGGGTTGCCGGAAATATTGAACTTCATGTTACCTTTCATGAAGTCCTTGTTTTTGATATCGGCTGTGGTTGTCACCAGCCCGTTAACGTCAATCTTAGAACCCTTGCCGTATAAAACGCCGTTAGGGTTAACGATTATAACATTGCCGTTAGCCGTGAGTTTTCCCATTATCTTTGATGGGGTCCCACTTCCTACGCGGTTGAGCGCGACCGCGCTGGAGTTGGGCTGGTGAAACTGTGTATGTTCGTCAGGGGCGATATCAAATTTACGCCAGTCAATTATGACACGCTTGGTTTTCTGCTTGATATCTAACTTTTTGCCTTTACTGGTGATTGTGGCTGAACCGCCTACTACAACGCCGCCTTCCGGATTCGCGTGTGATGAAAATGGGAATAATACAAGCGCCAATGCAGATAGCTGCCCGACCCCTGACAAAATCGTCGTAGAAAAATATTTGTGATTTGCGCTCATTACAATATTAATTATAAGCGCTAAGTGGTTATTAATTAGTTAATATATGTCAGTTTTATTACGACATTTCCACACTATCCGAAATAAGTGCAGCTAGCTGATTTTACTTGAAAAATAGCTAAAAATCCTGTTTGCATATGGGGCTTGGATACTAGGCACAGCACACTCAGGTTACTAAAGGACTATTTTTGAATATAAAGCATTGTTATATAATGGCATTTATCTGCCACCTTGCTAATTTTTCTATCGCAACAAATGCAAATGCCGCGAGCGGCCTGCCTGCGCCTGCTGATATTGACAGAATCCGCCCGATACAGGAAAGTTTCAGACCGCCGGATATCTCACGGGAAGAACTTGTGGAACACTCAGAGCAGGAAATTACTGGTGCGCCGGAAGGCTCAGAGTCAGTAGAAATTAATATATCCGGCATCAATATCGTAGGGATGACCGTCTTCACTAAAGAGGAAATAGAGCCAACCTATAAAGAATTCCTTAATAAAGCTACCACTCTTGATTCATTATGGAAAATCACCGCCAATATTACAAAAAAGTACCGTAGTTCCGGCTATGCTTTTTCGATGGCCTATATTCCTCCTCAGGAAATTGGAGGTAATGAAATAACTATTAACGTTGTTGAAGGTTTTATATCAAATGTTAATATCCAGTCAGAGCAAAGAGATAATTCCAAGATCAATGAACTAGTTGCAAGAATACGCTCCGAAAAGCCGCTAAATATTAAAAACCTTGAAAGCCAGTTGCTGAAACTTAATGATCTTCCCGGACATGCCTACCGTGCCATTATGGATATAGACGAGGAAGCTGAAGAAGATGGAGCTATCCAGCTTAGCCTGGTCCCCCTTAAAAAGCAAAGCGTAGCCATGATAAGTATCGATAATTACGGTTCGCGCTTTCTTGGGCCGCATGAATTGACCGGTATATACAGCACAAATATCGCAGATATAGCACAAACAACAATCTCCACACTACTAACGCCTGACAGCGAACTTTCCTATGGAGGCCTTCATAACCAGATTTTCATTACCCCGGAATTAAACCTTGAGATATATGGAAGCTATACTGAAGCCGAGCCAGGCTATACACTCAAAAGCCTTGATATTGAGAGCCAGTCCACCACCTTGGGTGTTGCGGCGAAATACCAATTCATAAGGCAACGCGATACAAACCTTACAGGACGGATTGCACTCGAAGGAAGGAATACCAATTCTGATATTGCCGGGACAGCACTTGTACGCGATAGGATACGTTCCGCATCTATGCAGCTCTCGTCAGAGTTTGCAGATTCACTTGATGCCCATAATGAACTTAGTGTCAAGCTAAGCCAGGGGCTTAAAATCTTTAACTCAAGCGAAGACGGCGACATGAACTTATCGCGTGATAAGGCAAAGCCCAACTTTGTAAAAGTGAATATTGAAGCCAGCCGTAGCCAGCCGCTATATAACTCTTGGTTTTTGGAAACTGCCCTTAGCGCGCAATGGGCAAATAAGCCGCTTTACTCATCTGAGCAATTTGGCTTCGGTGGTATCTCACTAGGTAAAGCATATGACAGCTCTGAAATTGTCGGAGACAAGGGAATATCCTTTGGTATTGAGCTTGGATATAACGGCCTTGATAGCATTGGCTTATTCAGCTTTGTCCCATATGGTTTTTATGATGTAGGTAAAATATGGAACCTTGATAAGTCATTAACATCCCATGATAGCGGCAGTTCTGCCGGCGCAGGCATAAGAATGTATTCTGAAATCGGCTTTAGTGCAGATTTCGCAGTAGCCTTCCCGTTAACTAAAAATATTTCAACACCGCTATACGGGCAGGATGAAAACGACCCAAGGTTCTTATTCTCAACTTCCTATAATTTTTAAGGCCTAATAAACGAGGTACATTACCGCGGCCATTAACCCCATCCCCACATTCTCAAGTATACTGACCGTACTCAGCGGAACATTCAGGACAGTACCAAGACAGGCACAATTCACTTTCAATCCATTCCTGATACTCGAAACCACGCCGACGGCACCGACTGACATCACGACAATAGTCGCAAGGTTTGTAAAATCAGAATATCGCCCGGACAGATATAGCAATCCAAGGCCCAACTCAATGAATGGGTAGATAAAACCATATGCGGCAAATCTTTTTGCAATGAGGTCATACATACTAAAGCCCTTTGCAAAAGCTGAAATATCAAACAGCTTTAGCATTGCAAAAATCAGGAAAAAAATCCCCATAAAGTGATTCATGAATCTCATGGCGGAAAAGCCTTGCCCGGATAACCCCAGAGCAACAGAGGCAAGCACCGCCAGCAAGATTATAACAATCAGCGGCTGGTAGCTTATAATTTTGGACTTCAGGCTTTGTGTCATATGTCCATTCTACTCCTCAATCGCTTTTATCTCAATTGAATTATAAATTGATTTCAAAGCATTCTTGATTATTCTCGCCAGAAACTTCAGGGCAACTCAAAGAAATATATGGCAAAAAAAGACTCTTCTACAAAAACATCAAAATCAGAGAAGCAATCGATTCGTAAAGTGATAATAGCTGGAATGATAGGTAATGGCCTTGAATGGTATGATTACGCATTATATGGCTTCCTTGCGCCAATTATCAGCAAACTATTTTTTCCCTCGGAAAATGAATTTGTTTCATTAGTAGCGACATTCGGCGTGTTTGCCGCTGGCTTTGTAATGCGCCCATTAGGGGCCATAATATTTGGCTATATAGGTGATAAATATGGCCGCAAGATTTCACTCGCGCTTTCAATTTTGTTAATGGCGATTCCTACAGCAATGGTCGCTTTCCTGCCTACCTACGAATCGATAGGTATTGCAGCCCCAATTTTGCTGACAATCATAAGGTTACTTCAGGGGCTTGCCCTTGGCGGGGAATTCAGCGGTTCAATTACCTATATTGTTGAACACGCCTCAGTCAAACACCGCGGGATAGCAGGCAGCACCTCCATCATCAGCCTTATCCTGGGGATGCTGCTTGGCTCTGCCACAGCCATGTTCTTTGCTTCAATCCTTTCGGAAGAAGCCTTTGAATCATGGGGATGGAGAGCGCCATTCCTGATCGGCTTATTCATTGGCTGCATTGGTTTCTATATACGTTCTTATCTTGACGAAAGCCCCGCCTATATTGATGCAAAACGCCATAAAAAGGATTCTAAAAAACCGTTGAGAGAGCTTTTCTCAAAATACCGCGGAAACATGCTGCTGGGTATTTCATTATATGCTGCCGTAACCATCCCTTTTTATATCCTGACTGTATTCATGAACACGTTTATGTCGAAGATCCTTGGCTATTCCAACCAGGAATCACTTATTATAAACACCCTGTGCATGGTGATATTGCTGATAATTGTGCCGATAGCAGGATTAATAAGTGACCAGATTGGCCGCAAACCTGTGATGATTGCATCCCTGCTTGCCCTGATAGCCGTTTCCTACCCGGTATTCTGGCTCATTACACAGATGGATTTTATGTATGCGCTGGTTGGGGGAATAATCTTCGCCTCAGTTCTGGCATTTTATATTTCGCCGATTCCCGCCGTTTTGGTTGAGATATTCCCTACCTCCGTAAGGTATTCGGGTATGGCGCTTTCCTGCAACCTCTGCGCGGCATTATTTGGCGGCACTGCCCCAATGCTGGCAGTCAGCATGATTGAACTCACCGGCAATAACCTTATCATTGCTTTTTATATAATCTTAAGCGCTTTAGTATCACTTACCGCCATGATTTGGTATAAGGAAACATACCGCGCAGAGGTATTTTAATAAACACTATTAGAAAACTGTTGAAATTATGATTTGTATACTATAGCTTGCGCCACGTTAACGGCTCGGAGCGTAGCGCAGTCTGGTAGCGCAACTGGTTTGGGACCAGTGGGTCGGGGGTTCGAATCCCTCCGCTCCGACCATTTTACTGAAAGCCCCTGCATTTCCTGAATTCTTATGTAACCATATCCTCATGGTGAGGGTTTTTGCTACGTCACTGCTACGTTTCTGGTGCGGCAAATGAGAGTTAAGGGGTTATCGAAACGAAATGGAATATACCATTTCAGGGTTACGGTTCCAAAAGACCTGCGTTTGGTTATTGGTAAAAGAGAAATTCATAAATCACTAAATACGGAGAATAACCGGACAGCTATAAGGCAATGTCTGGCTTTATCGGTATCAATCGAATCATGGTTTGGAGATTTAAGGGCTGGCAAAGGTAGTCCAGCACAGTCATGGGCTAAAATTGATTTTATTGAGCCTTTGCCAGAAGTTAAGCATACAAGCTTAAAACCCTCCGAATTATTGGATAAGTACCTGTAACCGCTATATGGTTAAAGTTGGTATATTTGAGCCAAAAAAAGGCCAGTCATACTATTCATTACGACATAATTTCAGAGATGCGCTTTCCAGTGCTGAGATTCAGGATAGCGTAATAACCTCACTTATGGGGCATGAAGATGAGCGGGTGACATTCAATACCTATGGCAGGCAGATTGATTTATCCGTTTTACACAAGGCAATTTGCAAAATTGATTTTAATATGATTAATTGTATCAATGAGTACAGCTAAAATGAGAGTTCAAAGCAAATATATTTTTCTAAGCAAAGCCGCCAAAGAATTTAATTTAGAAGATGATATTCTTCTGGCCTTAAAAGAGGGACAATTAAGCGGGATGATACTTCAACAAAATATAATACTTTTATTTTACAGCCTTTATTTGGGGTAATTTCCCTGAATCCTGCTCGCCGAATACATCTTCTATAAGTGAAAACAATTTTCTAAAATTATCTAAAGTAAATTTGTTTAACTTAATGTCATTCGCACTATCATTAGATATCAAATTAAAGAATTTACGAGACAATAAGACTTTGTCGTAACCACTCGTTTTTTTCTTCTTGAGAAATGCTGAATTAAGAAGCTCTGCATCTTCATTATTTTTATCTTCAAAATCGCTAATAATATATTTGTTAAAATCAGTTTTTGTG
This sequence comes from uncultured Rickettsiales bacterium, assembly GCA_964545245.1. Lineage (GTDB taxonomy): Bacteria > Pseudomonadota > Alphaproteobacteria > Rickettsiales > 21-14-0-20-44-7 > CAZJFC01. The sequence continues at coordinate 8,651 of CAZJFC010000065.1, forward strand.
AACAAATCTTCTATACCGTACCCCTTATCAGGATGTATCTTTAGAATCATACCTTCTTCAATTAATAACTGCTCAGTCAATTCCTTTTTTGCCTGTTCACCAGCAGAATCATTGTCTAATAATACAACAAATTCAAACCCCCAGCCTAGCATTAACGAAACGATTTGGGGTATTTTAGGAGCCCCGACGCAAGGAATAACCTCGCTAAAAGAGACACCTTCTTCTAAAGAGACTGGTAATCTCAACACATTAGGAGGACATTAAACCATTGGCCAATTATTTATATAATTTTTTAAGCGCCTTTCTCTTTTCTTCCATTATCGTGGTTACCATAGAGAATTTTTAACACTACAAAACTTTGAAATAGTATTGGAAAAATCAGAAACGGCCATACGTTGCTTTTATGGCTATTACCGCTATCTAAAAGCCATTTTCTAAAAAAGCATACCCCCCTTCAAATATCGCTGGTTTTTTGCTACACCTTTTGCTACACTTTAAAGGCAAAAAGGTTATAATTAGAAAGCTGACCTTTTAGTAAAAAGTCTAAGCAGTGCGCGGTTTTTTAAGCCTGACTCTGTTATGTGCAGCAAGTCAGGGTTCGAATCCC
>CAZJFC010000066.1:0-5623 GCA_964545245.1 uncultured Rickettsiales bacterium
GATGCACTATCAGCTTGCGGATGTCGTCGATCGCCACCGGGTCGATGCCCGCGAGCGGTTCGTCGAGGAGGATGAATGAGGGGCGCGAAGCAAGCGCGCGCGCAATCTCGCAGCGGCGGCGCTCCCCGCCGGAAAGGGCGATCGCCTGCGTCTGCTGCAAATGGGTGAGTGAAAATTCCGAGAGCAATTCGCCCAGCATCGCGTGGCGCTTATCCGACTCTTTTTCCGAAACCTCAAGCACCGCCATGATGTTTTCCTCCACCGTCAACCCGCGGAAAATACTCGCCTCCTGCGGCAGATAGCCTAAGCCAAGCCTCGCGCGGCGGTACATCGGCATGTTTGTCACATCATAACCGTTGATTTTTATCTGCCCGAAATCCGGCGCGATAAGCCCGGTTATCATATAAAAACACGTCGTCTTGCCCGCGCCGTTGGGGCCAAGCAGCCCGACCACCTCACCGCGGTTCAGGCTCATTGAAACATTCCGTACCACCGGTTTTTTGCTGTATGACTTGCCGAGGTTCAGCGCTTCCAGCGCGCCGCTCGTTGCCACTGCGCCGCGTTTTTTCTTCCTTGCCGTAAGCTGTTCGGGTTCAGTTACCATCAGCCCCCTCCGGCACGAAAAGCCCGCGCACGCGGCCACCGGATTGCCCGGTCGCGGAAACCCCGCCGTCGAGTTTGCTGTGGCCTTTATCAATATCAAAATCGAGCCTATTGCCTTTCAGGATGTTCCTGTCTTTCGTGAGCACCACGTTCCCCTCCAGCACAATCAGGTTGCGGACGGTATCATAAACGCCGTATGAGCCGCTGGCGCTTTCCTGCGGGGTGGAAAGCAGGACATTCCCGGCAACCTCGATTTTGGTGATCGCGTTATTCGCCCCGGCGGATTTTTCGGTTTTATCGGAATAGAACACGGTCATTTTATCGGCTTTCAGGTTCACATTGCCCTGTTTCGCACGAACCTGCCCTGAGAAAATCGCCTTTTTTTCCTGCTGCAAAACCTCAAGCGCCTGCGCCTCGATCTCGATCGGCTGCCTGCTGCCCGCGCCGGAGAACATATCCCCCACGGCGGCATACGCGCCGACAGCCAATATCCAGAACATGATCGCAAGGAGGTTTCTCATCAACGCAATATAACCAGCTTTACCGGCCCTTTGAAGTTAATTTTGTTATCACCGCGTGTAATGCGGAAACCCTGCGCCTCAAACCGCCCGATATTTGATTCAACGGTCACAGGGTGCTCGCCGATCACGGTTTTTTTGGTAATATCGATTGCGGTGTCTTTGGTTTTTATTTCGTAGGATTTTTCCTGTTCGCCCTTGCCGCCGCTGAGAAAAATATCAACATCGCCGTAAAGCTGCACAAAACCCGCCTCGCGGTCATAAACCCCGCTTTCCGCCACCAGCGCCAGAAAATCCCCGTTACTCATCATTAAATCCGCCGTGATGTCAATCATGGTCACGTCGGTTTTCGTGCTTTGCATGGCGCGTTTCGCCGTGATCTGGTATGGCTGGTTGTCCGAATCCACCCCGTGGAATTTCGGGTTTTCCATTTCCGGCGTTTCGGATTTTTCGGCCTCTTTCTGCTCCTGCGCCACCAGCACGATTTTCTGTTTGCTGCTGTCCTTTTTCTGCGGGTAAATAATAAGCAGGGCGATCATCGCGAGCGCGGCAAGCGGCAGCAGGAATTTCAGCCCGAACACAAAACGGCTGTGGCGGCGGAACGAACGGGTCAACCGCTCAATTTCGTGGTTTGTCCAATTCTTGATAAAATTAGCCATAGGAAAAACATAACCGGAAAATTCAGTGTGGTCTAGTTTTTGTGAAGAAGCCGGAAGCCGATAGCCCTGAGCGTAATACCCGCTCTCCTATGGTGGAGGGCTGGGGTGCAAGGCCATGTTCTATGAACTAATCATCCTTGATGATCGTCATCGGCATTGCTTCGTTATAGACGCAGACGGTGTCTTCGCCGTCGCGCAGGGTGAAGCGTGAGGTTACGCGCTCGACAACGATATAATCACCCACCGTGCGGTAGTTGATGATTGCTTCGCGGCCACGGTTATCCACGCGGAAGAATGCCGGGATGTCGGCGTTGACGTCCTTGAACTGGAAGAAGGTGAATTCACCATCGTCAAAAATACGTATCGGCGCAATTTTGTCAGCGCCGGAGATTGTATAATTCTGGTTATAATTTTCCGGGTGCAGGGCAATTTCCGGGGTGGTGATGCGGTTCTTGTCCATGAAGCTGATCTCGGTTTCGCCGGGATAGATGAAGCGGTAGACGAAAACCATGTCCTTGTCTTCCATGTCGTCGGTCAGCTTGCCGTGAAGCTCAAAATGGTAAACGCGCTTGTTGGTGACGACGGTCATGTTGGTCTGCGGGTTCTGCTCGATCGGCTTGAGGAAAAGCCTTCTGCCGGATGGGACGATCTGCCATGCGACGGAGTCACCCACGGAAACGGTCTTGACATCCTCGCCCTCGTCGAATTCAATTGAGGACTGGTAGCCGAAATGGCCGACGAAGCGGTAAACCTCGTTCTCGTTATATGGCACCACGCGGATGCGGAAATCGGTCGAAAGTGATGTTGGTTCCTGTAATGACAGGGCAGGGCTGGCGGTGAATAGAACTAGTGCCGAAGCAAGCAGAAACTTTTTCATGGTCACAGGTCAGATAGATTTGGTTTTATATGAAGTAACGACAAGCTCTGGCGTTTGCGTTACTTCGTTGGTTTCTTGGTCTACTATAATTTCCCGGTATTGGAAAGAAATATCTGCTTCAAAATTTGCCTGCTGCTGGGTGCCGTCGTCAAACACCACGAAAGTGGAGTAGCGGACAAGGGCACGGGAATGGCTTTTTGAATCCTTGGTTACGGGGTTCCCGGCGGAATCAAGAACGGTGGCGCGGTCGATCTCGACATAAATCTGCGCCTTGTTGCCGAAAATCAGTTTGGGGTTGTTCGGGTTTTCGAGCGAGACTTCGTCAAGGAATTCGGCAGCCACTTCCGGGTTGGACATAAGGTTCACGAAGTTGATGTTACGCGGCAGGCGGGTGTCGATATATTCATGCCGTGCCTTGACATATTCCTTTGTCATGTATTTTATGATTGCGGCATCTTTTGTTTCATTAATGTTTTTGGCAATTTTTTGGATGGTGATGAAGTCATAAGGGAGGATCGGCCTATATATCGCCATCGGGATCTTGGGGTTGATCGGCATCAGCGAAAGCAGCCCGGAAAGGGAGACGAACAGGGCGAATATCGCCAGGCAGGCCGTGATGAACATAAGGGAAAGCTGGGTGTTGGGCTTGGTATAGCGCGAGTGGAACCAGCCCATTGCCTCACTGTAATAAGTGTGGTTTTTCATCTTTTGTGCAACTATTTCGGATTCTGTGGGCATAACCGGGGCTTAAATTTAAAGACTATTTTAACTAACTCGCGTTTATTATTAGGATGCATAGCAATTATTCAAAATAAAGCACAGCATAAAGCGCGTTGTAAAGATATTGTAATATAAAAATGTTAAAATCAGTATTATGACAAAAACCCGTATCATCATCGCTATAATATCGGTTTTGTGTATAAGCCAGCCGGTTGCCCATGCAAATGACGATTCCGGGCCGCCGACGGTTGTTGTGCGCTCCGACAATAAAATCGCCGAGCCGACAGGAAAGATCATCGCTGTCCCCAACCCCTCCGACCCGCGCAATACCAGCCTGAAAAAATATTACAGCAATATCGAGCGCGGCTGCGAAGAAGGCCAGCCATGCGAAAGTGATTTCTATATCGTGAACGACCCGGAGCGCGGATATGTGCGCCTTGAGCTGAACGAAAGCGTTACCGTCAAGCGGCAGGACCCGCAGCAATCCGGCGGGCAGCAGGGCGACAACAACATGGTCTTTGATTACAGCAAGACCAATATCATTATTGAAGGCGACAGCGCATACGGAAGCGAGCCGGATATGGGGGCGGCTTACTAGATGGCCAGAAGTTTAAAGATCACTGTTACCGGAATTATCGTTGCGGCGTGCCTGATGCCTGCCCATGCGGGGCAGTCTTTTGGCGGTGGCGGCGGTGGCTGGGGCGGCTCCGGCCAGCAGGGGCAGGGCGGCAGCCAGTCGGGAACAACTTCAAACAGGCGCTTTACCCTTCCGTTTGAATCACTCGACCATGAAATGCAAGGCAAGAACATGATGCCGACCTGCGAAGGCGGGATGACCGACAACCTTGCCACCCGTGCGCCGGCCACTAACACGCAGGGCGATGATTGCGCGAGGTTCGAGAATATCCTGAACGGCGGAACCAATATCCCGATAATGTCCACATTCAAAAAACCGGATAGCGTTGCAAAGGATGGTTCGCCATTGCAAATTGAGCGCCTGCCGGCAGCCGGGCTGGATAACTGGGGCAAGGTTTACCAGAAGATAATGGCCGGCTCTTCAAGCATCAATGCGACAAGGACGGAAAACAACCGCGGGCGCATCCTTGCCACGAAAGTGGTAGCGGGCGACCAGGAAGATGACCCGAATTCCCGCGCGCCGCTCACGGTGGATACCTCAACCGGCGAGTCAATCGTCTCCCGTTCGGACACATTCCGTACAGAGAAGGAAGTCGCCGAGGCCGGAGCCTGCCTGATGGTTGAGGTGAAAGATTCCGAAGATGGCGATTTCTGGGTAAGCAAGCTCAGCACCCCTGAAAAGGTTTATGCGTCAGACGGAAAAACCGTGCGCTACCTGAAGCGTTATCAGGTGCATGAACGGGGCGGCAGCGGGAACAACGTCAAGCGCGTTGCGCTGCAACGGATCGAGGATTTCGCCAGCCCGTTCTCCCCAAGGCACGGAAGGGAATGGACGGAGGCGCGAAGCAAGTGGCGCATTGACGGCGGAAAAAAATTCACCGAAGTTTGTGGAAATGACCAGAAGGACAAACTGCCAAACCAGCCTTATGCGTGGACGAACATGCATAGGAACGGCAGCCCGCAATATGACAAGAACAATTATGACGAGGATTCCGATAAATATAAGAATAATAAGAGCTACTATAAGAAACAGGAAGATGACGACGGGAATTTGAAAAAGGATAACCGCTCGGTAATGGGCGATATGCAGGGCGAAAAGAATAATGTCGGCGATAACGGTTCAAATTACAGCGTCACCGAATTCGGCACTGATGCGTTCCAGGCCAATTATGAATATTACGGGCAGTATTTCGGCGATAACGCCAGGCTTACCAGTATTACTATCGGCAATAAGACGGTAAAACCAAAAATCCTGACCACGCCGCAAAGGCATGTGCTTTATGTCATTACCGCCGAGATCATTTATGACGTGTGCAATTATACCACTTATAACATGGTAGAAGATATGTGCGAGGACCTCGCGCAATATACAAGCTGCCGCATGCATATTCTGCCGCCGGTCAGGATGACCAACCCGCTCCAGACCGCTTATGTCAACAACGATGCGCTGGAGCCTATAAAGCCCGACCTGCCGAACTTCACCACTATTTTCCAGAGAAGCTGGAGCGCCAGTGATGAAGGGCTTTCCGCCTATGCCGGGGGCAGTGGCGTCGGAGGCGGTGGTGGCCTTGGCGGTCAGGCAAGCGGTATTGCGACAGACAGCATAAATG
>CAZJFC010000066.1:5633-9192 GCA_964545245.1 uncultured Rickettsiales bacterium
GCCCTGGTGCCCGCGGCATCGGCCGAGGAGCGCTGGGCGCGGGTGCAGCGGGGATTGATACGGGCGCGATTTCACAGGCAACCGGTTCCGCAAACCAGGATACTGTCGGTTCGAACGGCATGACATGGATCGATTCGGTCCCGATGGAATCGAATTTCGGGCTTAGCGCCCCGTGGATGAAGGATTTGACCACCGGGACAGTCGCCTCGAAAGCGGTCACCGCCAACCATCAGCCAAAGGATTTCGAGCCGCACCGCACAGCAATTATCGGGGTGCATATGGGCGACATGGCGCTTGATGCCTCCAACCAGATGGAGGAAGGCGTACATGGCGAAACCCATGTTAGCGGCGTCTGGAACGAGCTTATCGATTACCAGAACATGTGCGACAAATTGCTACAGGTTAAATGCCTGTGCGATTATGAAAACTATGCCTCGACGTTCACTGCCGCAAACCGGGCGATGCAGATGAAAGGCGCTTACATCCCCGTCCAGAACAAGGTTGACTCCAAAGTCAGGGAGGTCAATCTGCAAGGGCAGTATTCGGATTATCTCCAGACCGATTACAATAAAGGTAAAATGCCGACAAAATTCTATCAGGGGGTTGATACTTCCGGCGTAAGGTACTGGCCGCGCAATTTCCCTGCGGTGCTTGGCGGGAAATATGTCAAGAAAGGGGCGCCGGGGCTGCCGATGCATGACGGCTCGATGTGGCCGGGCGCGGAAGGCACCACCAACAGTAAGGGCAAGAAGGTAATTTTCAAAGGGCTGGGGTCGAACCCCGGCGCGGAAGGCGATAATGTCAAATCCGGCCACCTGATTGTCTGGGACGGGACCGAGCAGACCAGCTCGTTCAGGTCTGAAAAAGGCGAGGCTTACCGCGCGCCGTTTGTGGCCGTGGTTGATAAGACCGTCGGCAACTGCGTTGATGTGATCGGTTTCGATAACGGGCAGGTCCGCAATATCGCGAATATATCGGAGCGCGCCGGAGCGGCTTCACGGACAAGGATATGCAACCCTTCAATCGCTGGTACCGCCAAGCCTGTTTTCTATGAGCAGGGCGGGCAGCAGAAGATGCCGGGTTGCCATGTAGGATATGTAGCGGAGTGTATTGAATATGACTGGAGTAAAATTAAAGTTTGGGATATTGATAATGATGACCGCCATTTTGGCCCCGATGGGAAGCCAATCTAGCAGCTCATGCGAAAGCAATAACCAGCAATTGATGCAACTGCGGGAGCAGTACCTCGCGCGGCAGGATACTGCTACCGGGTATAAAAAAGGGGCTGCCGCCCAGCAAGACCAGCAGGGCCAACAGCTTGTTACGCAAATGAACAGCCTTATCGACAGCTCCATCGAGCAGGGCTGCAACCCGCCTAGGGGTTTCAGCGTTAAGGAATTCAACCCCGGTGTTGGCGGAAGGGTCGCTTCCGAGATAACCCCGTTCGCGCCCGGAGAATCAAAGATCCCTCCCGCGCCGACCTTCAACTTCAACCAGAATTTCCGGTTTGATGACGGTTCCTCCCTGCCGCTGCCCGGTGGCGGAGGGTTCACCGTGCCTGACTTTACATTCCCTCACGTCGGTGAGGAGAAGGAAAAGAAAAACTGCGGGGAGTGGGCTTCGAACTTCGCCAATGACGTTTATGACATGGGCAGCCGCGTCACATATAAGAATGACTGCGCGGGCGCTTCCCAGAACGGCAATGGCAGGGCCGCGCCGAATAAGTCCAGTACTTCCTGCAACGGCAGGCAATACGGCAAGTTCGGCTTCGTTTTTGCTTCCTATAACAATAAGTTCGTTTCGGTGGATATTTCCGATTACTGGCTGAAAGCTCCGGGGCTGGCGCGTGCGGATGACCCTAATATCCTCGCGTTCAGTAGCCGTACGGACGGCAGGAAGGACGAAAGCAAGTGCAGCATCACCCGGATGAACAGTTGTGGCAAGCCGGGCGATATCGTCCTGCTCCAGACCAGCACCAGCGCTGGTTTAGACCGGGCGTATAACCACTGGCTGATCTATGACGGCAGCTCTTTCCTTGAGGCGCAGGACAGTTCAAACAACCCCATCCGCCGCGGCGCGCTGAAGCCGGAATATGCCAGCATGTCATATGAAATCCGCCGGCTGGATTGCAGCAAGTAGGGGGGGACATTAGTTATTTTCACCTCACCCCCACCCTCTCCTGATAGGAGAGGGAGTAATGCACCCCTCATCAGGAGGGAAATATTCTTTTCTCCCCTCCTATCAGGAGGGGATGGGGGAGGTGCTCCTAATGACCAATGACTAACAACTAATGGCTCCACTTACGATGACTTACGACTACCATCGGAATTTTCTCGCAATATCTTCCCGGTTCAATATAATCCCCAAAATAAACGAAGGAAGAAATTATGCTTAAATGGATTGTCGTATTATTAATCGTGCTGATTATCTTCGGCGCGGGCAAACTGCCGAAAATCATGGGCGACCTTGGCCGCGGGCTGAAAAACTTCAAGAAAGAACTCGATAACGACGAAGCCGAAAAGGTTGAGGATGACGAAACCAAGCCAGAAGGCCGCGTGATCGACGTGAAGCCGGAAAAAACCACCAGGGACGAAAAATAATGCTGGGTATCGGATGGATGGAGGCTCTGGTGATTGCCATGGCGGTGGTTATTTTCGTCCACCCGAAAGACCTGCCGGATTTCATCCGCACCATCGCCGGTTTTGTGCGCCAGATAAGAAGCCTCGGCAAGGAATTCACCGATATCGTGAACAATGAACTTGGCGGCACAAAAAAATTCATCAAGGACATAAACGGCGAGATACAGCAAACTTTCGAGGTGCCGGAAGCCCTGGACAACCCTTTCGCAAATAAGAAAAAAGACAAAGGTAAAAAACCGGAAGACAAAAATGGCTGAGGAAGAAATACCGGATAATTTTACCGAGGCTCCCATCTTTGAACACCTGATGGAACTTAAGCGCCGCCTGATCTATGTGATTGTTTCATTCATCATCGCAGTTGGGGTTTCCTACCTGTTCGCGAAGGATATTTATGATTTTCTCATCGACCCGCTATACAAGGCCGGGTATGACCGCAACATGCAGGGAACCGGGCTGACCGAGCCGTTCTTCACCGACCTCAAGCTCGCCATGTTCGCAGCGTTCTTCGTGACCATGCCGGTGGTGCTGGTGCAGCTTTACCTGTTCCTCGCGCCGGGGTTATACAAGCACGAAAAAAGCTTTTTGCTGCCGCTGCTCGCCGCCGCGCCGGTGCTGTTCGTGATGGGGGCGGTGTTCGTCTATTATTTCATCATGCCGCTGGCGTGGGAGTTTTTCCTCAGCTTCCAGACCGAAAAAGTGGAGATCCACGCGAAGGTGAGCGAATACCTTGAACTGGTGATGCACCTCATAATCGGCTTCGGGCTTTCGTTCCAGCTCCCGGTGCTGCTGATATTGCTGGCGAAAATCGGCTTGGTAACGCCGGAAGGTTTGAAGCGCAACCGCCGTTATGCTGTGGTAGTGATTGTTATCGTCGCCGCAATCCTCACCCCGCCGGACGTGATAAGCCAGCTTGGCCTTGC
>CAZJFC010000067.1:0-9188 GCA_964545245.1 uncultured Rickettsiales bacterium
TGTGCGGTTCAGGAATATCATCAATAAGTTTCTGAACTTCAGAGAACACCAGAAGCTCAGCCATATTTTCCTTAATCAGTTCAGTTATATGGGTCGTCACCACCGTTGGCGGGTCAACCACCGTATAATTCTTGAACAGCGCATCTTCGCGCTGGTTTTCTGAAATCCACATAGCATCCAGACCAAAAGTTGGTTCAGTGGTTTTTTCTCCTGAGAGCGCGATTTTCTCCCCGGTGGGGTTCATCACCAGAAGCATATCCGGGCGGATATTGCCGCTACCGGCATCAATTTCCTTGACCTTAACAACATATTGGTTTGCGCCAAGTTGCATATTGTCCTGAATACGCACAGGGGGCATCACGAAACCAAGGTCACGTGCAAGCTGTTTTCTGAGCGCTTTGATCTGCTCGGTAATGCGGTGGCCTTTTTCATAATTAATAAGTGGCAGCAAACCATAACCAAGTTCAAGGCGGAGCATATCCATACCAAGCGCATGGGCAATCTCCTGATCTTCTGAAACTTTTGTTTCAGCCTTTTGCTCCTCAGACTCAACCTGTTCATCTTCCTGCTGTTTTTGCTGTTTGCCCTCCTGAATCTTGCGGATGTTATAGCCAATATAAGCAAGCAATGCTCCTAAAGGCAGGAAGAAATGCGGAGGAATTCCGGGCATGAATACACCCATGAAAACCATCAGCCCGGCGCAAATATACATAGCGTTAGGGAATTTGGCGAGCTGGCCGATAACCGCCTTATCTGCCGAGCCTTGAACACCGGCCTTGGTAACAAGTAAACCTGCCGCAGTTGAAACCAGCAGCGCAGGAACCTGTGAAACTAGGCCGTCACCAACGGTAAGCATGGAATAGGAATGGATAGCGCGGTCAAAATCCAACCCTTTCTGGATCATACCGATACAGATACCGCCGATGAGGTTGATGAAGGTAATAATCAACCCGGCGATAGCGTCACCGCGTACGAATTTGTTCGCACCATCCATCGAACCATAAAACGTTGATTCATCTTCAAGCTCTTTACGGCGGGCTTTTGCCGTGGCTTCATCAACTAACCCGGCAGATAAATCGGCGTCGATAGCCATCTGCTTACCCGGCATCGCATCCAAACTGAACCTTGCGGCAACCTCGGCAACCCTGCCCGAACCTTTGGTGATTACCACAAAGTTGATGATGGTAAGGATGGCGAATACGATAAGCCCGATTGCGATATTCCCTGCCATCACGAAACTGCCGAAAGCGTGGATAACGCCCCCCGCCGCCGTTTCCCCTTCGTGGCCGTTAGCAAGGATAAGCCTTGTCGAAGCAATATTGAGGGAAAGCCGGAGTACGGCGGAAATTAGGAGAATCGTCGGGAATGAGCTTAGCTCCAGCGGCTTTTCAATGAACAGGACCGTCATCAGGATAAGCACGGAAAGGGTGATTGAAAGCGCAAGCATCACATCCAGAAAACCTTTCGGGATAGGGAAGATAAGCAGGAAAATAATCACCATGATGCCGATTGCGAAAAATACCTCAGAGTATTTTCCCAATCCGCCGAATAGCTTTGATCTTGCAGCCGCGTCAGCCATTGCTTACTTCGTCCAGGTTTTCCATTTTATATTGCTGCAGTTTATTGCGCAAAGTGCGGATGGAAATTCCCAGCACATTCGCCGCATTGGTGCGGTTACCAAGACAGTGCTTCAGTGTTGACTCAATCAGTTCCTTCTCAACGCTTTCAAGCGAGCGGCCCACGAAGTTACGGTTCAGCACCTCTTCATCCTGTGTTTCAGGATTTTCAATCACCTTGATTTCATTTTGCGCGCCGCCAAAAGAGTTATGGTCGAATGATTCAAGCATCACTGCGGCATCATCAATTTCATTTGGCCCGGCAAGCAGCACAGCGCGGTGCATGGTGTTTTCAAGCTCGCGCACGTTGCCTTTCCATAAATAAGACTCTAGAATTTTTCTGGCACCGGCAGAAAGTGGCTTCACCTGAACACCATTCGCGGCTGAATATTTTTCAATGAAAAACTCAGCAAGCTGGAGAATATCCTCTGCCCTTTCACGAAGTGCAGGCAATTTAAGGTTAATAACATTAAGGCGATAATATAAATCCTCACGGAATTTTCCGGCCTTTACTTCTTCCGGCAGGTTACGGTTGGATGTGGCGACAATACGCAAATCCACCTTAACCGGATTAGTACCACCCACACGGTCAATTTCTTTTTCCTGAATCGCACGAAGGAGCTTTGATTGCAACCGCAGATCCATCTCGGAAATCTCGTCCAGCAGCAAGGTACCGCCATCAGATTCTTCAAATTTTCCTATCCTGCGGGCAACCGCGCCGGTGAATGCACCTTTCTCATGGCCGAACAACTCCGATTCCAGGAGGTTATCAGGGATAGCCGCGCAGTTCACGGTCACGAATTTTGCGTTTTTACGTTTTGAATTCTCATGGATATAGCGCGCCATGACTTCCTTACCCGTTCCCGATTCACCGGTAATCAGTACATTGGCATCACTGGGAGCGATCTGGTCGGCCAGTTTAAGCACCTTCGCCATGGTTTCTGATTTGAATATCAGTGATTTTGATTCTTCTGTAATTGCCTCAAGAACGGCAGCTATAAGTTCTTCATCGGCAGGCAATGGCAAATATTCTTTCGCGCCGGAATGAATGGCCTGAACAGCCGCCCCGGATTTTGTGCCAACGCCGCAGGCAACCACGTCAATGTTAATATGCTCATTTACCAAGGATTTCACCAGATGTTTGATGTTTTCATTCACATCAATCAGGATTAAATCGGCGCTGTTCCCTTCCCTGAGAGTCGCCAGCGCCGATTCAATATCCGGTTGTTGAAACACGTTAGCGCCACGTTTCTGCGCGATTTTAGTAGCTTCCCCAATCTGGCCGTTAAGCTGGCCGATAATTAAGACTCTCATTTATAACCCCTTCCCCTGAAATCAGATCATTCCTTATGTACGCCAAGCAGCTTTGAAGGCGGCAGGATGGTATTGATCATGCGCTCAAGTTTCCTTGGGCTTTCCTGGCTTCCAATGCTTACTATCGAAAGTAAATAAATTTTGTTTATAAGCAATTCTTCGTCGGAATTTCGTTCAACTTTGCTGGCTAAAGGTGTCAGCACCATGTAAGCGAGCAACGCTCCATATAATGTCGTAAGTAACGCAAGCGCCATAAATGGCCCGATATTTGACGGGTTATCAAGCTGCCCTAACATCTGCACAAGGCCGATTAACGTCCCGATAAGCCCCATGGCCGGCGCAAGTTCTGCCGCGCGCCTTAACATGGTTGCCGAGCGGTGGTTCCTTTCCAACGCACTTTCAATATCCTGTTTGATTACTTTTTCCACCTCATGCGGATTCGTACCATCCACCAGCAGTTTGATCCCCTTTGAAAGCAGCGACTCATCTTCAATATCACCTTCCACTTCCTGAAGGCTCAATATGCCCTTTTTCTTACCATGTTCGGCGACTGAAACAACAAACTCACCCACCACCTGCGGGTCGATGCGTTTAGTGAATACGGTTCTTTCCAGGGATTTTGCAAGGTCGGCCATTTCACCCCATGAGAAACACGCCAGAGTTACCGCGAAAGTTCCGCCCAGTACAATCACCACCGATGCCAGATCGCCGAAACGCTTGATTTCACCCTGATAAATAATTGCGCCGACCACCATGGCAAGACCGGTAAGTATACCGATAATGGTTGAATAATCGCTTCTTGAACTGAGTTCCTTATCCACTGGAGCTTCCTTTTTTACTAAGCTTTGGCGTCAGGTTTAATAATTTCGGTCATGGTGACGCCGATTTTGTCTTCCACAATAACCACCTCACCACGTGCAATAAGACGGTTATTCACAAAGATATCCACCGGCTCGCCCACTTTGCGGTCAAGTTCCACAACCGCACCGCGGCCAAGTTTCAGGAGCTGGTTCACCTGCATTTCGGTGCGGCCGAGAACTGCCGAGATCTGCACCGGGATATCATAAACCGCTTCGAGGCTGACGTTATCGTCACCTGCTTCCTCGAATACGTCATTCACATTGATATTATCAGTCATTTTTTCCTTCCTCTGTTATTTGTTGCTCAGTATTTTCTGCCGGCGTTAAATCCCCTGTTTTTCCTTCAGCCGGTTCAGCCTCTTCCGATTCATGCGGGGAAGTGCTGTGACGGCTGATTGTCGCTTCAACTTCGTTCCATAGTTTTTTCAGGCTCCGGTGCGCAAAACCGTTATTCCACTCGATACGGAAATCGCCCGGTTCCAGAACCTCATCTCCATTAACCTCCGCTTGGGTAAATTTATCGTTAAGATCGGCTACATTTTTCGGGTTAAGCCATATTTTTATTGGTTCCTTGCGGTCGAACTTTTTCAGTGATTCGTCAATAACCGACTGGATTTCCGCCTGCACCACATCTTCCGGGAGCCTGCCGCACACGGATTTTGCTATTGCGAATGAAATTCTGGCTATCTGCTCGGTTGTTTTCTGCTTGCGCTGCTCAACCGAATCGATCATTGAAGCAATAAGCAGGTTGAGCTTATCAAGCACTTCGTTCGTCTTATTGTCATTTGCCAGTTTTTCTTCTTCATATTTCTTTTTTGCCTGCTCAAGCCCTTCCCTGATACCTTCTTCCCTCGCTAGGGATTTTGCAATTTCCAGTTCCTGCTGGGTAAAACTTGGTTCCGGCTGGGTTTCCGGCGGAATTTCCGGTTTCATCTCCGGCGGGATGATTTTTCCTGTAGCCACCGCTTCACGCATTTCGTGAAGGCTCTCACCGAAATCCGCATCGGTAAAACTCTCAAAATGCTCATATGTAAACGCTCTTATATTCATATACCCCAATCAGATTAGTAAATAAGCTGATCCTCCGCACCTTCGTCGCTGATAACGATTTCGCCTTTTGCAGCGAGGTCTTTTGCAACATTAACAATGGCCATTTGCGCTTCTTCCACATCACGCAGGCGCACAGGGCCCATATTCTCCATATCTTCCTTAAGGATTTTGAGCGCGCGTTCAGACATATTCGAATAGAACAGGTTCTTGATAGTATCGCTCGCACCTTTGAGGGCGATAGTAAGCTTGTCCTTGTCCACCCCGCGGAGAACGGTCTGGATGCCCGCCGGGTCGATTTTCTTCAGATCCTCGAAAGTGAACATCAATGAGCGGATACGTTCTGCGGCTTCCGGGTTTGATGACTCCAGGTAGTTCATGAATTTTGCTTCTGTACTGCGGTCGAAATTGTTGAAGATTTCCGCCATCATTTCATGGCTGTCCTGACGGTGCGTTCTTGCAAGGTTGCTCATGAATTCATGGCGCAATGTCGATTCAACACGTTCAAGGATTTCTTTTTTGACCGAATCCATGCTGAGCATGCGCGCAATTGTCTCCTGAGCTAAATCTTCAGGAAAAAGCGCTATAACCCTTGCGGCGTGGTCGGATTTGATTTTTGAAAGCACCAGTGAAATCGTCTGTGGATATTCGTTCTTAAGATAGCTGGCCAGAACCTCCTCGTTCACGTTGCCGAGCTTATCCCAGGTAGTGCGCCCTGCCGGGCCACGGATATCTTCCATGATCGAGGAAACCTTGTCCTTGCCGAGGATCTTGCTTAATAGCGACTCTGTCTGCTGCAAACCGCCGGCGATCGAGGAACCGCCATTCAGGTTTTCGGCGAATTCAACGAAAAGCCTTTCCACCAGGTCTGGCGGAACCATCCCAAGGTTGGACATGACATAAGAAATCTCCTTGATTTCATCTTCTTCAAGGAGGCTGAGAATCTTTGTCGCATTTTCCTCACTGACAGACATAAGGAGGATAGCAACCTTGTCCGCCCCTGAGAGTTTCCTGTAATCCATTGTCTGTGCCATAGTTTTTCCTGATTCCGTTACTTTATCCGTTTATTTTAAGCCGCGTTCTCGCCATAGAGCCAAGACCTGATAACCGTAATTGATTCTTCGGCATTACTTTCAATAAGCTCGTTGATTTTCTTGACTGAAGCGGATTTTGACGGCCCTCTTATTCCTGAAAGGTTAGAGAACCCTTCATCATCACCATCATCACCGAACGCCTCGCTCATTGCGGATTGTCCGACGCCTGCCGCCATCATCCCAGGGGCAGGAAGCTGCGCCATCCCACCTGCTCCGGCAAGGGCAGGCATTCCCGGTGCGCCCAGCATCGGAACTGTCGCGCCTGCGGCTTCAATCGCTGCCATTTGCGCGGCATTAACTTCAAGCGCGCGTTTCACAAGTGGGCGTACCACCATCATAATAACCATTATGGCAACCAGCCCCATAACCAGAATCTGCACGACGCTCTGGATATCCTGCTGGATCATGCCAAGCGTGGACTCTTTTTTGAACCCGCCGCCAAAATCAGGGGAGAATTCAAGGCTGCTGACTTCAACCGTATCACCGCGTGATTCGTCATATCCCACAGCAGATTTAATCAGCGTTTCCAGCTTTTTCAGTTCTTCATCGGAACGGTCCTTATATGCAAATTCCCCGGATTCTGCGTCTTTTTCATATGTACCGTTCACCATAACGGCAATTGAGAGTTTTTTAATCTGCCCGCTTTCCGAGACATGGTTAGTGATTTTCTTTGAAATCTCAAAATTGGTCACCTCATCAAGCCTTTGCCTTTTCTGGGTGGAATTATTTGCATTGCCGCTTGCGTTTGCATTAGGGATATTATTCGCGACACTGACATTCTCACTTCCGGTTTTTTCATCCGCAGATTCGCTTTCTTCCGTGGTCTGGACGGAACGCGCAACCTGGCTTTCCGGGTCATAGGTTTCTTCGTTAGTGATAATCCTGTCGAAATTAATATCAGCGGAAACCTGCGCTTTGACTGCGCCCATACCGACATATTTCTCCACCAGTTCCTCAATCCTGTTACGCATCTGGCTTTCAACATTCATCTTGAATTCATGCGATGTGGAAGCGAAAATTGAAGGGTCATTTTTATCTGCCCCTCCCCGCGCCAGCAAAAACCCGCGGCTGTCAACAATGGTTACATTATCAACAGAAAGCCCAGGCACTGCGCTTGCCACCAAATATCTGACAGCAGCAACCTCATTTTGCCCCAGCCTTTCACCGCCATTCATCGTAACCTGAATGGATGCGGTCGGTTCAATCCTGTCTTTGCGGAACAATTCATTTTTAGGGACAACAAGGTGGACGCGCGCATTTTTAATTGACTGCATGGACATGATAGTACGCGACAATTCCCCTTCAAGGGCGCGGAGCTGGTTCATCCCCTGCACGAAATTGGAAGTCCCAAGCTTCTCGCCCTTATCAAAAATCTCATAACCGATGACAGTACCGCTTGAAGGGATGCCTTCCGCCGCGAAAGACATACGCAGTTTCAGCACATGCTCGGTTGGCACAAGGATCTGCGTGCCGCTACCCGTAATACTGTATTTGACGTTTTTTGAATCCAGCTCGGTAGTGATTTTATTCGCATCCTCCAGTGAAAGATTTGTATAAAGGGGGGACAGGGAGCCTGTGGATGCCGAAGTGGCAAGTATCACCAAACCAACCAGGAGTATAAGTCCAGAGGCTCCGAGTACTGCAAGTTTTTTAACTCCAAGATTCTTAAATGATTCAATTGCGTCTTTCATAAACTTTCTTGCCTTTTTCTATTTTTATCCCAAATAACATATTGTTTTATAATATATATCAGGGCATAATTTTTCTTTCTTATACCCTAAATTTAACATAAGTTAGTAAACAATTGGTTAATGCTAGGCAGAATTTTCCCTCTCCCCGGAAAAAAGTGCCTTTGATTGGAGGAAACAGTCATTTTTTGTTTGGAAATTAAAATTATATGACATTAATCTTTTCTTAGAAGATTCATTCTATTATCAATTCATATGCTTCAGATAGACTTCCCATTCGCCGTTAAAACATTGAAAGGACTTACTTTTTCCAAGTCCTGGCAGAATTCTTTCGTCAGCAAGGCCAAGAAACTCCTCAACCGCGAAACCAATAAATTTGAGGAGTCGGAGCTGGGAGTATTTGTTTTTATTCCTGCTCCAACCCTTGTTCACCATTTTGGCAGCAACAAGGATTTTCTTACCTTCCGCCTTGAATCAAAAAGCAGCAGGGACTGGGATTATAAACTGATGAGCGATGCGGTTGAAAATAACAATCGCCGTCTTGCCATCATGTATGTCGCGCGCGCGCTGGATTATCTGGAAATCAATTTCACGATTGATGACAGCTATACCCTGTACATTAACGAAGATGAGCTTAAGAAGCTCAGCCAGTCAGAATCCGCAGAGCTACGCGATTTTTATAATTCGCTCTATATCCCGAAAACCTCCCTCTCGCGCAAAGTCGGCACAAGCGAGACATGGAGCTAGGTTTTTAGCTACTGCGATTATTTGTAGAAATTGACATCATGACTCAAATGCGTAAGCGTTCCTACACTGCAAGTATTAAGGCAATAAGTCATCATCCTGATTTCCAGCCGTGCGGCTTTGGACGGCACCGGGACCAATCTGTTCGTTGTTTGATAGTCCAAAGCTATGGCATCATTTAGATCACCAAACATTATTCCCAGATTGCCCATATTATTCCTTCCTGATCCTCCGCTCAGGACTTGGTTTCGACGGTGTTTACACAATATGTTATAATCGGTGGAGTGGGGCCCATAATCGATACTGTAATCATAGCCCGGATAAAGATTGGTTATAATTTTCGCTGAGAAAGGATAGGTTTCCAGGATTGAATACAATACACCTAAAGCTTCCGGTGGCGGAGCGGTAACGTAAGGAACCTCCGGCCCTGCGGCGTATAGACGTGGGATAAGCTTGTTGCCATCCGCATCAACAAACTTCATTCCCACATACGCCCCTAATGAAGTTGTATTATGCGGGTTGCCGGATAGCGCGCTGATATAACAATATGCCGCAATATCCACATATTTCGCATCCTTATAGGTGGTGGTAAGGTCATAGGATGCATCCTTTTTTACAAACCCGTCAGTAGGAAGGTGGGTGGAGGGGTCGGCGAAGATAGTGGTATGAATAAATTCATCCTCAACGAAAGCCAGCAATTCCCCCTCGAATGTCCTGTCCCCGCCACCTCCGCTTCCTTCACCACCACCACCCGGCGAGCCGCAAACATACGCGCCCGCACCATCGGAGATGAGGGTTTCGCCCGCTGCCCAACTGCGCAGCGGG
>CAZJFC010000068.1:0-9162 GCA_964545245.1 uncultured Rickettsiales bacterium
GTTCCATCCCTGCACCTCACCCCGACCCTCTCCTGATAGGAGAGGGAGCTACAATTCAACCCTCCTATCAGGAGGGGATGACTATGCAGGAAGTACTTAAGGCCGGGGATAATTGCCCAGCTTTCAGTTTCAGGAAATCTTGCCTGATTTTTTTCAGCGCCACCTTTCAGAAGCGGTGGTTCGCAAATATCTTTCGGCGGTTTCAAGCCCATCATCGGTAGCGGATAAATTAGCCGGGTCATTCGTCACCAGCCCAAGCCGCTCCAGATCCTGCAACACCTCTCCATGCGGACGGCGTGACTCCCCATCAAAACCGAATTCAATCAGGTTATACGCCTGCGTCACTTTGCCCTTTACAATCAAGCGCAAAAGAAAACCCGCGTCCTTATCCAGCATCAGCCGGCAATAGCGTACTTGCGCCGCCGTTCAAGCGATTCTTCCCTCAGCATTGCGATTTCAGCCTCGCTCATATCGCACAACATTTTGCCTTCACCCATATAAAATAGATAATAAATATTTACCTTATTGCTGCAAGCATTTATTTTCCAGCGAAACCCATCACCCTTCATCCTTTTTCCCTCACCCTGAACCCATCTCCTTTTCCCTACTCACCTACTCGTGATTCTCCGCAGATTCCTGCACTTTTTTCTTGACTTCCGCGTTTTTCTTTGCTATGATGTAATTATAACTTGAAGAGGTAGGGAAATGAAAAAAACCTACCACACCACAAACAGCAATGAATGTGGTTAAGTAACCTAGAAACAGGCGAAATAATGAAGGCCAAAAGCCCGAAAAACAAAGTTAGCGAAGTCGAGCAATAAGAAGCATTTGAGTGGGAAACCACAAAAAAATGTTCTCTTATTAGCCCGGCGGGAACACGCTCAAAAGCGTGTTTTTTTTATGTCTTTTATCCCCTTAAGCAAAGTATTCAGTCCTTGTCATCGCGCACTTGTTGCGCGATCCGGTTAGCTTTGCCGCTCCCTGTATTTGCCCGCTGAACCGGACCCCGCGACAAGCGCGGGGTGACGATCGGGAAATTCATAATTTATATTGCAGCGCAACATCAAAACCCTTGGTTTCCGCCACTTTTAGCTTGATTTTTGCCTCATCATTTGCTATATTGAAATCAAGCTTAGAGTGAGAGAAGCTTCTCACAAACCCGGATAAGGAACCAAACTAGAAATAGTTGTCGGGTCTTATCCACAAAAGGGCTCCTGTTCAAAGACCGCATTCGCACAGAAACGCAAGTTTCGAATGAAATACCGGGAATGAATCGGAAAAATGAGGGACATAAGCACCCCTCCTAGGCTTACCGGGAAGACGCATTCAAGATGCGTCTTTTTTTATGGAAATTCGGAACTTCAGAAGTTCCGAATTTCCCCCATGCACCTCACCCCGACCCTCTCCTCATAGGAGAGGGAGCCGCAATTCTCCCCCCTATCAGGGGGACGTAAGGGGGGTGGTTCTTACGACTTACGACCCACGACCTACGACTTACGACCACTTTTTAATTGCGCATTAGCGCGTCGCCTATAAAATCCCCGGAAACATAATTAATTACCGGAGGTTTTAATGGAATTTTTCTTAATCGCTATCGGCGTTATCGCGCTGATCTTCATCCTGATGACAATCAAAATCGTGCCGCAACAGGAGGCATGGGTGATCGAAAGCTGGGGGAAATTCAGCAACGTCTTCCAGGAAGGCGGCCTTAAATGGATCATCCCGGTGCGCGACCGCGTGGCCTATAAACACTCGCTGAAAGAACAGGTTATCGACGTTCAGGAACAGGCAGCCATCACAAAGGACAACGTTACCCTCAACATCGACGGCGTGCTTTACGTTAAGGTCATCAACCCGATTGAGGCCTCTTACGGCGTTTCCAACCCTTATGTCGCGGTTTCGCAGCTCGCGCAGACGACCATGCGTGCCGAGATCGGTAAAATCACGCTGGAGCGCACTTTCGAGGAACGCGAAACCATGAACGCCAATATCGTGCACGCGATCAACGAGGCGGCTGCGAAATGGGGCGTACAGTGTATGCGTTACGAAATCCGCAATATCATGCCGCCGCGCACCGTGCTTCAGGCGATGGAACTACAGGTTGCCGCCGACCGTAAAAAACGCGCCGAGATCCTTGACTCGGAAGGTAAGCGCCAGTCGGCGATCAACATTGCCGAAGGTGACAAACAACAGGTCGTCCTCAGCTCCGAAGCGGCGCTCACCGACCAGGTGAACCGCGCGAAAGGACAGGCGGAAGCGATCCGCGCCGTTGCGCTCGCCACTGCTGACGGTATCCGCGAAGTCGCGAAAGCCATCAACGAAAAAGGCGGCTCCGATGCGGTTTCACTCCGCGTTGCCGAACAATATGTTGAAGCATTCGCCCAGCTTGCGAAGAAAACCAATACTGTCCTTCTTCCGGCCAATCCGGGCGATGCGGGCAGCATGGTAGCTCAGGCGCTTACAGTGTTCGATGCATTGAAGCACAACAAAGCCAGCTAATTTATGGTAAAACTTCACCGAGCCTTGTTGCCGCGGAAAACCCTGATGCGCGCCATTTTCCTGTGCGCGGTGGTTTTTTCTGCTGCCCTGCCCCAGACAACCACGGCAGAGGTGGTGCATTCACATGCAATTTCGGTTTTTGGGGATGTGAAATACCCGTATAATTTCAGGCATTTCGATTATGTGAACCCGGACGCGCCGAGGGGCGGGACAATCGTGCTGCCTGCCATCGGCACTTTCGACAACATGAACCCTTACATACTGAAAGGCCGCTCGGCGAGCGAAACCAACCTGCTGTTCGATACGCTGATGGCCAACGCCAATGACGAAACCGCAACCTCCTACGGCCTTGTCGCGCAATCGGTTGAATATGACACAGATAACCAATGGATAATTTTCCACCTGCGGCCACAGGCAAAGTTCTCCGATGGCTCACCAATCACCGCGGAAGATGTTGTCTTTACCTATGACACCCTCAAGGAAAAGGGCCACCCGATCTATAAATTGTTCTATGCCGATATCGGCAAGGCCACCGCGCTCGGCAAACGCTCGGTAAAATTCGAAATCACCAAACCGGAAAACCGCGAGGCAAAGCTTTTGCTCGGCCAGCTCCCGGTGCTTTCCAAAAAATATTATGAGAACGTCACCTTCGATAAAACCACCACTGTCGCCCCACTCGGCAGCGGGCCTTACATTGTGGGGAAGGTGGATCAGGGCCGCTCACACACCTATAAGCGCAACCCGGATTACTGGGCGAAAGATTTGCCGGTGAATGTGGGGCGCTATAATTTTGACCGCATCCGTTATGAATATTATTTCGATACCAACGTGGCGATACAGGCGTTTAAATCCGGCGCGGTTGACCTGCGCTATGAGAACATCGCCAAGCACTGGGCGAATTCCTACAACATCCCGCAGGTGAGGAACGGGCAGATTATCAAGGAAATGATACCACATGAGATACCGCAGGGGATGCAGGCTTTCGCGCTCAACATGCGCCGCGAAAAGTTTCAGGATATCCGCGTGCGCAAGGCGCTCACCCTCGCGCTGGATTTTGAATGGATGAACAAAAATGTTTTCTATAACGCTTACCTGCGCTCCGACAGCTTCTTCTCCAACTCGATCTACGCGGCGAAGGGTTTGCCGGAAGGGCGCGAGCTTACAATCCTTGAAAAATACCGCGGGCAGATACCGGATGAGGTTTTCACCACCCCTTATTCACTCCCGGAATCTGACGGCAAGGGGCATATCCGCGAGAGGCTGATCGAGGCACGCGCACTGCTGGAAGAAGCGGGCTGGAAAATAAAAAACGGCAGGCTGACGAATGACAAGGGCGAAGTGCTAACGGTTGAGTTCCTGATGGACCAGGGCAGCACGTTCCAGCGCATCTGGCCCGCGCTCAACGAAAATTTCCGCATCCTCGGCATCCGCGGCAGGCTGCGCGAGGTGGACACTACGCAATACCAGAAACTGGTCGAGCAGTTCAATTTTGACATGATCGTCGCCTCATGGCCGGTGAGCCTTTCACCCGGCACCGAGCTGGTGAATTACTGGCATTCATCCTCCGCCGATATTCCCGGCAGCCGCAACCTCTCCGGCGTGAAGGATAAAACCATCGATTCGCTGATAGGCAGGATTCTCCGCGCGAACAACAAGGATTCGCTGGTCGCCTCCGTCCGCGCGCTGGACAGGGTGTTGCTGTGGAATTATTACGTTATCCCGCAATGGTATATCGGCTCCTTCCGCATTCTCTACTGGGACAAATTCGCAAGGCCGGAAACCATGCCGAAATACGACGTCCGCTTCGGGCTTTACAACTGGTGGGCTAAGTAGTTCAGGCTACAGGGGACAGGCAATAGGCAACAGTGATTTAAAGTGATTGAATGGATTTCCTTAAAGAGAATAACACTTTTCTTACCTCAATAATCTTTTCCATTACCACATCATATTTTTCCTGTTCAATATAGCCAAGGTCACAGGATAAAATAACTTGAGTTTCAAGTTCCAGCAGCGAGCCTAAGGAAACTGAAAGAAAACTGGCGTAGTCCTAACTGCCTCTTCGTGCAAAGCCTTCTGCAATATTTGACGGCACGGAAATTGCTGCACGACGTATCTGAGCAGTAAGACAATATATTTCTTCTGCCGGGAAAGCTTTTGTCAACATATAGACATCTTTTACAAGCTTCCTTGCCAACTACCATGCTATTAAGTCCTTATAATCAGAAATCTCCCCCATAGTCCTGTTGCCTATTGCCTGTAACCTGTCACCTAGTCTTAAGCAGCCAGCTTCTTGAACTTTAACTGCTGCGGCTGGAGCGCGTAATCGCCAAGGCGGCGGAAGCGGTCTTCCTCATAGGCTTCGTAGTTGCCCTCGAAAAACTCGACATGGCTGTCGCCCTCGAACGCCATGATATGCGTTGCGATGCGGTCAAGGAACCACCTGTCGTGCGAAATCACCACCGCACAGCCCGGAAAATCCTCCAGCGCTTCTTCAAGCGCGCGCAGGGTTTCCACGTCAAGGTCGTTGGTCGGTTCGTCGAGCAGCAGCAAATTCACGCCCTGTTTCAGCATTTTCGCCAGATGCACGCGGTTGCGCTGGCCGCCGGATAAATTACCCACTTTCTGCTGCTGGTCGCTGCCCTTGAAGTTGAAGCTGGAACAATAGGCGCGGGATTTCACCTCGCGCTCGCCAAGCTGGATATTATCATTCCCGCCGGAAATTTCCTCCCACACGGTTTTTTCGTCATCAAGGGAATCACGCGTCTGGTCGATATAGCCCATTTTGACGGTTTCACCCACGCGGAAATCGCCGGAATCCGGCTTTTCCTGCCCGGTGATAAGCTTGAACAGCGTTGTCTTGCCCGCGCCATTCGGCCCGATAATGCCGACAATGCCACCTGCCGGGAGCGAAAAACTCAAATTCTCGATAAGCAGCCTGTCGCCGAAACCTTTGTTAAGGTCCTTTGCTTCCAGCACCAGATCACCAAGCCTTGGCCCCGGCGGAATGATAATCTGCGCGGTTTCGAGTGTTTTCTTGGATGCCGCTGCCACCATCTCATCATAAGCCTTAAGCCTTGCCTTGCTTTTCGCCTGACGCGCTTTCGCTGATTTATTCACCCATTCAAGCTCGCGCTCAATTGCCTTCTGGCGCGATGATTCCTGACCCGCCTCAACTTCCATGCGTTTATGTTTCGCTTTCAGCCACGCAGTATAATTCCCCTCATAAGGGATACCCTGCCCGCGGTCGAGTTCGAGAATCCAGCCGGTGACATGGTCAAGGAAGTAACGGTCATGCGTAATCATCACCACGGTTCCGGTATAATCCTTGAGGAATTTTTGCAGCCACGCCACACTTTCCGCGTCAAGGTGGTTGGTAGGCTCATCGAGCAACAGCATATCCGGCTTTTCAAGAAGCAAACGGCACAGTGCCACGCGGCGCTTTTCCCCGCCGGAAAGCCTGGTCACATCGGCGTCTTTTGGCGGGCAGCGCAGCGCGTCCATCGCAATCTCAACTTCGCGCTCCAGATCCCACAAATTCTGCGCGTCGATTTTTTCCTGAAGCTCGGATTGTTCTGCAAGCAGTTTGTCCATATCGGCATCCGGATTGGCGAATTCATTGGCGATTTCGTTATAACGGTCGAGGATTGCCTTCTTCCCGCCCAAAGCTTCCATGATGTTATCAAATACGTTTTTGGAAGGGTTAAGCTGCGGCTCCTGCTCCAGATAGCCTATCTTGGTTCCGGCAGCAGGCCATGCCTCGCCATCGAACTGCTTGTCAATTCCCGCCATGATGCGCAGGATGCTTGATTTACCCGCGCCGTTTGGCCCGATAACGCCGATTTTCGCGCCTGGATAGAATGAGAGCCAGATATCCTTGAAAACTTCCCTGGTTCCGTAAACCTTGCGAAGCCCCTTGATTACAAATATGAATTCTTTTGACATAGGCCCCTTTACTAGCATATCCGCCGGAAAATGGAAGTTTTAATGGCGGCGCAGGCAGAGGCTTAACGCTTGCTTAACCTGCCCGGAACCACATATATCCCACGAATTAACGCTTTAATAACCAATACCGGGTTATGCTCCGACAAATATGTACATACTGAATATATGAATAATATGAAAAACATGCATCCCAGCATCGTGCTAGAGAAACTTGGGGCATATTGCAGGGATAATTTCACGGCGGATAATTTCATATATCCGCTGGTTTCCATACATTCCACCAGTGGCAACTTTGGCGGCAAACTAGTCCAGTCAGATGATTACAGCTGCGTGGTCGAACTTATTTACGAGAATGAAGCGCACGGCTATGCGTACATAGCTTCCAGCTCCGTTCAGGCAGTGGCCGTAATCAATGCAGGCGACCTGCAATCCGTCCTTGGCAGCGCGAAAGTCAATATTGAGGATAAGATCACCAATATCCAGCTACAAAGAAGTTTCGACGTGATAAGGGAGCAGATACATTCCCTCACCGGCGCGCCGATAAGGCTGAATGTCGGCAAGCACGGCGACAGCGTGGTAAACAGCAACATGCTGGTTACGGCAAAGAACCTGACACTTGCCATATTGGAAATGACCAAGGAAGGTTTTTCGCAGGACATCATGTCGGATATTTCGGAGATAGTTTTCTCGCATGAGGAAGGCTACAGCCTCCACATCGCAAAAAACGGCGATACTGTTTCGGTCAATAATAATTTCCTTGCAAGCCCTTCGCTTGAACAGCCGGGAGAGATTAAAAAACTCCTTATACAGGCCCTTTCCTGATTCAAAGCCGGTTTGAACAGCCATAAAATAAGGTAATTATTCCTTTAAGCGAAATATTGGCTATCCGTCATCGCGGGTTTATCCCGCGATCCGGTTAGCTTTGCCGCCACTGTATGTGCCCACTGAACCAGACCCCGCGACAAGCGCGGGGTGACAATGAGGAAGTATTTAGCGCTTTGGGATAATTGCCTTAAATAAGCTGGTTCTTATAAATATAATAACCGATAGCGATTATTATCCCGATAAAGAAATATTTCTTCAGGAATTTAAACAGCAATACCAGAACAATTGCGGTGATTACCAGGTCCCATCCGGTTGCCCCGGCAAAGAAAGCGTCGATTTCGTCCATATATTTTATTATACATTCTCCACTTACATTTTTCTACAGAAAATATCATTTATGTAAAGGGGGATAAGCAAACTCCGAGCCGAAGGCGAAGGCAAGGCCAAGTGGCCGCTAAGCTGCGCGCGGCGCCTGAGCGCCAATATTCCCTACTTACGTTTTTCCATAAAAAATTCTTTTAGGACGGCACTGCACTCCTGTTCCCGGATACCGCCATATATCTCCGGTTTGTGGTGGCAGGAAGGCTGCGCCCACACGAATGACCCGCCGCTCTTGGCGTCTTCCGCGCCGTAATAGACCCGGCGGATGCGCGCGAAAGAGATTGCCGCGGCGCACATCGGGCATGGTTCCAGCGTCACGTAAAGGTCACATTCAGGGATGCGCGGCGCGCCAAGTTTTTCGCAGGCCTCCTGAATCGCCAGCATTTCGGCATGGGCTGTCGGGTCATAATATTCCTCGGTGCGGTTGAAGGCCTTACCGACAATTTCCCCGTTCCACACCACCACCGCGCCAACCGGCACTTCTTCACGGGAAGCGGCGGTTCTCGCAAGCTCAATCGCGGTTTGCATGAAATCATTTTTTTGCCCGCCTGTCATAATCCGGAACCGTAATTATTTGTAATTATCGCAAAACATTGTAACCTGTCGCCCATAACCTGTCACCTGTAACCTTATCCAATGCCCCCGCTCGACCGCTACATAGACCTTCACTGCGAACGCCTGCAAGACGGGCTTTTCGAGGAGCCGCTCAACACGCTCACCAATTTATGTTTTTTCGTGGCGTCATATATCCTCCACCGCAACACGGCGCATTTCCCTAAACGCCCTGCCCTCATCAGCTTTTTTATCATCATTATTTGTTTTATAGGCATCGGCAGCGGGGTTTTCCACGCAACAGCGCGGATGTGGGGGGCGCTCATGGATTCCATCCCGATCGCGATGTTCGCGCTGGTCTATGTTTTCGCCTTCGGCAAGCACGTGCTGCGCATGGGATGGCTTGGCGGCTTCGCGCTGATATTGCTTTATGTTTTCACTTACCACGGCATTAAATATTTGTACCTTGGCGTACCGGCAGGCCGCATGCCGGATGGCTGGGTGAGCATGATTCCGAGCGTTTACTTCCTCGCGCTGCTTACGATCTGGCTGTTCGCGCTGCGGAGCAAAAGCGCGGTAGCATATCTGAAAATCACTATTGTTGCGGCAATCGCGGTTTACTTCCGCACGATAGACCGCAGCATATGTGCGGATTTCCACCTAGGCACGCATTTCCTGTGGCATGCCCTGGCGGCAACAATGGTTTACCTGATGGTAAAAGAGATAATCCGCAATTACCACACGAAACGCATAAGCGCGTAGCTGTTGTTTTGCCGGAAAACTATGGGATTTCCGCCCATTCTAAAAGATTTTTTGTAATTTGCGCTGCATTGGGTTATACATATTGATGTGAGGGGTTCCTCACCGGGTCTTCAAAAACCTGTAACTGGCGGCTGGCATCAGCCGAGAATGATGCTGTCTTCCCGACCTTTATGGCCGGGAGGCGGCAATATATGTCCAATG
>CAZJFC010000069.1:0-8886 GCA_964545245.1 uncultured Rickettsiales bacterium
CGCAATCGCCGAGCGCGCGGGGCTGGATAAATCGAAAGTGATAGTTACCGTAGACAGGCACGCCAACACCTCGGCAGCATCAATCCCACTCGCGCTGGCCGATTCGGAATCAAAACTGAAACCGGGTGACAACGTGGTTTTCACCGCCCTCGGCGGCGGCTTCACCTGGGGCAGCGTGTTGCTTAAGTGGTAGGTTTTTTACTCCCTCTCCTATGAGGAGAGGGTTGGGGTGAGGTGCCAAGAGAATGGGAGTGACAGTGCTAGCGGGAGTAAGAAACTGACACTCACACTGTTACTGACACTACAGCATCCACCCCCCTTCCGTCCCCCCTGATAGGGGGGAAAACCGGGACTCCCTCTCCTGTCAGGAGAGGGGCGGGGTGAGGTGTAAAGATGGAGCCTCGGAATTTTGAAGCTCTGAAATTTCATAACCTACAACCTAACACCTAAACTATGCCTCAGGAGCGGTACTCGGAATCTCCGCCTTCAAAAACGGCAGTTCCGAAATATCATCGGCTGGGGCAGTAGCGGCGGCAGATGCCTGAGGCTGCGTATTTTCTGCCGCACTGCTATTTTCAGCAGCTACATTTTGCTCAGCGGAATTCTCCTCGCCGCCTTCTGTGCGTTGCTGGTTGTCATCGCGGTTATTATCATGGCGTTTTGGCGGCAGGCCAAGGTTGGCCATGCGGAAATAATGGTCGGCGTGCTGGAAGTGGTATTCGGCTTCCACCTTGTTGCCTGCGGAGATCTGCTCTTTTGCTTTCGCCAGATGCTGGTCGCGCTTGTTTTCAAAATTGCGGCGCTGTTGCGGGCTGATATACGTTGATTCGTCATCGATATTGCTGCCGCCGAACCTTTTGCGGTTATTGTTGTTGTTATTATTGAATCTTCTGTTGTTGTTACGAAAATTATTGTTACGTCTTCCGTTATTCATACATTTCTCTTGTTAGCTATTGTTGGGAGCCGGAGTTATTTTTCCGCAAAGACAAGGGTTCTGGTAATACCGGCCAAATCCCTTTTCATTTCCTTTAAATTAAAACCATGCCCTTTAAAAATTTCATCAACCTGATCTTCCTGTCCGATGCCGATTTCCAGAATTACCAGCTTCGGCGAAAATTTACCGGTTTGAGCAGCAATCTGTCGATAGGAATCCAACCCGTCATCTCCGCTATAAAGAGCCATATCCGGCTCAAAACTTAATTCCTTACTCAAACAATTACGCTGGTTAAGGGGAATATAAGGTGGATTTGCGACTATCAGGTCAAATCTCTGAGGAGCAATATTCTCACACCATTCCGAAAGAACAAGCTCAACTCTATCTATTCCCAGATTATACGCGTTCCTTGCGGCAATTGCAAGCGCTGTTTGCGAAATATCTGCGCCAACACCTTTTGCCGAGGGAAATTCGGCAAGGAGTGTGAGAATAAGGCAACCGCTGCCTGTACCAAGGTCGAGGAAACTATGCGGCGCGTTTTTTTTCAGCCGTTCCAGCGCCGCCTCGATAATAAGCTCGGATTCCGGCCTTGGCGTCAGCACATCGCGGCTCACCGCAAAATCCCGCCCCCAGAATTCCTTTTTGCCGATGATCTGCGCAACCGGTTCACGGTTAAGGCGGCGGCTCACCAACTCGCGCAATTTTTCGCCTTCATTTTCATCCAGCGCATAATCCGGGTTCGCCACGAAAAAACTTCTGGTTTTGCCGGTCGCGGTTTCAAGCAATATGCGCGCGTCGAGCGAAGCGGTTTCAATGCCCGCGTTGGAAAACTCCCCGCTTACGGATTTCAAGATTCCCGATGCCGTCGCCATTATTCCGTTATACGCCCTGTTATGCGCTTTGTTCATGCCCCGGCGGGTTGCCGCCGATAGCCCTTGCCCCGGCTTGCCGCACCGGCTTTTTTTCTTTTCCCGTGCTCGGTCTTATCCCAATAATGCGGGTTGAAGACTAGCTGAACCAGCGCCAGATAGCTAGCGATAATGTGCAGCAGGAAATAAAGCGGGAAGGTCAGGCTGGAAAATACCATATTCCGTTTCAGCGTTTTCCGCCCTTCATTATCCCGGTGCCTGAACGCGGTTATAGCCGCCATCGCGACATGCAGCAGCGAAGCGGCGACGAGGTTGAACGCCATCATATTTTGCAGCCACGGCGCATAGATGCCCTTATAAACCGCGCCGAGCGCCATGAACCACGGCATGGCAAGATATGCGGCGACCGGCAGCCCGATGAAAAACTGGAGGCTGGCAAAACCCCGTACCCCCACCTTACTGACCAGCTCGCGCAGGCTCCGCATATGGACGATGTAAGTCTGCATGAAACCTTTCATCCAGCGGCGGCGCTGTTTTATCCACGCGCCGATCCTGTACGGCGCTTCCTCTTCGGTCAGGGAACCGATCGTGGCGGTGTAATACCCTTCCCGCGCAAGGCGCATGCCAAGGTCAGCATCCTCCGTAACATTGAACGGGTCCCACCCGCCGACTTCGCGCAAGGTATCCATCCGCACATGGTTGCTGGTTCCGCCCAGCGGGATAGGCATTTTCAGCCTGCCGAACCCCTGCATCACTCCGTCGAACCACACCCCATATTCCAGCGCGAACCAGCGCGTAAGCTGGCTGTCATTATGGTTATAATAATTGAGCCGCGCCTGCACGCAGGCAATTTTCTCATCCTCGTCAAATTTGAGCAGCGCTTTCTTAAGCTGCGCCGGGTCGGGTTTGTCTTCCGCGTCATAAACCGTCACGAATTCGCCGCGTGCATATTGCAGCGCGTAATTGCACGCTTTCGGCTTGGTGCGCGGCAGCGAATAAGGCACCGGGATGATCTCCATATAAGCGGGCGGCGCAAGTTTCTTGATCGCCTCGATCGTCATGTTGTCATCGGCTTCAACGACGAATTTCACATCAAGGCGCGACTTGGGATAATCCAGCTTCTTGATGGAGGCGATCAGCTGGCGCAGGGTTTTCTCCTCGCGGTATAACGGCAGCAGGATGGTATAGACAGGGTAATATCCCGGCTCCGCGTGGATATCCTTCCCACTCCTGCCCGTGAAGGAAAGCGCGAAAAGCGCGGATTTAAAAATCACCCCCGCAAAAAAGAACAGGTTCATTACAGCAAGGAACGCCACGAATGTTTCATGCGGCCTGAAAACAAAACCCAGCGCAAGCGCGGAAAGCAGCACGAAACTTTTCCACGGGAAACTGGTAAATAATTGCCGCGCGGAATATAGCGGTTTTTTCAGCCAGAGATGGTTCCGTGCCGCGTGGCTGTCCTCCTCGGCAAAAAGCTGTTGCAGCGCAATGCGGATGTCATTCGGGGAAGTGATGACGAAACGCACCTCCCTGCCCGGATAATTCTCAAACGCCCAGTTTTCAACTTCCTTCGTGACGGAACAGACAGCCAGCGTCACCGCTTTTTCATCAACCGCGAAAGGCAGCACCTCATGTTTCAGGTAAGTTTCACGGTGGCAGAAATCAAGGTTCCCGCGCGGCGGCAAATTGCCGATAAGCTCCACGAAATCGAGGCCATACCTCTCCGCGATTGCCTTATGCAATTCATAATTCCTGAGCGCATCATGGCCGATAAGGATGCGCCCTATCATTGATTTCTCAGCCGTTTGCGCCTTAAGGGCATATTCAAGCGCCGCTGCGCCTACATAGCCTTTTTCCAGCAATACCTCGCCTAATCTTTTCTCTTTCATATACCTATGCTAGCATTTTGTTGCATCCAATTCAACTTACGGTTGATATTATCTACAACTTACCGATACTAACATATATTTACTGGTTTGTCTGCAACAGAATAAAACCGGCATGCCTCAATTTGAAAGGGAATATCCCAATTCAAGCAGTGGCAATGATACTTCCTTTCTATCACTCCCCTATCTCTTTTCCCGTCACCCCGCCCTTTTTCCCGTCATCCCCGCTCAAAGGCGTGGATGACAATGAGGGTGCAGTGCTGGCGCGGGTGTTTCAAAACCTGTACCACACCGAATAGAACGCCACATATCCCGCCCCGGTGTTGTCCCCGGCGATATCCGCGCCGACGCCAAGCTGGTATGACATGCGTTTATACCTATCCCACACGGCGGAAACCTGCCCTTTCGTAAGGTCATAATTCCCCGGCGCGGCGGTACTGCCCAGCGTGTCCTCGACAAAAACCTGCGCCATGATGGTCAGTTCGTAATTCAGCTTATGCCCATAGGTGAAATCATAGCGCATCATGTCCTTAAGCTCGCCGTCAGTCCTCATGCGGTATGCGGCGGAGATGTCGATATAACTCCCGCCCTCGAACCCGTACCCGAAATTGAGCTTGAACTGCGGCATCGGCTCGTTGCCTTCCGGGTTGATCGCAAGGTCGGACTTGATCGGCACATAAACCCCTGGCTCAGCCGAAACCACGAAATTACCGCCACGATACAGCGCGGTGCGGGCGAATAACTCGATATTATTCAGGTTAATTTCATAAGGGTCATCCTCGGATTTGTCAGAGCTGTAAATTGACTGCAGGCTCAAACTGCCGCCGATGGTGAGGTTTTCATCCAGCCCATATTCGGCATATGGCGCATATTCGGTTTTGATGAAAGTCGACCCGGAATAACGCTTGCCGTCACGGTTAAAATATTTGTTGGTGGCGTATTGGCGGTAGGTGCTTAAATACTGCCCCGCCCCTTCCGGCAAAAGCCACGCCCCCGCATTGGCCGCCGAAGGAAAAAGCAGAATCAGAACAGCCAGCCTTAAAATTCGCATTTATTATCCAGCCCCAAGGTTTTATCCGCAATGAAAGCAACAATTACCCATAGCCGAACTCACGCAAGCGGTAAAGCATTATGGCTTAAGCCGGTGGTCGGTAACCGGTGGTCTGTTGCAATAATTTCCAAAACCTAGTGCCTGGCTTTTACCCCTGTGATTGTGAGGGAAGCGGAGGAGCGACCGCGGCAATCCAGAAGACTGGACACCATGCATCTTGCAATGCTCGCGATGACAAAAAAACCTTATTTTAACTACCGACTACAGACCACCGACTACAAGCTAAATTACGCAACATTAGATGAAATCAGCTTGATTGATTTATCAATAAGCTTCTGCTTTTTATCGGATTTCGCAAGCTCGCCTTCAAGGATTTCCCTTGCCGCCTCAATAGCGGATTCCACTGCCTTGCGGCGCACGTTCTCTAGCGCGGCGTCTTCCGCACGTTTGATCTTGTCTTCGGCAAGTTTCATCTTGCGCTCGATCTCGCGCTCGATTTCTTTTTCCGCCTCATCGGCGATTTGTTTGGCCTCAAATTTCGCGCGTTCGAGGATCTCATCCGCCATGCGCTCGGCTTCGGCGGCTTTGCGCTGGGTCTGCACCAGAAGCGCCTGCGCCTCGGCCTTGAGGGCGTTCGCGTTTTCGATCTCAGCGCGGATATTCGCCGAATAACCGTCAAGTGCGGCAGCAAGCTTCGGCCAGATTTTGGTTACGGCAAGCACGAGGAAGGCAACGATCGCCACGCCAACCCATGTTGTCGGGTCTTCAAAAAGTGATGTTTCGTGTTCAACTGCCATATTCCAACTTGCCCTTTATACCACTAATTTTTATGCCACAACTTTTTACGCCGCGATTTTTTCCGCGATTTCTTCCGCCAGCTCGCCGGAAACATCTTCCACCAGCTTTGCGTATTGCTTTTCAAGCTTGGCGATTTCCGCTTCCGCTTTTTTCACTTTCTGCTCAAGCTTTGCGACCAGGTCATGGCGTTTGCTTTCGAGCTTTTCCTTTGCCTTGCGGGAAGATTCATCCAGCAGCGCCCTCGCCCTTTCGGAAGATTCGGCAAGCTCGTGCTGGTATTTTTTCTCGACCGTTTCGGCTTCGTCATTCAGGTTTTCGGCGCGTTCGAGGTCATCGGCGATATGCTTGCCCCTGTCCTCGACCACACCGCCGATGCGGGGCAGGATGCTGCGCGAAACAACGAAGTAAAGCGCGGCGAAGGTTACTGCTAACCAGAAAACCTGCCCTGCAAAGGTTGAAAAATCGAGATGCGGCATCTGCCTTCCTTCCTAGTTATACAACGAAAATAAGGAGAAGAGCGCAAACGAATGCGAGAAGGCCCATAAGCTCCGCGAAAACCGCGCCGAGGATGGCGGTTTTGAACACTTTGCCTTCAGCGGAAGGGTTGCGCGCAACGCCGGAAGCAGCGCCGGAGAAGATGAGGCCGATACCGATAGCCGCGCCAAGCATACCAAAGCTCATGAGGCCCGCGCCGATAAATTTCAATACTTCAAGTTCCATAATTTATACCTTTGTTTGTTTTGTTTATTTGTTTTGTTAGTCCAAATTTTCAAGCCTTTTTTCTAGCCAAAAAATTTATTATTTCAAGCACAATATTCACTAACTTAACCCGTCATTCCCGCGCAGGCGGGAATCTTAAGCTTAAGACCCCCGCCTGCGCGGGGGTGACAGAAACGTCTAGTGCAGGTGTATCGCGTCATTCAGGTACATGCTGGTGAGCAGCGCGAAGATGTAAGCCTGAAGGAACGCGATGAAAATCTCAAGCCCGACCAGCGCAATCATGAGCAGCAGCGGCAGCCAGCCGCCGACAACGCCGAGCATCACCACGAATCCGGCGATAACTTTCAGCAGAATGTGACCTGCCGTCATCGCCGCCGCCAGCCTCACCGAAAGGGAGATAGGGCGGGCGAGGAAAGACATCATCTCAATCGGGATAATCAGCGGGATGAGCCATTTCGGCACGCCTGAAGGGATGAACAAATGCAGGAAATGGAAACCGTGGCGGGCGATACCGACAATGATCACGGTGAGGAAAACCAGCATCGCCAGCGCGAAAGTGACCGCGATATGGCTGGTAAGCGTGAAGGAATGGTGCCCCAGCGGCAGCATGCCGAGCATGTTCGAGAACAGGATGAACATGAACAAAGTGAACACCAGCGGGAAGAATTTGCGGCCTTCCTGCCCGATATTATCCTTAATCATCCCGGCGACGAACTGGTAGCTAAGCTCGGAAAGCGCCTGCCAGCGGTTTGGGACCATCTCGCGCCTGCGCATCCCCATCATCAGGAAAAGGGAAACGCTGAGCAGCACCGCCACCATGAAGACGGCCGAGTTGGTGACGCCGACATCCAGCCCGCCGACATGAAGCGGCGCAAACTCTTGAATTTTAAACTGATCTAACGGATTTGCCATATTTCAAACTGCATGATTTATGTTGTTTGCGGGGGTTTTTATCAGATTCAATCAGGATTGCAACCACTTAGTTTAGTGCCGGTTGAGAGTGTGAGTGCCGGTTTTCAGTATGCCCCCACCCCGGCCCTCCCCCGCAAGCGGGAGAGGGAGAGTGACCTGTTCCCCGTCACCTGAAAAAGGCGCAGCAACCCCTGTTGCCTAGTGCCTATAGCCTGTTGCCGTTCAGGAGAACGGCACAGCCCATCGGAAGCGCAGCAGCGCCGCACGGGGGCAAAAAATAGTTCACTCACGATGTCAAATAGCATGCGGATATCACCCCGCGGTAGTTCTGATATTTCTGTATAATACCATTATCAGGTGCAGGATGTCAAGATTTTTCTGTAATTGATTATTATATAATAATCAATATGTTACAATAAAATACCGATAATATACCCCCTCAGATACTTCCGAGCGGATTCCGGGCATTACACCATCTCCTACTCAATAAACTTGATCTTTGCGGTATCACAATCGTCAATGTTGATTTTTCTTCTGTCGCTGGTTACTTCTATAAGTGTCTGGAGCATATAACGGGACCCGCTGGGATGAATCTGTATTGGGTTATCAGGTGCATCTATAAACCTGATAAAACAGGGGGCGCTAACGGTACGCGCATAAACCACAATCCGGTTTATCTGGGGAGGGATATGAATCTGCCAGCAATATGTTGATAGTGGCGTCGGGATGCCACTATTATTTACACATTCCCTTCTGGCATCATGTGTATCCAGATGGAACATTTTGCATTTATGCGTAGAAGAAAAGCAAGTGTGCCCTCCTGGCGCAGAATATATTTCATGACCAAAGATAACCCCCTTAAAATTACTCCAGTCCGGCCCGGCGACTTCAATTCCGCCTATAGCCAGCCGCCCTGTTTTACCGGAAAATGAATATGCATTGTTAATGCCGTTCCCCATTTCCGGCAATCGGCCAGGGTGTTGGTAGTTATCAACTTTAGTTGAATATAGGGATAATGTATGGTCACTGCTCAAATTTACAGTGGAACTGGCCTGTGTTACGGGCAAGCATGCAAGCAACGCTGCGGTAATTACTGTGGATATCCGTATAGGTATAAGATTTTTTATTGTGATATATTTCATTTTCTTTCCATAATGTTCATAAAATTATTGTGGAGCTTCTTTCACTCCAGAAACCTGATCTTCATAATCCCATCTACCCTGATTCTCCTGTCTTCAGGAGGCACCCTGAGGAGAAACACATCAAAACCACCAACCGGGTCAAGAACAACGTCCTCCGTATATACGAAACCCGGATACAACAAAAGTTTGCCTGCCCCTACTATTTCGAGCAGGTTTACATCATCCGGCACCAGAAATTCGCCGCAATGATCCCCATATTCTGGGTCGGTAACACATTCCCTTCTTGTATTTTCGGGATCAAATGTATAGTGGGCACAGACTAGCGGCGAGCAGGAGACCCAGGCGGAAGGTTTTTGCAGGAACACACCGCGGAAATTAGCCCAATCCTCCCCTGCTATGTTAATGATCAGACCTTTATTCCCGCCACTGTCCGAACCTCCGGAGCCGAGCGAGCCGGTTTCATCCTCGATCATCGTGGGCGTGCGCCAGATTATGACGTCATCAAAAAAATTCGCGGCATCCGAACCGTCATTGACCGCCATATCGCGGAAGGTTATGTCATTATCGCAATTCT
>CAZJFC010000070.1:0-8750 GCA_964545245.1 uncultured Rickettsiales bacterium
GGCCACATCTTCGGTGAAGCGGATGCAGCGCGTGCAATGGATGCAGCGTGTCATATGGGTTTTAATCAGCGGCCCCATTTCCTTTTCAGGTACGGCGCGTTTGTATTCATTGTAACGGCTCACCCCGGCGCCGAAATATAACGACTGGTCCTGCAGGTCGCACTCGCCGGCCTGGTCGCAGATGGGGCAATCAAGCGGGTGGTTGATGAGGAGGAATTCCATCACGCCTTCGCGGGCTTTTTTCACCATCGGGGAATTGGTTTTCACTACCATGCCCTCGGCTACAGGCAATGCGCAGGAAGCCTGCGGTTTCGGCGGGCCGGGAGAAACCTCAACAAGGCACATGCGGCAATTACCCGCAACGGCAAGGCGTTCGTGGTAGCAGAAGCGCGGAACTTCGATGCCGGTTTGCTCGCAGGCCTGAATCAGCAGCGTGCCAGCCTCGACTTCAATTTCCTTACCGTCTATAGTCAGTTTGGGCATTGGTATCTCTCTCGTAGGAGGGAGTTTTAGCCGGAAAATCTATGATTTCAAGCTCTCAATAATCAAGTCGGTCAATTTCGTGATTTCTTTCTGGTCAGAACCTTCCGCCATAACTCTGATTAACGGCTCTGTACCTGATTTCCTAATCAGCACCCGCCCGCTGCCGGAGAGTTTTTTCTGCACCTCTGCAATGGTTGATTGCGCTTTGTTAATCAGCTCATCAGGATTTTTTCCTTCCTCATAGCGGAAATTCTTTAATATTTGAGGGAGTTGCTTGAAAACCCTTAAGGACTTGCTGGCCGGTTTTTTGGTTGCCGCCAATACGGAAAGAACCTGCAAAGATGCAATCAAACCATCGCCGGTGTTGGAATAATCGCCAAGGATGATATGCCCGCTCTGCTCACCGCCAAGGTTATAATTATTCTCGCGCATATATTCGGAAACGTAGCGGTCACCCACCTGAGTGCGGTGCAGATCAATGTTTTTTTCCTTCAGGAACAGTTCCAGCCCAAGGTTGGACATAACGGTTGTCACGACGGAGTTGCTGTTAAGCTCGCCGGTTTCTTTTAAGTGCGCTGCGATTACGGCAATAAGCTGGTCGCCATCGATAATTTCGCCTTTCTCGTCGCACATGGCTACGCGGTCGGCGTCGCCATCGAGCGCAATGCCAATATCCGCACCACTTTCCACGACTTTCTGGCGGAGTGATCCGGTATGGGTGGAGCCGCAACCGTCATTGATGTTAAACCCGTTTGGCGAGTTATGGAGGGTGATCACTTCGGCACCAAGTTCCCGCAGGATTATTGGAGCAACATAGTAAGCAGCACCGTTAGCGCAGTCGAGAACGACTTTTAAGCCATCCAGGTCCTGGTTCTTGGGGAAGGTGTTTTTTACATATTCAATATATCTTCCACGCGCATTCTCAAGGCGGGTGGCCTTGCCAAGGCTGTCCGGTGCAGCAAGGTGGTTATCGAGGTCTGATGCCATCAGGCGCTCGATTTCCCTCTCGACATCATCGGAAAGTTTCAGGCCTTCATGGTTAAAAAGCTTGATGCCGTTATCCTGATACGGGTTGTGGGAGGCGGAAATCATTACTCCGATATCGGCACGCATGGAGTGGGTGAGCATCGAAATTGCGGGGGTTGGCAAAGGGCCGACCAGAATCACGTTCATGCCCATTGAGATGAATCCGGCGGTAAGGGCAGGCTCGATCAAATAGCCGGAAAGGCGGGTATCCTTGCCGATGATGACCTTATGGCGGTGGTCGCCACGCTCGAAATAATTCCCGGCGGCCATGCCAAGGCGGAGGGCAACTTCCGCCGTCATGGGGCTGGTATTGGCCGTACCCCTTATACCGTCAGTTCCGAAATACTTTCTCGTCATAATAAACTACCTTGTTCCATAAGAGCCGGGATAGCCATGATAAGCATCAAGCTGGCGCTGCTGGTTGACATACATTTTGAAGAATTCGCGCATCGGGTGGCCTTCGGGATATTGGCGGAATTCCGCCGCGACATTGTCGGGCACCCAGAAGGAATAAGGCGCAGCCGCTGCCGCCGGTTTCTGCCGTTCGCCAACTCCCCAGGTGCAGGAAGTTAGGGAAATTGGGAAAATAAGAAAAAGGGAGATTGAGAATAATTTTATTATCCTTGAATTTCCCAATTTCTCAATTTCCCGGTTTCTCATTATCCTTATTCTACCTCAAAAATCCCGTCAACCTCAACCGCAACCCCGCGCGGAAGGGCGTTGCAGGAAACTGCTGCGCGGGCGTGTTTGCCGATAACTTCAGCAATCAGGTCGGAAGCGCCGTTCGCGATTTGCGGCTGGGTTGCGAAGTCGTCAATGGTGTTCACGAAGACGCCAAGACGTACGCATGATTTTACTTTATTAAGGTCGCCACCGCAGGCGGCCTTTAGCTGTGCCAGAACAGAAATGGCTGATTCCCGCGCGGCCTGGTAGCCCTGATGTTCGTCAAGGTCACGGCCAACTTTGCCGAGGGTCTGGGAAACCTGTCCTGAGACAAAAACTAAATTGCCGGTTTTTGTGAAGCCGACATAATTGGCGACGGGAACTGAAGGTTCGCTGAGTTCAATTCCCAGCTTTTTAAGTTTTGATTCAACACTCATAAAATCCTCAATTTGTTGCGGGATGTATAGCGCAGTGCAGGTAAAATGTCACCAGTTTTTGCCGCGTTGAATCAACTTTATTCAGGCTTGCGGCTGGTCGTCGCTGGGCTTGATGTCTTTCTTGATGCCGGCTTTCGGCAGGCGGGATTTGTTTTTCGGGGCTTCATAACTGCCGCCGCCCTCGCTCAAGGAAGGCTTGTTAGGTTTTTTACCGGCGAGAATCTGGTGGATTTCATCGCCTGTGAGGCTTTCATATTCCAGCAGTGCATTTGCGACAAGGTCAAGCTCCTTGCGGTTTTCGGTCAGGATTTTTTTGGCGCGGTCATAGGCTTCGCTGATTATGCGTTTGACTTCTTCGTCAATGATCTGCTTGGTTTCCGGTGAAACCTTGTCACGCATCACGAACTGGTCGTCATCCGGCGAGAAATCGATGGGGCCGAGCTTGTCGCTCATTCCCCAGCGCGTTACCATGCTGGCAGCGATATTGGTGGCCATGCTGATATCCGATGAAGCGCCGGTGGTGACTTTTTCCGCGCCGAAAACAAGTTCCTCGGCAACCCTTCCGCCATAGGCAACGGCAAGGTCAGCCTCAAGTTTTTCAACGGTGACGGAAAGCCTGTCTTTTTCCGGCAGGCGCATCACAAGGCCGAGGGCACGGCCTCGCGGGATAATGGTTGCCTTATGGATTGGGTCGGAAGCGGGGCAGTGGATAGCGACAACTGCGTGTCCGGCCTCGTGGAATGCGGTGAGTTTTTTCTCTGCTTCATCCATCACCATTGAGCGCCTTTCAACGCCCATCATCACCTTGTCTTTTGCTTCTTCAAGCTCGCGCATGGTAATGAGTTTTTTGTTGCGGCGGGCAGCAAGTAATGCTGCTTCATTGGCAATATTCGCAAGTTCCGCGCCTGAGAATCCCGGCGTGCCGCGCGCGATGATTCTTGCGTCAACATCCGGCGCAAGCGGAAGGTTTTTCAGGTGGACTTTAAGGATTTTTTCACGTCCGCCAACATCCGGTGAAGGAACGGTGATCTGCCTGTCGAACCTGCCGGGGCGAAGGAGGGCAGGGTCAAGCACATCGGCGCGGTTGGTTGCGGCGATAATTATAACGCCGTCATTGGAGTCAAATCCATCCATCTCAACGAGTAACTGGTTAAGGGTCTGTTCGCGTTCTTCGTGGCTGCCGCCGACACCGGAGCTGCGCTTGCGTCCCACTGCATCGATCTCGTCAATGAAGATAATGCAAGGGGCGTTGCGTTTGCCTTGCTCAAACATGTCGCGCACGCGGCTCGCGCCTACGCCGACGAACATTTCAACGAAGTCGGAGCCGGAGATTGAAAAGAACGGTACGCCGGCTTCACCTGCTATTGCGCGGGCAAGGAGGGTTTTACCGGTGCCGGGAGGGCCAACGAGCAGTGCGCCGCGCGGGATTTTCGCGCCAAGTTTCTGGAATTTGCTCGGTTCTTTCAGGAAATCGACAATTTCGGTGAGTTCTTCTTTTGCTTCCTCAACGCCTGCGACATCTGCGAAAGTTACTTTTTTCTGGCTTTCATTCAGCATTTTACTGCGTGCCCGGCCAAATCCGAACGGTCCGCCGCCACCACCGCTGCCACCTTTGCCGCCACCCTGCATCTGGCGCATCATATAAATCCATACGCCGAAAAGGAGGATAAGCGGGAACCAGTTAATCAGCGCAATCCATATGCTGTTGCTGGTCTGGTCTTCGCGCTTGTAATCAAACCTGACATTGCTTTCCTGCAGGATGGTGATGAGGTTATCACCCGCAATGGCATTGGCCGAAAAGCTGCCGCCCTTGGTATAGTTTCCCTTGATCCTGAAACCGCGGAGTTCAGTTCCTTCGATCAGTACGTGGGAGACTTCGTTATTCTTGACGCGGTCAATGAACTGGGAATATTCAATCTGCGGGTATTTTGCCGATTCCCCCGCCTCCATTACAACCTGCGCGAAGAAAAGTATCACGATAAAGATAATCGCCCAGGCAAAGAAATTTTTTCCGAAATTTTTCATATATGGCCTAAATATAATGCGCCGAAGCTATTTCTCAATAGATATCGTGATTTTTTGCGGGTTTTTCCGCCTGTCAGGGGTAAAAACCAGCCCGCTTAAAGTGCGTTTCTGCCCTGCGGTGATTCCCGGTTTCAGCCGCTTGAGCTTGTGGAACCTTGGCCTTTCCCCGTGCGGGGAGAGGCGGGAGATGAGCCTGAGCAGAAGGCGGAAGGCAATTTCGTCATGGAGCGAGAGGAACTCATTAACCTTTATTTCCGCGCTTTTCCCGGAATATTTTACTGTGAGTTTCTCCGCTTTTGCGGTTTCCTCCTCCAGAAAATCCTTAACGCGGGAAAGATTGGCTGCGGCTTCATTTATCCGCGCGGTGATAAGCTCAGGGTCTTCAAGTTTTGCGAGTGCGGAGCGGAGCTTGTTGCGCTTGTATTTATCAGTTGCGTTTGTCGGGTCTTCCACCCATTCAATATTGTTCCCGGTAAGGATTGCTTTCAGTTCAGCGCGGGAGAAACCCAATACCGGGCGGATGATTTTTATTTTATTCATTACGGTTATTTCGGGAATTGCAGCCAGACCGTCAACCCCGCTCCCGCGGGAAAGGCGCAGCAGGAAAGTTTCGGCGTTGTCTTCGGCGTTATGGGCGGTGGCGAGGTGTTTTATCTTGTGCTCCCGGCAATAGCGGGTGAGCAGTTCATAACGTATTTCCCTTGCGTTTTCCTGAATATTTGATTCGGGTTTTTTACCCTTATGCGTGAGAATATGGTTCTCAATTCCCAGCTTATCAAGGATTTTTGCGGCGCATTTAGCCTCGGTTTTTGACTCTTTGCGCAATGAATGGTCAACAACCAGCGCGACAACATCCAGTTCCCGGCTGGCAAGGAAGGCCAGTGCCATACTGTCAATTCCGCCGGAGCAGGCAACCGCCAGCCTGCCGCGGATCTTATATTTTGCGAAATCGGGTGTTTTGCTCACAACCTAGCTGCAGCCAAGTTCTGCCCGCGCGCTTTTAGCCTTGCTTTGCAGGCTCACATGGGCATCCTGAAATTCGGTGTCAAAGCGTTGCAGGTTCTTGCATGCCTGATCGTTTTTCTTGAGTTCGCGCAAGGTCAAGGCCAGTTTCAGGATATTTTCCGCGGCCTTGTCTCCTGCCGGATGTTCCTTATATCCCTTCAGGTAGTTTATTGCGG
Source organism: uncultured Rickettsiales bacterium (assembly GCA_964545245.1). Taxonomy (GTDB): domain Bacteria; phylum Pseudomonadota; class Alphaproteobacteria; order Rickettsiales; family 21-14-0-20-44-7; genus CAZJFC01. The sequence goes on from CAZJFC010000070.1 coordinate 5,816, forward strand.
CGTTGTTATAATCTTTTTCGGCCCATGCAATTTCACCCAGCCAGAAATAGCTTTCACCGGCAAGGTTGGTTCTCGGATATTTGCTGATGAATTTATTAAGCGCCGGTTTGGCAAGGGCATAATCTTCAGTGGCGATATAAGTGAAGGCGGTGTCAAATTCCTCTTCCATTGCCGGGTTAGTTTCCGGCTCAGGTTGTTGCGACGGGGCTTTCTGGTATTTGGGGTTGATATCGCCAACTCTGGTCACGTAAGGATTTGCTGTTTCGGCTGCGTCTGGCTGGAATTTCGAGGCTTCCGCAAGGTTGCGTTGCGTGTTTTCAACCTGGTTAAGGCGTGACTCGGCCTGTTTTAACTGATATTCAAGCTCCTCTATCCTGCCGGTGAGCTGGCGGTTATATTCCTCAAGGGAAGTTACCCTGGCGCTTAATTCAGCCGTAGCATTGCCCTCGGCTGAATATGAAAATGAAGGCAGGAGCAGCGCAATCAGGAAGAAGGTTTTTTTCATGGTCATGGCATTGTTATGATTTTTAAGGATTCTATGAATATGGGCTAAAAAAGCAAGCCCTGAGAGCCGATGCGGAGTTTTAGGGGGCAGGCACAAAAAAACCCGCCGGGAAAATTATCCGCGGCGGGTTTTCGTTTCCTTTTCGGGAACTATCTTGCGACAGTTACACCCCTACGGTTAAGAGCCCATGAGGTCTCATCAGAACCCGGAGCAACCGGACGTTCTTTGCCGTAAGAGATCGTAGTCACGCGTGAAGAGTCAACACCTGCACCGACAAGGTATTGCCTCACGGAGTTGGCGCGGCGTTCGCCGAGCGCAAGGTTGTATTCACGTGTGCCGCGTTCATCGGCATGGCCTTCAATAACAACGCTGGTTGAAGGGTTATCCCTCAGATATTGAGCCTGGGCGGAAAGAACCGCTTTAGCTTCAGCGCTGAGTGAGGAGCTGTCATAAGCGAAATAGATAGTGTCAGAAACACCCGGAGCGAGTTCACCGCCGCCGATGCCTTGATTTTCACTGCCGAAACCGCCGATTCCTCCGGAACCGTCATAGCTGTCAGAGCCTGAAGATGGAGTTTCGCACGCCGTGACAAGCAGGCCCACGAAAAGAACAGAAAGAAGTTTTTTAAACATAAATTATCCCTTTTCGAAAAATAGTTTTGGTTCTTGGTTCAAATTCGCATTGAATTTGGGAGAAGAACTAGCTTTAACCACCAATCAAGTCAAGCCTATTTATAAGTTAACGAAAGTGTTTTTTCGTGAGGCTATAATGGTGACAGCTAAGCAACACTGCTTTTTATGCGGTTTTTATAACAAAGTTAAAAATGGTTATTTAACCTGTGCAGTTATTGCAGCAAAGGTGACCATGCCGGGTCTGACCCATCGCCGGGAGTTGGGATCATTCGTTCATTATAGCCTGTGAGGTCAATGGCGTAAATGCGCGAATCGCCGCCACGTCCGCCACGGCTGAATATAATCACGCGGCCATTTGGTGACCATGTCGGGCTTTCAACGATATATCCGCCGGAGGCGATGGTGCGCTCGCCGCTGCCGTCAGGGCGGATGACACCGATGGAGAAACCGCCGGATTGTTTGGTGAAGGCGATATAATCACCGCGCGGCGACCATACGGGCTGGTCATAATGGCCTTTGCCGTAAGTTATTCGCTGCGCGCCTGAGCCATCTGCGTTCATGACATAAAGCTGGCGGTTGCCGCCGCGGTCAGAGCTGTAGACGATCTTCCTGCCGTCAGGGGAATAGGCGGGGGAAACCTCAATTGCCGGGTCACTGGTGATCTGGCGCTGGCCTCCTGTCCTTAAGTCGATTTCGTAAAGGTCGGTGTTGCCGTTACGCGCATAGGCAAGGATGAGCCTGCTGCCATCCGGGCTGAAACGCGGGCCGAAAGTCATGCCGGGGAAGTTGCCGATTGTGGTTTCGGCTCCGGTATTCACCATGAATGTTTTCACGCGCGGAGTGCCAAGAGCATATGACATATAGGCGATTTTCTGGTCATTGGTTGAAAAGCGCGGGGTGAGAACCAGGGTTTTGCCTCCGGTAAGGAACTGGTGATTGGCGCCGTCCTGATCCATGATGGCAAGCTGTTTCACGCGGCGGTTTTTCGGGCCGGATTCGGCAACGTAAACAATGCGGGTGTCGAAATAGCCCTTGTCGCCGGTCATACGTTCATAAATCTTGTCGGCGATCTGGTGGGCGACGCGGCGCAGGCCACGCTCGCTTGTTGAGTATGACATGCCCTCAATCTGCTGGCCTGAGAAAACATCCCACAGGCGGAACTCAATTTCATAGCCACTGCCATTGGCACGCACGACACCTGTAACAAGGGCGTTCGCACCGATTTGCTGCCAGCTTGGGAAGGTCGGCCTTGTCTGGCCGGGGGTAAGGCGCTCAAGGAAGGAGTTCGGGTTAAGGACGTTGAACAGCCCGGTGCTGCCGAGGTCATTGGAAATTACCTGTTTAAGCAGGGCATCGGCCTGCTGCGCCGTGCCTTCTGCCGTGAAGCCATGTACCGCAACCGGGATAGGCTCAAAATTACCTTGGGTAATATCGATCTTCAGGCGCTCGGCAGATGAAGCGGTTGAAATTAAAGTGAACAGAAGGGCGGCAATGATTTTTTTCATTTTTTCCTCAAAAAATTTCAGCGTAAAGATTGTGCTTATATAGAAGTAAAAAACCTATGCGTAAATTTATTTTTAAGCCAGATATTTATGATTAGTAAATAAGGTCGCGCGGGTTGAATTCCAGCGTCAACTGGTGCCATTTGCTGAATTTATCCATCGGCGGCAATTCCTGCAGCGGGTTGCAGCGTGGGTCCTGCACGGCACGGCGCGCGGCATCGGCGGCAACCTGCTGGTAGCCCCCGCCATAATTTTCGGCATAGCCGACGAATTTCATGGTTCCGTCACGCTCTATA
>CAZJFC010000071.1:0-8709 GCA_964545245.1 uncultured Rickettsiales bacterium
GAGGGAAATATCTTTCTTCACCCCTCCTATCAGGAGGGGATGGGGGAGGTGCAAAAAGAGTTTTATGCGCTATGCCTTCCAGATATTTCCCATCCGCCGATATTGCAGCTTTCAGCATCACATAAGGCAGTCCGGTCTTGATGCGCTTGAAAAAACCTTTGTTGAGTTCCAGCGCTTCCTCTTCACAAACGCCTTCAATAACCTCGATCCCAGCCTTCCTGAGCATGGCGATGCCCTTGCCGGAAACGCGCTTGTCCGGGTCGGTGCAGGCGACGACAACAGCGCTGATTCCTGCCGCGATCAACCCTTCCGCGCAGGGCGGTGTTTTACCGTGATGGCTGCATGGTTCCAGAGTAACATAAGCAGTAGCACCTTTCGCCTTTTTCCCGGCAACATCAAGCGCGATGCGTTCGGCGTGCGGCCTGCCGTCTTTTGCAGTGCGCCCGCGCCCGATGATTTCCCCATCTTTGACAATAACGCAGCCGACTGAGGGGTTAGGCCATGTCTGCCCCAGCCCGCGATAGGCGAAGGAAAGAGCGATGCGCATATATTTTTCGTGGGACATGCGTTGCAAGGTTTTAAAGTTTCGGAGTTCACTATAGCAAAACTCCGCAACTCCGAAACCCCGAAACTCAGCAACTATTTCTTCCTTCCCTTCTTCGGCTTGTCGAGTTTTTCAATGAACCGCTCAAAATCCTTGGCATCATTGAAGTTGGAATAAACGCTCGCATAGCGGATATATGTCACCTCATCCATCAGTGCGAGTTCCTTCATCACCTTCTGGCCGATGACATAGGTCGGGATTTCGTTCTCCCCAAGGCCGGAAAGCTCGCGCACGATTTTATTCACGAGTTGCTCGATCTGGTCTTCGGTGATGGGGCGTTTGCGTGCGGCGATGTTGATCGAGCGCATGAGTTTGTCACGGTCGAACAGCCGCGATGCACCGGTAGATTTTTTCACGAAAAGCTCGCGCGTCTGGATGCGCTCGAAAGTGGTAAACCGCCCACTGCATTCCGGGCATTCGCGGCGGCGGCGGATGGCTGAGCCATCCTCGGTAGCGCGCGAGTCCTTAACTTGTGTATCTTCCGATCCGCAGAATGGGCAGTGCATATTGGTTGATGGGCGTTAGTTGATGGTTGACGGTTATAGATAGAAATCTGTCAACCAGCAACCGTTACTTAGGTTTGTATTGACATTAATAGCATGACCGGGGTGCTGATAAGCAATCCGCACGCAAAGATCAAGCCAATAAGCGGCCAGATTTTGAAGTAATCATACTGGTAGTTAAGGAACAATAGCAACATGGATATTATGCTGCCTAAGCCCCATAATATGAGTATAATTTCTGCGTGTTTAAATAAGGCAGAAAGAACTTCTTCATTGTGACCGTCCATAATTATGGAGGCCAGTACTGTACCAAGTAACCCTGCGGCAATACTGAACCACCAAAGGCTAATCCAGAAACTATCGAAAAGATTAAGGGTTGCTTCTTTGAGTTTTCTGGCGGTCATAACCTAATAAATCGGGAACTGGGCGCAGAGCGCTTCAACTTCTTTCTTCGCCTTTGCTTCCGCTGCGCTGTTATCTGCCGGGTTGGCAACCAAACCGTCCAGAACGTCAGAGATTAACGTACCGATTTTCTCGAACTCTTTCACGCCGAATCCGCGCGTGGTTCCCGCAGGCGTGCCAAGGCGGATGCCTGAAGTTACAAACGGTTTTTCCGGGTCAAACGGGATGGCGTTCTTGTTGCAAGTCAAACCTGCGCGTTCGAGCGATTCTTCCGCCGCTTTGCCGGTGAGTTTTTTCGGGCGGAGGTCAACCACGATAAGGTGGCTGTCCGTGCCGCCGGTGGTGATTGCCGCGCCGCGCTCAACCAGAACTTTCGCCAGCGCACGCGCGTTATCGATAACCGCCTGTCCGTAAGCCTTGAATTCAGGCGTAAGCGCTTCTTTAAAAGAAACCGCTTTCGCCGCGATAACGTTAACCAGCGGGCCGCCCTGAAGGCCGGGGAACACTGCCGAATTTATCTTCTTCGCAATATCCTCGTCATTGGTGAGGATGATACCGCCGCGCGGGCCGCGCAGGGTTTTATGCGTGGTCGAGGTGGTCACATGCGCGTGCGGAACCGGGGATTCATAAGTTCCCGCCGCGATCAACCCCGCATAATGCGCCATATCAACCATCAAATAAGCGCCGGCTTCATCAGCGATCTTGCGGAAACGCGCGAAATCTATCTGGCGCGGATAAGCAGAAGCACCGGCGATGATAAGCTTCGGTTTATGCTCACGGGCAAGGCGTTCGACTTCCTCATAATCCAGAAGCTGCGTATCCTTGTTCACCCCATATTGCACGGCCTTGAACCATTTGCCCGAAAGCGCAGGTGCAGCGCCGTGGGTAAGGTGGCCGCCGGTGGCAAGTGCCATACCGAGGATAGTATCATCCGGCTGGGTGAGGGCGAGCATCACCGCGCCGTTGGCCTGAGCGCCGGAATGCGGCTGCACATTGGCGAATTTCGCGCCGAAAAGTTGTTTCACGCGGTCAATGGCGAGCTGCTCAACAACATCGGCGAATTCGCAGCCGCCGTAATAGCGTTTGCCGGGATAGCCCTCGGCATATTTGTTGGTGAACACGGTTCCCAGCGCTTCGATGGTTGCTTTGGAAGCGATATTCTCGGAAGCGATTAATTCAATTTGCGTCTGCTGGCGGTGAAGCTCGCCCTGAATACCTTTAAAAATTTCCGGGTCTGCCGATTGCAGTGGCGCGGAGAAGAATGGGTTGTTTGATTCTGAGGTCATTTTGATTGCTGTGTTGGTTGACATATTAAGCCGATTATTGGTTGCTGGTTGATAGGTGCTAAGGTTTATAGGGTGTCGGGCGATAATTCAACCATTTTTCATAATGGAGAATTTATCGCTAATAGCAGAAACTTATACGGCAACATAGCAGGAGAAGTATATGAATAACCTGAAATTACTTACCAGCGCGGTATTGGCCGTTATGCTGCTGGCCGGCGGCGCGGTGGCGGTTGATAGCGTAGGTTCAGGCGCGTCGAAAGCTTCGGAATCCTTCGTGCGGAACGCGGCAATTGCTTCGATTTTTGAAATCGAGGCGGGCAAATTGGCCATTCACCGTTCCGACGACAGGAATATCCATAATTTTGCCAATGACATTATAACCAGCCACCGCGAGATTAAAGAGGAACTGGGAAAAGTGGTCGTGAATTCCACGGTTGGTGAAAATTCCATTCCTGATGAGGTGGATGAAAAACATGCGGAGATACTGAAAAAGCTGAAAACCTCCACGCGCGAAAATTTTGAGGTGGAGTTCATAACCGCGCAGAAAAACGCCTATAACGATATTGTCGCCCTCTTTGAAAGCTACTCCAAAAACGGCGACGATGAAGCGCTGAAGGAATTTGCGGCAAAAACCCTCCCGGAACTGAAAGAGCATGAGCGTCATCTCGACAGGTTGAAAGAAGAAGAATAGCCCCCCACTTCGTCATACCGGAATTTTTCTCCTGAAAAATTTTCGGAGGATGACAGAGCGAGGCAGGAGCCGAGCCAGCCCTGAGCGTGCCGAAGGCACAGCCCATCTGAGCGTTAGTAAACGCGAAGGGGGCAAAAAAATATTACTCAGATAATTTAGCTACCCGCGCCTCATGCCTGCCGCCTTCAAACCCGGTGCTGAGGAAAACCCTGACGATTTCCTTTGCTTCATCGGGTGAGGTGAACCTTGCGCCGATGGCGACCATATTCGCGTCATTATGCTGCCTTGCGAGTTTCGCCATTTCCGGGTTAAGGCAGAGGGCGCAGCGAACGGCAGGCTCGCGGTTGGCGGCGATGGAGATGCCGATCCCGCTGCCGCAGATGACAATTCCCGCCTCGGCTTCATTCATGGCGATCTTGCGCGCGGCGGCCTTGCCGAAATCAGGATAATCGACGGAATTCCCGCTATCGGTGCCGACATCGGTAATTTCGAGCTGCGCGAATTCACGTTTCAGGAATTCCTTAAGTTCATATCCTGCGTGGTCAGCGCCGATGACGATTTTTTTAACCTGTGCCATGTTTCATGAATAAAACAAACCATATAAAGCCGCAATGCCAATTTTGCGGGGTTTTTATAAGTTGGTTGGATGGAACCTTGGAATTCCAGAATTTCAGAACCTCGGAAAATAACCCTCCTCCAACTCCTCCCTCAGGGAGGAGGGCCACTGCTACTCCCTCTCCTATGAGGAGAGGGTTGGGGTGAGGTGCCAAAAGGGGAAATTCTGAATTTCCAAAACCCTGCTATCTATTCCATATGACTGATTTTCTATTTGCGGTTCCGTTACTTAGCGAATAGATTGGTTTCTTCTATGATAGAAGTTATTATCGGCATTTTTATATGGCTTGTCGGCACTTGTTTCGGCAGTTTCATAACTGCGGCCAGCCACCGCCTGCCAAGGGATATGGATCTGGTGAAAGCGCGTTCCGCCTGTCCGAAATGCGGCGCGGTGCTGGAATTCAAGGATTTGCTCCCGGTTTTTTCATGGGTGTTTTCCCGCGGGAAGTGCCGCCATTGCAGCGCCGGGGTTTCTATCCGCTACCCGCTCACTGAAGTGCTGACCGGGCTGATATTCGTCCTGCTGTGGCTTAAATTTGGCCTGGCCGCGAATTTCTTTATATTCACTGCGCTGTCGGTCGCGCTCCTGACCATGATAATCGCCGATTTTGAAACCTATATCATCCCCGATTCAACAACAATTGCTGCCTTGCTGCTCGGCTTTGCTTACCACTATCATAACACCGAAAACTGGCAGCCTTTTATTGCCGGTTTTGTTGTGTGCCTGCTGGTGGGCTTGTTTTTGCATTACGGCTATTATTTACTGACCAAAAAGCACGGCCTTGGTTTTGGCGATGTTAAATTTCTGCCGGTTGCGGGTTTGTGGGTCGGCATAAACGCGATACCGCCATATCTTGTCCTTTCCGGCGTGCTGGGCGTGGTGACGGGATTGATATGGCGCAGTGTGACAGGTAGCCGCGAGTTTCCTTTTGGCCCTGCGCTGGCGATTTCGATGTTCATATTCGCGGTTTTTCCTGCGCTTGGTTCGCTGATAAGTTACTAGCTCCATGGGGCGGGAAAATTCTGCGGTAAAACCTGAATAAATCACATCAGTCCTTGTCACTTAGTATTAAATCATTTAGAAAAAGAACTATGCTAAACCGGGGCGGAATTTTAAAGAGATTGTTTTTTGTACCAGCATTTGCTCTTGCCACCAGTTGCGGCGGGATATACACCGATTACTCCCGCGATAACCCCGACCCGATGGACAGGCCGGGCGGCCTGAGCCGGGAGGATTATACAAAAAGCCTGGTTCCAAGGCATGAGAAAGAATATGAATTCGTGACCAAGCAACCGCCTTTGCCCACGGTTTCAGAGGTGTTGCTTGCCCCGCAGAAGCCGAAGCTCGGCATCAACAAAACAGTGACGCTTTCCGTCACTGACGAGGTTCCTCTGAAAGATGTTTTCATCGAGCTTGCGCGGCTTGCCGATATTGATATCGAAGTTGACCATTCGATCACCGGCGGGATAATCTTCAAGGCGAAGAACAAGCCGTTTGATGAGGTGGTTGAACGGATCGCGGCGCTTGCGCAGCTGCGCTACAAGGTCAATAACGGCGTGCTGAGGATTGAGCGCGATGTGCCGTATGTCGAGAATTATTACGTCAACTTCCCCAACATAACCCGTTCAAATTCCGGCTCGATCAGCGTTAATACCGCGGTGTTGAGCAGTTCCGGCGGCGGCGGTGGCGGCGGTTCCAGTTCAGGCGGTTCCTCCGGAATGGGAGGGGGGAGTATGGCCGGCGGCGGTGCTGGCGGCGCGGGCGGCGGAGGTGGCGGCGGAGGGTTATCCTCCGGTTCTTCCAACACGATCAATTCAAGCTATGACGGTGATGTCTGGGCATCTGTCACCAATGATATCTCGGCGATTATCGGCACGCAGGCTGGTGGTGGTGGCCGTCAGGGCGGCGAGCAGGGGAACAGTGACTTGCAGCCATTTATTTCCGTCAACCGCCAGGCGGGGATGATTACGGTGGCGACGACCCAGAAGAACCACCTCCTTGTGGCGGATTATCTCAACAAGATTGCGGAATATACCTCGGCGCAGGTGCTTATCGAGGCAAAGATCGTCGAGGTTGACCTGAACGACCAGTTCCGCAGCGGCATTAACTGGGCGGCGCTCCACGGCGGGGTTGACGGGTTCAATATCAGGATGAGTTCGGGCATAGCGGCGGGTTCTTCCGATGGCGGCGTCGGGCCGATCATCACCATTGACGGCTCAAGGTCGGATGGCGATATTACCTCGGCAGTCCAGCTCGCGAATGCGTTCGGTGTAACGCGGACGCTTTCCAGCCCGCGCGTCCTGGTAATGAACAACCAGCAGGCGATACTGTCCTTCGCCGAGAACCGCCCGTATTTCACCCTCAACATCGAGCGGCGCGAGAATATCAGTGCGACCGGGAACCAGACCGGGGAGGACGTGATAATCGACCCGCAGCTTAACACGGTTCCGCTTGGCCTGATCCTTACGCTCCAGCCGTCCATCAACACCAGGCAGCAGGAGATCATGATGAATATCCGCCCGACGCTCAGCAAGCAGACCGGCGAAGTCACCGACCCTACGACATATTACGGCGGTTCGGCGACGGCTAACATCCCTGAAAATAAAATCCCGATTATCCAGGTGCGCGAGATGGATTCACTGCTCAAGCTCAAAAGCGGCGAGATCATGGTCATCGGCGGTATGATCGACCAGGCGATTGAGAACAACGACACCGGCGTTCCTTACATCAGCGAGGTTCCGCTGCTCGGCAATGCGTTCAAGCGGGTGGAGAAAACCACGCGCGCGGTGCAGACGATCATCTTCCTGAAGGCGACGATCGTTCCGGGTTATGGTGTGGAGAAACAGGACCAGCAGTTTTATCATAAATTCCAGAATGACCCGCGCCCCATAGCATTCTGATAACCGGCATTCCAACAACCAGAAATCAAAAAAACGAAAGTGAAAATATGAAAAACATAATCAGATACATATTCCTGACCGCGCAGAGGGATTCCCTGTTCCTCGGCGTTGCAGTCTCGATCATTCTCGGCTGCCAGTTCGCATTTTTCCTTGGCGGCACGGCGATTGTCGAGCAGATGGAAACCTCACTGGTTTACGCAGCGGGGATTTGCCGCGTGGTGCTGGTCATCGGGCTGGTGATCTTCATCGCCTTCCACATCCGCCGCTCGTTCGAGAACCGCGAGATCGACCTGATGCTTGTCCGCCCGGTTTCGCGCACGAGTTTCATAATCGCATACTGGCTTGGTTTCAGCATAATCGCGCTGCTGCTCGTGCTGTTCACTTCCATAATAATTTACGCATGGAGCTTCTTCACCTTCAATTACACCCCCATGCAGAACCTTGAGGGCTTCCTTGTATGGTCGTTCAGCCTGCTGCTTGAGGCGCTGGTGGTGGTTGCGCTGGCGATGGCCTCGGCGCTGATTCTCCGCAGCACGGTGATTGCGGTGCTGTTCTGCCTTGGTTTTTATGTGCTGTCGCGCGTGGCGGGGTTTGTGCTGCTGCTGGCGACAAAACCGTGGGCGAAGGAAGTTTCGGACTATACTTTCCTGACCATCTCCAAGCTGGTGCCAAGGCTGGATTTTTTCGGCAAGACCGAATGGATAGTATATGGGCTGAAAAACTCCTATGACCTCAAACTCTTCGTGTTGCAGGCGGTGATTTATTGCGGCCTGATGCTTTCGATTGCGGTGATAGACTTCAAACGTAAGGAATTTTAATGCGGCAGACGGTTTTCATATGTTTCCTAGCTTTGCAGGTCTTGTTCTGCATGCAGAGCCTCAGGTTCCTGCCGGAGCTGGGGATCGTCCCCCCGCTGCCGAGCGAGAAGGAGGTGGCGGCGCTTTCATTCGGCGACAACCAGCTATATTTCCGCTCGCTGGCGCTTAACCTGCAAATGTCGGGCGATACGTTTGGCCGTTCCACCCCGCTCAAGGATTATGATTACCCGGAACTTTTAAAATGGTTCCTGCTGCTCGATACGCTGGACGACCAGTCATTCTACATCCCGTCCACGGCGGCATATTATTTCTCGCGCTCGCAGCACACCCCGGACGTTAAATATGTGGTGGACTACCTCGAATCGCGCACCTTCAAAGACCCTGACCATAACTGGTGGTGGCTTTCACAGGCGATCTACCTCACCAATAGCGTGCTGAAGGACAAGCCGCGCGCGCTGAAACAGGCGCAGGTGCTTAAGGGCGTCAAGGCGGAAATGCCGGCATGGGCGCATCAATGGGAAGCCTTCATCCATGAGGATATGGGCGAGAAAGAGGAAGCGACCGAAGTCATGTGCCAGAGCTTCGACACGCTGCGCAATGCCGACCAGCTTTCCGAGCGCGAGCTTGATTTCATGATTTATTATTTCAAGGACCGCATGGGCATCAAGGAGAGCGACAGCGAGGACGAGGTCTCCGCCAAACTCGCCAAAATTGCCGAAATCTGCTACGACCGCCGCGAAGCCAAATCCCGCAAGGAAGCTACCAGAAGAAGGCCATAGGTGTTAGGTTTTAGGGGTTAGGGGTATCTTAATTTTTTTATCCACCTCCCCCATCCCCTCCTGATAGGAGGGGTGAAGAAAGATATTTCCCTCCTGATAGGAGGGGTGAA
>CAZJFC010000072.1:0-8139 GCA_964545245.1 uncultured Rickettsiales bacterium
CATTGCGAGCGAACAACGTGAGCGCGGCAATCCAGACTGGATTGCTTCGTCGGCGTTGCCTCCTCGCAATGACATTGCCTGGATGCAGTCCGCAGGTTGGCTGATCAAGTATATAAATCCCTATTATTTTATAGCTTACTACCGCGTAAGCGGGGCGGGATGACAATATACATATGTCTACGGTATATGCGCCATAGATATAACTCACAAAAAACCCCGCCGGGAGAAATTCCGGCGGGGTTTTGATCAGCTTGTCAGGCGCAAGCCAGTAGCCTATGCGGCATCCTGGTCCTGCTGTGCCTTACGTTTTGCCTCTATTTCTTCTTCGATAACCTTGTCCCTTTCAGCGGCGATGCGTTTTATCTTATTGATATACGCACCCGTACCTGCCGGGATCAGGCGGCCAACGATAACGTTCTCCTTGAGGCCGTGCAGCCTGTCGGTTTTGCCGATAACTGCCGCTTCGGTGAGGACGCGGGTTGTTTCCTGGAAGGAAGCAGCGGAGATGAACGAACGTGTCTGGAGGGAAGCTTTGGTGATGCCTTGCAGCACCAGCTCGGCTTTCGCAGGCTTGTATCCTTCCCTGTCGGCGCGCGCGTTCACTTCCTCGAACTCTTCGCGGTCAAGGAGCTGGCCTTTCAGAAGGGTGGTTTCACCGGCCTCGGTGATTTCAACTTTCTGGAGCATCTGGCGGATGACAACTTCAATATGCTTGTCGTTGGTTTTCACGCCCTGCAAGCGGTAAACCTGCTGGATCTCATTCACGAGATATTTCGCAAGCGCTTCCACGCCCATAACTTTCAGGATGTCATGCGGAACCGGGTTGCCTTCGAGGAGAAGGTCGCCTTTCTCGACATAATCACCTTCATTCACCGCAAGGTGGCGGCCTTTCGGGATCATGTATTCCACAGGTTCCTGCGTCTTGTCTTCCGGCTGGATGATAAGGCGGCGTTTGGTTTTGTAGTCCTTGCCAAACTCGATACGGCCTGAAACTTCAGCCATAACCGCGTGGTCTTTCGGTTTACGTGCCTCGAAAAGCTCGGCAACGCGCGGAAGGCCACCGGTAATATCGCGGGTTTTTGAACCTTCTTTCGGGATACGCGCAAGAACGTCACCGGCGTGGACAGCCTGGCCGTCAGCCACGCTCATGATCGCGCCGACCGGCAGGAAGTAACGCGCCTCAAGGCCGTTAGCGAGGGTCTGCACCTGTCCTTTATCATCAAGCAGGGTCACGCGCGGGCGCAGTTCTGCGCCTTTGGCGTGCGCTTTCCAGTCAATGATCGCCTTGCTGGAGATACCGGTTCCTTCGTCGGTAACATCCTTGATGGAGAGGTTTTCGACAAGGTCGCGGTAAGCGACGGAACCTGATTTCTCGGTAATGATAGGGATAGTGTAAGGGTCCCATTCAGCGAGTTTCTGGCCGAGTTTGGTTTTATCGCCTTCGTTCACCAGAAGCTTCGCGCCGTAAGGAACTTTGAAGCGTGCTTTTTCGTTTTTGCGGTCGTCGAGGAGGACGATCTCGCACGAACGGCTCATCACGACATGGTTGCCTTTTGAATCCGCAACCACGTTGCGGTTGACGATCTCGACTTTCGCGTCATGGGTCGCTTCAACACTTGAAACCTCAGCGCCACGCTGTGCCGCGCCACCGATGTGGAACGTACGCATTGTAAGCTGCGTGCCCGGCTCGCCGATCGACTGCGCGGCGATAACGCCGACAGCCTCGCCCATATTCACCGGAGTACCACGCGCAAGGTCGCGTCCGTAGCATTTCGCGCAGATACCGCCCTGTGTCTGGCAGGTAATGGCAGAACGCACGAGGACTGACTCAACACCCGCCGCGTCGATTTTCTCAACAACTTCCTCGTCGATCATGCCTTTGGCTGGCACGATAAGCTCGTTGGTTGTCGGGTGGAAAATGTCTTTCGCGGAAGTACGGCCAAGGATGATCTCGGAAAGCGGCTCAACCACGTTACCGCCTTCGATAACGGCTTTCGCGATGATGCCTTTTTCAGTTTCGCAATCATCTTCAATAACCACGGCATCCTGTGAAACATCAACCAGACGGCGGGTCAGGTAACCTGAGTTCGCGGTCTTAAGCGCAGTATCGGCAAGGCCTTTACGCGCGCCATGCGTCGAGTTGAAGTATTCAAGGACTGAAAGCCCTTCCTTGAAGTTTGAAATGATCGGCGTTTCGATGATCTCGCCGTTCGGCTTGGCCATGAGGCCGCGCATACCGGCAAGCTGCTTGATCTGGGCAGCGGAACCCCTCGCGCCCGAATGCGCCATCATGTAGATGGAGTTCACCTTGTTCTGGCCCGGTTTCGGGTTCACCAGCGTTTCGGAAATTCCTTTCATCATGTCGGAAGCAACGCGGTCGGTACATTGCGACCATGCGTCCACCACTTTGTTGTATTTCTCACCGGCAGTAATAAGCCCTTCAGCATATTGACGCTCGAACTCCTCGACTTCTTTCAGCGTAGCGCCGATGTGCTTTCCCTTTGAAGGAGGGATGATCATGTCGTCCTTACCGATTGAGATACCGGCGAGCGCTGCGTTACGGAAGCCAAGCGCCATGATCTGGTCAGCGAAAATGACAGTCGCCTTGTTACCGGTGTGGCGGTAAACGATGTCGATAACGTTGGAAACCTCTTTCTTGGTGAGGACTTTGTTGATTACCGAGAAAGGCAGTTTCACATGGTCAGGCAGCAGCTTGGAGATAAGCACGCGGCCTGGGGTTGTTTCTTCCATCCTGAAGATCCTTTTGCCTTCCTTGTCGTAAGTTTTGACGCGGCATTTGATCTTCGAATGGAGGGTGATGATTTTCTGGCCGAGGGCGTATTCAATTTCGTCAACGCCGGAGAATGCCATTCCCTCGCCTTTTTCGCCTTCAACCAGCATGGTCATGTAGTAAAGGCCGAGGACCATATCCTGCGTAGGAACGATTACCGGCTTGCCGTTTGAAGGTGAAAGGATGTTGTTGGTGGACATCATCAGCACGCGCGCTTCGAGTTGTGACTCAAGCGAAAGCGGGACGTGGACTGCCATCTGGTCACCGTCGAAATCGGCGTTGAACGCAGCGCAGACCAGCGGGTGGAGCTGGATCGCCTTGCCTTCGATAAGCACCGGCTCGAACGCCTGTATGCCAAGCCTGTGGAGCGTCGGTGCGCGGTTGAGCAGGACCGGGTGCTCGCGGATAACCTCGGCGAGGATATCCCACACCTCAGGGCGCTCCGATTCAACGATTTTCTTCGCGGCCTTGATGGTCGTCGCGATACCGTAAAGCTCAAGCTTCGCATAGATGAACGGCTTGAACAGCTCAAGCGCCATTTTCTTAGGCAGGCCGCATTGGTGGAGTTTCAGCTCAGGGCCAACCACGATCACGGAACGGCCTGAATAGTCGACGCGTTTACCAAGAAGGTTCTGGCGGAAACGGCCTTGCTTGCCTTTCAGCATATCGGCGAGTGATTTGAACGGACGCTTGTTAGGGCCGGTGATAACGCGGCCACGGCGGCCATTGTCGAACAGCGCGTCAACCGATTCCTGCAACATGCGTTTTTCATTGCGGATGATGATATCCGGGGCTTTAAGCTCAAGGAGGCGTTTCAGGCGGTTGTTGCGGTTGATGACGCGGCGGTAAAGGTCGTTAAGGTCGGAGGTCGCAAAACGTCCGCCATCGAGCGGAACGAGCGGGCGGAGTTCAGGCGGGATGACCGGGACAACGTGCAGGACCATCCATTCCGGTTTGTTACCGGAAGAAAGGAAATCCTCAACGAGCTTGAGGCGTTTCACGATTTTCTTGATCTTCGCTTCGGAGGTAGTGCCGGAAAGCTCACCGCGGAGCTGTGCTTTCAACTCCTCAAGGTTGAGGTTCTGGAGCATATGCTGGATGGCTTCCGCGCCGATGCCCGCCTTGAAGGAATCCGCGCCGTATTTATCCTGCGCTTCGGCGAACATGTCTTCGGTCAAAGTCTGGCCGTATTCAAGCGGGGAAAGGCCGGGGTCAACCACCATATAGCTTTCGAAATAAAGCACTTTCTCGACTTCTTTCAGCGTGATGTCGAGCAATGTCGCAATGCGCGAAGGAAGCGATTTCAGGAACCAGATATGCGCGACCGGCGCGGCGAGTTCAATATGGCCCATGCGCTCGCGGCGGACTTTGGAAGTGGTGACTTCCACACCGCATTTTTCGCAGACGATGCCGCGGTATTTCATGCGCTTGTATTTACCGCAGAGGCATTCGTAATCCTTGATCGGGCCGAAGATGCGCGCGCAGAACAACCCGTCTTTTTCAGGTTTGAAAGTGCGGTAATTGATGGTTTCCGGCTTTTTCACCTCGCCGAATGACCAGCTACGGATTTTTTCCGGTGACGCGATCGTGATCTTGATCTCATCGAAATCATTGCCGTTTCTGTTTTGTCCGAAAAGGTTCGCTACTTCGTTCATTGCCATATCTATCGTTCCTAGTTTTTTAATTTATTCGCCATTTATCTTTTGCACTTAAGTTTATCACCCTCTTTCACAAGATTAAGAAAACACTAAACCATCCAATTCTTTGATCTTATTAGACATTTCCTCATTTTGTTCCGATAATTTATTTTCTACTACCCCACTTTGCATAAAGGCAGCGAAGATAACTGTCAGACTTTTTAATCCCTCATTCTTTGTAGTCTCAATAGTAGGATAATTTATGTCTCCGCTCTCATTAAGTGTCGGATATTTGAGTTCATTGAGAAAAGCTCTTCCTTCATTGGAATTAAGTACATTCTCTATAGATTCAAGTTCGGCAGTCTCAGTTCTATCAGCAATAAATTTTGCAAACTCGCTATCCAAATCTATAATTTGAGCCAGCTCCATGTTTAACTTTTTCCATCTATTCGAAAAATTCTCGTCCAGACATTTATACTCACTAGATAGCTGCACAAGCTGCAAATTAGCGACGCCAGTGTATACACTAAGCATCTCTGCTATTCCTTTTGCCTTTGCAAGTTTGTCTTCACCAGCAGCACTAGCATTTGAGCCAAAACCCAGAACCAAAACCACCGCAAATATTTTAATCAGCTTCTTCATCTATTCCCTTCCCGTTTTGCTGTTATGTTAATTTGCCTTACATTGTTGGAGGTAAATGGTCACCACCTCTTTCAATGTCCTTGAATTTTCAGGGTATTGCCCGGTGTAGTGCATCGGATCTACCGCATCGTGCATTTTTTGTATCAGCATGAGTGAATGGCTTGTATCGCTATCGTCCTGATATTTTGCCATATATTCACGCAAAACACTGAGGGTGCTTGGAGTTTCATAAATCACCTTGGGAACGTAGCTGCTATCCTGTGCAGCCCACGCTTCATTCACTTTTTCGGATATAGCGCTGGGCCGGGGCTGAAGGGCCGCTATATATCCCTTGCCCACCTCGGTCCGGGAAAACTGCTTAAGCTGGGACAATTCGTCCTCGGTCAGGCTTGCCGCAATGCTCTTCACGACGAAGTGGTTCATATTCTGAACCGATTCGATCCTATCACTCATATAAAAAATATAGTTACGAAAATCACTGTCGGAGTCGCAATTCAAATCCAGATCGGACGGCGTAACATTCCTGTCAGATAAAAGCCTGTGGATATTTTGCGCATCCTGTCCGGCCCTCGCAGATCCCTCCAGCCGCACCTTGCTGTCATAGCTGCGGGTCTTTCTGTATAAAGCGGCAACTTCCGCGGCAAGTTCGGTCTTTTTATCCTGACTGACCGCAGCATCCGCCCCTGAACCAAAGCCCAGAATGAAAATCACCGCAAATATTTTAGTCAGCTTCTTCATTTATTCCCTTTCCTGTCATCCCCGAAAATTTTCAGGAGAAAATTTTATCGGGAATCCAGAATAGCAAAATGCCGGTAGGCATTTTTCGTTTAATCAGTTCTTGCTCCGCAATGCAAAAAATTTATCTGCTGACAAATTTTTGCCGGGTCCCGGATATTTTTCCCTGCTGGTAAAAATTCCGGGATGACATTTCTGCGTTACGCCGCCTCCTGCTCTCCGTCATCGTCATCGTTCGATGGCTCTTCGACGATTTCGATCTGGTTAAGCTCCACGTTAAGGCCGAGGCCGCGGAGTTCCTTCACGATAACGTTGAAAGACTCAGGGATGCCCGGATCGAATGTGTGGTCGCCGCGGACGATCGATTCGTAAATCTTCGTCCTGCCGACAACGTCATCCGACTTAACGGTGAGGATTTCCTGCAAGGAATGCGCCGCGCCATAAGCCTGGAGCGCCCAGCATTCCATCTCCCCGAAGCGCTGTCCGCCGAAGTGGGACTTACCACCAAGGGGTTGCTGCGTGACAAGGCTGTAAGGCCCGATAGAGCGAGCGTGGATTTTATCATCAACAAGGTGGTGGAGCTTGAGCATGTAGATGTAACCGACAGTTACCTTACGCTCGAATTCCTCGCCGGTAAGGCCGTTGTAAAGCGTCACCTGCCCTGATGAGTTGAAACCCGCCTGCTCCAGATATTTGACGATGTCGTCTTCTTTCGCGCCGTCGAATACCGGGGTTGCCTGCGGCACGCCGCGGGAGAGGTTGGTCGCAAGCTCGGTGAGTTCCTCGGTCTTGAGTTTCTTCACTTCCTTGCCGACTTCGCTGCTCAGATACATGCCGGAGATGGTTTCACGGAGGTTATCCTCTTTTTTCTTGTCGTTGCGGTAAGCTTCAAGAGCGTCCCCGATCTGGCGGCCAAGCCCTGCGGCTGCCCAGCCAAGGTGGGTTTCCATGATCTGGCCGATATTCATGCGCGAAGGCACGCCGAGCGGGTTGAGCACGAGGTCAACCGGAGTACCGTCGGCAAGATATGGCATATCTTCCTGCGGGATGATGCGCGAGATAACGCCTTTGTTACCATGGCGGCCCGCCATCTTGTCGCCGGGCTGGAGTTTGCGTTTCACTGCAACGAAAACCTTGACCACTTTCAGCACGCCCGCCGGGAGGTCGTCGCCGGACTGGACTTTCTCGACTTTCGCGGAGAAGCGTTTTTCGAGGCGTTCCACGTTGTCGTCGAGCTGCTTTTTGAGGAACTCGACTTCGTTCATGGTTTTCTGGTCGTCGATAACGAACTGGAACCACTGGCCGCGCGTATATTTGCCCAGCACTTCCTGATTGATGTCCTGACCTGCCTTGAAGCCTTTCGGCCCGCCGATTGCTTCCTTGCCGTTCAGTATCTCGGAAAGGCGGCCATACACGAAACGCTCGATGATGTGGCGTTCGTCGTCGCGGTCTTTCCTCAGGCGTTCGATCTCGGCGCGTTCGATTTGCAGCGCGCGTTCGTCCTTCTCAACGCCGCGGCGCGAATAAACGCGGACTTCCACGATCGTGCCGCCCACTCCCGGAGGGACGCGGAGCGATGAATCGCGCACGTCAGCCGCTTTTTCGCCGAAGATGGCGCGGAGGAGTTTTTCCTCAGGGGTTACAGGTGATTCCGATTTAGGGGTCACCTTGCCCACCATGATATCGCCCGGTTTTACCTCAGCGCCGATATGGACAACGCCCACTTCGTCGAGGTGGCGGAGCTGTTCTTCGCCGACATTGGGGATATCGCGGGTGATGTCTTCAGGCCCAAGCTTGGTGTCACGCGCCATGCACTCGAATTCCTCGATGTGGATCGAAGTATAAACGTCGTCTTTCACAAGGCGCTCGGAGATGAGGATCGAATCCTCGAAATTGTAACCGTTCCAAGGCATGAACGCGGCAAGCACGTTGCGGCCAAGGGCGAGTTCGCCGAGGTCGGTCGAAGTGCCGTCCGCGATGATATCGCCTGCTTTCACGAGGTCACCCACTTTCACAACCGGTTTCTGGTTGATGCAGGTATCCTGGTTGGAGCGCTGGTATTTTTGCAGGTTATAGATATCCACCGACGGTGATTCATCCTTTTTGCCCGGCTGGGTACGGATTACCACGCGGCGCGCGTCAACCTGGTCAACCACGCCTGCGGTGCGGGCAACCACGGTCACGCCGGAGTCTTTCGCCACGATGGCTTCCATGCCGGTTCCCACGAAAGGAGCCTCGGCGCGGAGCAGGGGAACCGCCTGACGTTGCATGTTCGAGCCCATGAGCGCGCGGTTCGCGTCATCGTTCTCAAGGAACGGGATGAGCGAGGCGGCC
>CAZJFC010000072.1:8149-8605 GCA_964545245.1 uncultured Rickettsiales bacterium
CCACGGAAACAACCTGTTTCGGGGAAACGTCGATATATTCGATCTCAGCCGGGTCAGCGAGGATGAACTCGCCTTTCTGGCGGGCGGAAACCAGCTTGTCGGCGAATTTTCCGTTCGCGTCAAGGTTGGCGTTCGCCTGCGCGATGGTGTATTTTCCTTCCTCGATCGCTGAAAGGTAAATAACTTCCTCGGTCACCTTGCCGCCATTCACTTTGCGGTAAGGAGTGTCGATAAAGCCGTATTTATTGACTTTCGCGTAGGTCGCCATTGAGTTGATAAGGCCGATATTCGGGCCTTCCGGGGTTTCGATCGGGCAGATACGGCCATAATGGGTAACGTGGACGTCGCGCACCTCGAAGCCTGCGCGCTCGCGGGTCAAACCGCCGGGGCCAAGGGCCGAAAGACGGCGTTTGTGCGTGATTTCCGAAAGCGGGTTGGTCTGGTCCATGAACTGCG
>CAZJFC010000073.1:0-8090 GCA_964545245.1 uncultured Rickettsiales bacterium
CCGATATTCCGAAGTTCTGAAATTCCGGAATCCTGAAACTAATAACTGAAACTGCAAACTGAACATATCCCCTCATTAGCTTGATAGCCGGGGAGTTGATAAAACCTGCTAACAGAAGGTTCGCGCTGGCCTTTGGGGAAGTGCCCTATTGCATACACCAGCGCCTCCCCGGCCGGAAGCCGAGGAGTGGTTTTGCGGCCCACTACGCCGCTGTTAGCAAGGGGTTATCACGCCCCGCAGGAAGATGCTTCCTGCAAAGGAAAATATACCAATATGATTTTACATTACAACTAGGAATACGGTTTTTAGAAATTAATCTCGGCGACAACCGGGACGTGGTCGGAGGGGCCGGTGGTGTTTTCCGTCCAGTCACGTGCGTCCTTGAGGAATTTAATCCCGGCGAGGCCGGCTTTCAGGTTGGGCGTTACCCATATATGGTCGAGCCTGCGCCCGCGGTTGGATTTTCGCCAGTCCTGGTTGCGGTAGCTCCACCAGCTATATAGTTTCTGCTCCTGCGGGACGAAATGTCGGGCGGCATCCACCCAGTCCAGCGTTTTATACATCCTGTCCATGCGCTCGGTTTCGGGCGGGGTGTGGGAAACCACTTTTAAAAGCTGTTTGTGGCTCCATACGTCATGCTCGAACGGGGCGACGTTGAGGTCGCCGACGATGACATGTTTTTCCTTCGCCTTGAAGGTCTCAAAATATGAGGCCATATCCTCAAGATATTGCAGTTTATGGGCGAAATGCGGGTTTGCCACCGGGTCGGGGATGTCCGCCCCGGCGGGAACATAGAAATTATGCAGCCTTGTGCCGTCGGGCAGCAGCGCCGAAATATGCCGGGTCTGCGCCCGTCCGCCGAGGGTTTTGGTTTCGATATCTTTCAGTTCAATGCGCGAAAGCAGGGCGACGCCGTTATATCCTTTCTCGCCGCTGGTATATAAATGCTCATAGCCGAGTTTTTTGATGTCGGATGAAGGGAAAACGGGGCACGGGCATTTGGTTTCCTGAAGGCAGATGATGTCCGGGTTGGCTTCATTTTTGAGGTTTTTGAGCAATCCGGCGCGGAGGCGTACGGAGTTGATGTTCCAGGTGGCGATTATCATTTAGGTTGCTGGTTTATTGGTTACGTGGTTACATGGTTACATTATGAAGCGCAACCACGCAACCACGCAACCACGCAACCACGCAACCATCGCTGTCATCGGCGGCGGGCTGGCGGGCATGACGCAGGCAATTGCCCTTGCAAAAGCGGGGCTGGATGTCACGGTGATCGACCATGAGGATCCGAGAGCTTTCATTAAGGCGGAGTTTGACGGCAGGGTGAGTGCTATTGCGTGGAGGTCTTATAAATTCCTGAAAAAAATCGGCGTGTGGGAAAAAATCGCGCCGCATGCGGAACCGATTCTTGATATCCGCGTTTCCGAATTCGGCTCGAAGCTGTTCCTGCATTTCGACCATGAGGAAATCGGCAATGAGCCTTTCGGCTATATCGTGGAAAACCGCCACAGCCGCGCGGCGCTTTATGAGGTGGCGCGTAAGATGAATAACCTGCACATCATCGCCCCGGCCAAAGTTGCAAAGCTGGATATTAAAAATGCAAGGCTGGAGGTGGAGAACAACCATCAACCATCAACCATCAACTATCAACTTCTTATCGGCGCTGACGGAAAAAACTCGCTGGTGCGCAAAACCGCCGGAATCGGTGAAACGCGTAAGAGCTACAAGCAACACGCGATCGTCTGCACGATTGAGCACGAGAAGCCGCATATGGGGCTGGCGCATGAGCATTTCATCCCGGCAGGGCCGTTCGCGGTGCTACCTATGAAAGGGAGAGTCGGGAGTCGAGAATCGAGAATCGAGAAAAAAAGGTCGCGCGACTCTCGACTCCCGACTCACAACTCATCGCTCGTGTGGACGGAGCCTTCGGATATCGTGAAGCTTTACATGAAAATGGATGATGCGGAATTCCTGAAACAGATTGAAAAACGGGTGAAACACCTTGGGAAAATCAAGGTGCTTGAGGGTAGGTGGTGCTATCCGCTGGAGGTAATGCACGCGGATGAATATGCGGGGCATAATTTCGCGCTGGTGGGCGATGCGGCGCACGCAATCCACCCGATCGCGGGACAGGGGGTGAACCTCGGCTTCCGCGATGTGGAACTGCTCACCGAAAAAATTATCGGGCGCGGGAAGCTTGGCCTGCCGATAAATTCCGCGACCATGCTGGAGGAATATGAGCGCGAAAGGCGGCTGGATAATATGGCGATGATTGCGGCAACCGATGGGCTGACGAGATTGTTTTCCAACAACATCTATCCGATCAAACTCGCCCGCACGCTGGGCTTGGGCATGGTACAGCAAATCCCGCCGCTGAAAAGGGCGTTTATGCGCTATGCGAGCGGGAAGAAGTAGGGGTTATTTAGCGAGTCTTTTACCTATAAAACTCCAAAATGGAGTCAGCAAATGCGGTTAGCCATATCTTATATGCTCCTCCCTCATTAAGTCTTTTTCCCTTCACAAAATATCGTAACTCAATAAATTTTGTATTTGAAGGTATTGGTATTAATTGATTCATATTATCTACACGATCGAATGAGTATATAATTTGGTTGTTAGCATATGGGTATGGTGCCTCCATTTCCCATTGAATTTGACGATTACTAGAGGAAGTAAATTGATATATCATATGATCTGCGAGAGTGGTTGTTGGTACGCCGCCTTGACGTATACTGACCTCTACCTCAACTCCGCAAACCAAGCTTCTGTTATTAAGATATTCCTTTATTGTCGGGGGGCCTTCTAGAAGAAAGCCTTTCAATCCTGGAGGTCGTTGTTTACTGTAGTCAGCAGTGCCAATACCTGAATATACAGAAAATTTCTGTTCCATAGGATATCCCTCTATAACCCTTCCAGATATAGAATGGATATTAAGTGGCCTTGCATAAGTTGTAATATAGTTATTATCTTTATCCATGAAAGCTATCACTAAAGCTATGCCCATCCTTGCGTGTAAACCCATTGATGATAGCTCGTATGTCTCCAGGTTAATAGCGCATCTGGAATCTAGAGTCATATATGTCGGTTTATTGCCCGCACCATACGATTCAAGATCATATTTCTTAGTAGTGGAAGGAGAAGATTCTTGAAAGGTTAGATAATCACTGATATCAGGCCAGTTTGTACACGGAGAGCAAAACAAACCTTCCGGCCCTATCCATCCACTAGTATCCCTTTCAAGTCTATGAAGTGTATCATAAGGCTCTATGGCAATAAGTCTTCCCTCAAACCCGCTGCCTTCACTGCCGCCGCTACTTGCTGGTAAACCACAGGCATAAGCACCTGCGCCATTGGAGATAAGTGTTTCGCCCGCGGCGCAGTCGGGCAATCCGGTGGCGGTGGAAATATTGGTTGAGTTCGCGTCCATGTTGAGGGAGGTAACAGGTTTCCATCTTACGTAATCATTGAAGTAGGTTGATTCCGTGTCGCCGTCATTTATCGGCATGTCGAAGAACAGAGAGTCACTGTCACAATTCTCCCCATCCTTCATTGCAGAATTACAGGCATTCACAACCTGCCCGGTGCGGTTGAAGGAACCTTTGCCATCACTGCCATGGCTAATAAGGGCGTAAGCGTTTATGTTCTTATCATCGGCTGGGTAAAGCTGGTTGCCGTTGCCATCCTGTATGATGATTACCCCATCAGTATCGGTTGTCGCGTATGAGTTATAAGTGGTCTGGTCCACCGCTAAATCCCTTATGGCGGCATAAGTAATCCTGTTTCCCCAACCATCGAATGCATGTTCTTCGGGGAGGCCTAACCTTTTCACCGGAACCATGCCTATCCTTACTTTACCTGAGTTCACATCAACCGTCCCGCCCGGTGGGGCGGTGTTGCATAGCGTTGGTGAAACTCCGAATGAAGCAGTTCCTCTCTGGGTAGTCCTGCTTGCGGGGCATGGGATATGGCCGTATTTACGTACATGTACTATGAGCGCCTGCTCAATAGCTTGCAGCTTCATCCTGGTTTCCTTGATCTGATGTCCTTTGGTGTAACCGCTCACAAAAGTGAGAGCACCGGTCATTAATATGCCGATTACTACGAAGACGATTGAGAGTTCGATGAGGCTGAAGCCAGCTTGGGGTTGATGGGTATTGGTTGATGGTTGGTGGGATTTGCCATTGCGAGGCTTTAATGCCGACTGCGTCCGGCGGAGCTTTAGCGAAGACGGAAGCAATCCAGGCTGGATCGCCGCGCTGCGCTCGCGATGACGCTCAGTTACAATCCGATGTTCTGAAATTCCGAAATTCTGAAGTTCCATTTCTTACTCCCAAGTTACAAACAAAAGGCCACCAGAATGGCAGCCGGGAGTTCAAAAAATCGTTATGAGACGACCGCGACAATTTTTAGCCGCGAGGCATTGGACATATATTGCCGCCTCCCGGCCATAAAGGTCGGGAAGACAGCATCATTTTCGGCTGATGCCAGCCGCTCATAACGGGTTTTTTGAAGACCCGGCAGGGTATTCCCTGCAATTTCCAGTCTAAAGGAATATGGTTGAAATGGGAATTAAAAATAAAGCCATAGGGCTCATGCCAAAAATTTTTATAAAAATATCTTGCAAATCAGCGGCATATTATGTTACCTTCTGCGGGAAGTTAATGGAACAGGTCGCCGGTGGCGGCCTTTTTTGATACTTGATTTCAGGTTATGTGATGGATGAATACACTGATATAAGGCAGATAATCGAGCCTGCGGCAGGCAACCTCGGATTCGAGATTGTCCGGCTGAAATGGATCGGTGATACGCTCCAGATCATGATCGACCAGCATAATGGCGCGACCATCACGGTGGATGACTGCGAAAAGGTCAGCCATACGGTTTCCGCCCTGCTGGATGTGGAGGACATAATAGACAAGGCCTACAGGCTTGAGGTTTCAAGCCCTGGCATTGACAGGCCGCTGACAAGGCTCAAGGATTTTGAGAACTGGCAGGGGTTCGAAACGAAAATTGACACGCGCGAACCGGTTGAAGGACGCAAGAAATTCAAAGGAACGGTAACGCGGGTGGGCGAGGAAGACATTGATTTTAAGCTTAAGGGGGAGGAAACCGTGTTCACCATCCCTTATGCAAAAATCCATGAGGCGAAACTGGTTCTTAATGATGAACTGGTCAAGCACGTTACCAAAAACAGCGCCGGAAAACAGGGCTATGTGGAAGGTAATGAAGTAGAGATAAAATAGTTTTAGTTTCAGTTGTCAGTTTCAGTTGAAGCTGAGGACAAAATTAAAACTGATAACTGAAACTGAAAACTGAAACTGATAGAGGAAATATGGCATTAGCATCGCAAATTACCGGCAGCACAGAAATTCTCCAGGTCGCGGAGGCTGTAGCGCGCGAGAAGGGCATTAAAAAAGAGGCGGTTGTTGACGCGATCGCGCAGGCAATCGGCGTTGCCGCCCGTAAGAAATACGGTTATGAACAGAATATCCGTGTCGAGATCAGCCCGAAAACCGGCGAAGCGAAAGTTTACCGCGAGCGCACGGTGGTTGAGGCAATCAACCTTGAAGCGCAGGAAGAATCCGGCAAGATCACTGAAATCACGCTGGCCGACGCGAAACGCATCCAGAAAGACATTAACCCCGGCGATGTGCTCCGCGAGGAACTCCCCCCGATGGATATCGGCCGCGTTGCCGCGCAGACCGCGAAACAGGTAATCAGCCAGAAAATCAAGGATTCCGAGCGCGAGAAGCAATACGAGGAATTCAAGGACAAGAAAGATAAAATCGTCAACGGGCAGGTCAAGAGCGTTGAATACGGCAATGTAATTATCGATGTAAACGGCGTTGAAGCCGTGCTCCCGCGTGACCAGCTCATCCCGCGTGAGAATTACCGCACCGGCGACCGCATCCGCGCCTATGTGGTGGATGTCCGCCGCGAGCACAGGGGGCCGCAAGTGTTCCTTTCACGCACCCACAACAAATTCATCGAGAAGCTGTTCGCGCAGGAAGTCCCTGAGATTTACGACGGTATTATCGAGCTTAAGGCAATTGCCCGCGACCCCGGTTCCCGCGCCAAGATCGCCGTGTTCTCGCGCGATTCCAGCGTGGACGCGAAAGCTTCCTGCATCGGCGTGCGTGGCGCTCGCGTACAGGCGGTGGTCAGCGAGCTTCAGGGCGAAAAAATCGACATTATCGACTGGTCGCCGGATCCGGCGGTCTGCGTGGTTGCCGCGCTCACCCCGGCGCAGGTCACCAAGGTGGTGGTTGAGGAAGACGACCGCAAGATTGAAGTGGTGGTTCCTGAAGACCAGCAATCCCTCGCGATTGGCCGCCGCGGCCAGAATGTGAAGCTCGCTTCGCAACTTACCGGCTGGTATATTGAAGTCCTCACCGAAGCGGAAGAATCCCGCCGCCGTCAGGAAGAATTTGAATCGCTCTCCAAAATGTTCATCGAAGCGCTCGATGTTGAGGAGATTATCGCGCATCTTCTCGTTACCGAAGGCTTCTCATCGGTTGATGACATTGCTTATGTCGATATCGAGGAACTTGCGGGAATCGAAGGTTTCGGCACCGAGATAGCGGAAGAACTGCAATCACGCGCCAAGGAATATCTGGAAACCAAGGTTAAGGAACTCGCCGATAAGGCAAAATCCCTCGGCGCTGCTGACGATTTGTTCACCCTTCCGGGCAAGGGAGAGGCAACGCTTGACGCTGCGATTATCCTGAAACTTGCGGAAAAAGGCGTGAAAACACGTGATGACCTCGGCGACCTTTCCGGCGATGAATTTGCTGAAATGGTTCCGGCTGCCGGCCTTACCCGTGACGAGATTGACGCGCTCATCATGAAGGCGAGGGAGCATTGGTTTAAGTAAGCAGTTGAATGGTTGATGGATGAGTGGTTGAATAGTACAAATCTTTCGCCACTCAACTGTCCGACCGCTCAACTATTCAATTAAGGAATAAAATGGCTGAAGAAGAAAAACCAAAAGGAAAACTGACCCTGTCACTCGGTGGCAGCCGTCCCCCTGTGAGCCGCGGCCCGAAAACGGTAACGGTTGAGGTGCGCAAGAAACGCGTTATCGCCAAGCCGGGCGAAAAACTGCAGACCGAACAGGAACGCCTTGAGCAGAAGGCGGCAGACCTCCAGACCGCCGAATTCCTGACAGATGACGAAAAACGCGTAAGGTTGCAGGCTCTCCAGTTCGCCATCAAGCGCGCGAAGGAAGATGAGGAAAAAGCCGTACAGGAGGCCGAGCTGAAAAAGCAGCGCGCCGAAGCGAAAGCTGCCCGCGCCGCGCAGGAAGCCAAGGAAGAAGAAGAGGCGACTGCGGCAGAAAAAGCCGGTATCCCAAGGCCGCGCCCGCAGAAGAAGAAAGAGGAAGTCGAGGAAGATTACAGCGGCGAGCCTATCCGTTATTCGGTGAGCAAGCGGGTCGGGGAAGATACGGAAGAAGGGGATGGTTCCCCAAGGGCGGCAAGGAAGCCCGGCGGAAAACTGACCCTTACGAGGGCGGTTGAATCGAAAGCGCCGAAGTCGACGCGCACCAAGGAAGAAATCCTCGGCAAGTCGCGCTCGAATAAAATTACCATCACCAATTTCGACCAGGAGGAGCGCCACCGCTCGCTGGCCTCGATGCGCCGCGCCCGCGAAAAAGCATATCGCCGCGTTGTGGAATCGCAGGAGCCGAAAGAAAAGGTCATGCGCGAAGTCACCATCCCTGAAACCATTACGGTGGGCGACCTTGCCAACCGTATGTCGGAAAAATCCTCCGATGTCGTCCGCGCCCTGATGAAACTTGGCGTTATGGCGACCATCAACCAGAATATCGACGCTGACACCGCCGAGCTTATCGTGACCGAATTCGGCCACACCTTCGTGCGCGTGACCGAGGCAGACGTGGAAAAAGTCATCATTACCGAAGAAGACGCGGCGGAAAGCCTGAAACCGCGCCCTCCTGTAGTGACCATCATGGGCCATGTCGACCACGGCAAAACCTCGTTGCTTGACGCCCTCCGCGCGGAAAATGTCGCGGCTGGCGAAGCGGGCGGTATCACCCACCATATCGGCGCTTATCAGGTGGAACTTCC
>CAZJFC010000074.1:0-8078 GCA_964545245.1 uncultured Rickettsiales bacterium
TCCTCCACCACAACAAGCTCCGGGAAGCGCAAAGTAACCACCGAAGCCTTTGCAAGTCCGCGGTTGTTATCATAACCCACATCCACCCCCGCGATTATGTGCAGCGTCCCGTATTCATCCCTTATCCTTAATTTCTCACGCAACCTGCTTTGCACCGCCCGCGCTTCGGCGGGTGACTCAGGCATGAGGAATTGCGGCAGGTTTTTCATGGGCGCATAATAGGGCAAAGATAGTAAATTTTATATTTGTTTGATACCGACAGGTTGTTATATTTCATCCTATGTCATTAAAAGATAATGGTGATTATATAATATTTATTGATGAAAGTGGCGATCATGGCCTACAATCAATAAATTCCGAGTATCCTATTTTTGCTTTAGTTTTTGTAGTTGTAAAGAAAACTGATTATATTGAAAAAATAGTTCCTGCTTTTTTAGACTTAAAATTCAGATACTGGGGACATGACCAAATTGTCTTTCATGAAAATGATATTCGTAAAGAGAAAGGCCTTTTTGGACTGCTTAGGACTGATTCCAAACTTAGAGAAAATTTTCAAAAAGAACTGGCTGACTTAATTGTTAGCTGCGCTTTTAAATTTATCGGTGCAGTCATAAAAAAAGAGGATTTAAGTAAAAGATATAAAGACCCTTACAATCCATACGAAATTGCATTACTGTTTTGTATGGAGCAGACTTTAGAATATCTCCTTCAAAAGGGCCAGGAAGGAAAAACCATACATTTGGTTATTGAAGCAAGAGGAAACAGGGAAAATAACGAACTTGAACTTGAATTCCGTCGCATCTGCGACAATAAACGCAACTGGGGATACAAACAACCTGACTTCAAAAGAATATGCTTTGAACTCATATTTTCTGATAAAAAGTGTAATTCTACCGGACTACAGTTAGCAGATTTAATAGCCCGCCCAATTGGTCTTAGTATTCTAAGACCTACTCAGAAAAACAGAGCTATTGAGGCTCTAAAAGATAAATGGCTATCAGTAAAGACCTTTCCTTAAAACTAAAAGGCACTATCTCTAGCGCCTTTTCGTCGACCGGGAAAAGCCCAATCCTTTATTGCATTTTAGCATAGTTATTTAGATAGCACAATCATATTAGATTGAGCTTTGGAAGATTTAGGTCTTTTCTCAAGAGAAGATTTTATAGTCTATACAAGAAATGGCTGGGGCACTGCTGTAATCGCGCTTTGTCTTTTCTGATACTTTCTGCCTTTCGGGCGCGGAAACATAGCGGTTGATTACATCCTCCAGCGTTGGGCTTTTTACTGGCCTTACGGGATTAATAGGCAGTTCAATAGCTGGATATTCCCTTATCTCTCCCCGCATCCGTGAAAACTCTTGGTTTACTTTTGAAGACTGAACCACAACCATCTCACGCGCATGTCTTATATCTGCCGTTCTTAGGCTGACTTTTAGCTCTTTTCTGCCGATCTGTTTTGTTAAATCTTTCGGGACGGCAACACGGAAATAATAGATGCCACTCTCCCTTCTTTTTTGCAGTCTTGGGTATGCCACTGTACCACCTCACTGTACCAGATGAGATGTTCAATAATAAGATTCTATGAATTTCAGCAGGTTATCTTGAAATGGCTGGGGCGCTAGGGATCGAACCTAGGAATGCCGGTACCAAAAACCGGTGCCTTACCGCTTGGCTACGCCCCAATACAGGGAATTCCTTTGGAGGTGTTAGTGGATAGTCAAAATATAGTCAATAGTCAAGCATCACAAAAGCCAAAAGGTGAGAAATTAAACCTTCCTGCGTTCCCTTCTTATGACCAGCCCCAAAACCAGCAGCGCCGCCAGCGAAACCGCATTGCCCCATTTTTCCGCCGGAAGCCGCCGGAAATCCATCTTCAGCACCCCGCCTTCAACTTCCCGCGGGAGGTTTATGACCATAATCCCCAGCCCGCCATCCTTTTCCATCCCCACCGCTTCACCGTCAAGCCTTGCTTGCCAGCCGGGGAAAAGGAACTGCCTGATCTTCAGCCTTGCCCCCGCACCGCCGGAAACCACAAGCCGGATTTTTCCGCTTTCCCATTTCTTCACCTCAACCTTGCCTTCGGAAATCTGCGCGCGCGGATAATCCTTCACCGCCTTGTTATCAATATCGATCGCCTCCCAGATTCCTTCCCTCGGAAGATAATGCGAAAAGAACTCATATTGCCGCCCGTGGAATTTGTCGATGAACGCTTCATTAACCGGGAAGAAATAATCATTCGCCAGCTTGAACGGCAGGATAGCAAGCGCCAGCAGGATAACCGCTACCGCCACGGCCTCACGCATATAATCCTTTTTTTCCGCCAGTAACGCGGCGGCAGCGAGCACGATAATAACCGTCGGGATTATCAGCAGCCTTCTGGGGAAATGCACAATCCGGGCGATCGGCAGCGCTTCCCACAGGAAATTGCTGATCGAGAGGCAAAGGAAAAATGAAACTGCGGCAGAGCAGGCAAGAAAAACCTTTACCCGGCCTTTCTGCATTTTGCTGATGAACGCAACCGCGACCCATGCCGTGATTAAAGCGGCAAGCGCCAGCGTAAACCTTGATGATTCCTGCCCTTGCAGGCGGTAAATTCCCTTATCGATAAAAAAATTCGAGTAATGAAAGAACCCTTCCCAATGCCCGTCAACATCAACCAATTCCTTATACGCCATCATCGGCAGCGCATACACGGCGGAAAGCCCCGCGCCGAGCAGATACGCGAACGCCAGAAGGTGATATCCGGCGGGGCGGCAGATAACCATGCCATAGGCAGCGGCAAAAATGAGGAACAGCAGCGCCGCCGGGATGTTGGTCATGACCAGCAGCGCGGAGGAAGCGGCCAGCAGCGGCACGCCATATTTTTCCGCGCGGGAGATTTTTTCAGT
Source organism: uncultured Rickettsiales bacterium (assembly GCA_964545245.1). Lineage (GTDB taxonomy): Bacteria > Pseudomonadota > Alphaproteobacteria > Rickettsiales > 21-14-0-20-44-7 > CAZJFC01. The sequence continues at coordinate 2,888 of CAZJFC010000074.1, forward strand.
TGCCAGCATAACGAGCGGAAACCACACATAACACCAGAACTGGGCAATTGACGCGGTGACATATAAATCAATGAACAAATGCAGCGGCAGCACCATATACATCATGGAGCAGAGCAATGCCTCACCCTTGCCGATGCGCGTTTCCAGCCAGCAATACGCCGCGCAGCCGGAAAGGAACAGGGCAAAATTCGCAGCCAGCGCCAACACCGGGTAATAATAATTATGATCATTTCCGGCAAAGGCAAAAATGCTGTTGAGGTAAAAAGAAACCGGCGGGTAAAACATGAAAACGAAGCTTCCGAACCCGCCGAAAATATCGTTCGCCAGCCGCGGATATAAATTGCCCTCCGCAAGCCCTTGGGCGAAATGTTTTGTCCACAGCCCGTGGATATAGGAATCATGCCCGCTAAGCCCGAACAGGTATTCGGGCAATATGCACAGCACCGAAAAAACCAATAAAACCACATATGCCGCCATTTTTGGGTATAACTCAAAATAGCTGAGGGCAAGCGGCCTTATCTTATTTTTCATAATCCACCACGGTTAAATAGAAACCGCATGCTGGCGCAAATTCCCCGGCGATGCAACGTCTTTTGCGGTGTGCCTGCGCTATTATTCAGCCACAGAATCCTGTTTTGTGCCTGTATATTGGGCGTCCTTAAGCTGGCCGGTTTCCTCATCGAAGGTAATCACGGCAACTTCGCCCGACAATCCCTTATAAGAGCCGAACCCTTCATTCTTATGGCTTAAGCGGATTTCTGTAATCATAGTGTGAATCGCGGTGCTCGCAGGCTTTACCTGTTTCGGCAGGTAAGTAATTTCCATATCAAGCGTGCGCAAACGGTTTTTATCAAGCAGCGTTTTTGCTTCCTGCTCCGGGTAAGGGAGGAATTTCAGCCGGTTGGCATTCAGGAAACGGATCGTTACCGCAGGCAGGTTCCTTCCGCCATATGGCGGTGAGAAAGTATAATATGTCGACGGGCTGATAGGGGTGAAAACAAACCCTTGTCTTTCCTTGTCATACTGCCCGAACTCGCCTTCCGTGAAAATCACAAGCGGCTGGCCGAGGTCGGTTTGGGCAACGGCATTTTCGATGACCGAAGTATCAAGGACGGTTCCTTCCACCGTATCCAGCTCATGCTTTTTTTTCTGGTTGGCATGGCTTCCGCTCAGGATGGAATAGCCTTCCGCATATATGCTATAATCCGCAGGCGGCGAAAGTTTCCATAAGGCATGCAATACATCGCTATATTCGGAATCATTTGAGTATGCGTTGCCTGCGACCAGCGCAATAACCAGTGCTGCAAGCGGTAAACGATATGTTTTTTTCATATGCTAGAAATTTACCTCAGTGTTTTTTGAATTTTCTTTTACGGCTTCTGCTGCCTTCTTTTTCTCACGTTCATGCGCCGCATCAAAGAGCCTGCTATCCACAAGAAAAACACTGACATCATACTCGCGGACGCTGACTTTCAACGCCACCATGCTCTTTACAAAATGCCTGTTCAACGAATCCAGGTTTGAGCAATCAGGGTCTTTTGAAAATGGCAGGCCATAGGTTGTATCGCAGTCCCTTGCACGAACCTTGGCATCAGGCAATGGTTTTACGCTGTAATGCATATTTGCGCGCATAATATCACCTTTACCATCCTTATCCTCATCAATGCGCACCGGTTCGCCATAGCGTTGGAGCATACGTTCTTTCCATATGGTCACATCCTGTTTTCCGTTCCATCTTTGGGTGTATTCAATACTCCATACACGCTCGACATCACTTTCATCCTTATATGTTTCAAGGAATATCGGCCCGTTCAGCCCGTCAAAAGTTTTTCTTTTGCTGCCTTCCCTTGGCGCATACCCTTTTTCTTCAAGAAGGGCTTCTACCTCATCAAGGCTCATCGCAAGTTTTACGCCGCTGATATCGAAAGAATTCAATCTTTCATCAGATATTGCATTTTCGCTTGCCAGCGCGGCAGATGAATAACCGGCAATGAACAGGCTGGCTGCCACTGCGAACATGAATTTTGCACGATGTAGTTTTTTCATATTAATTCCTCTAAAAAATTACAGGCTAAACTTTAAAGGAAGTAATTTAACATAAAGTTAACGCGCGAATAATATCGGATTTTCCTGTCCCCCGATATATCCCTTCAATAATCCACCCCGGTGAGGTATAACCCGCAGGCGGGAGCGGTTTCACCGGCTGCTGCGCGGTCTTTTGCGGCGAGGGCTTCCCTTAAATTATCTTCGCTCCATTTCCCGTTACCGATAAGCCGCAATGTCCCCACCATGTTACGAACCTGATGGTGCAGGAAGGAAAGCGCCGAAACCCTTACCTCAATAAGCTCGCCGTGCCGCGAGAATTCAATTGAATCCAGCGTTTTCACCGGTGATTTCGACTGGCACTCCGATGAGCGGAAACTGGTGAAATCATGCCTGCCCACCAGAATTTGCGCCGCCTTTTGCATCGCCTGCACATCAAGTTCCTCATGCACGCACCATGCGCGGTTTTTCTCCAAAGTAAGATGCGCGCGGCGGTTTATGATGCGGTAAAGGTAATAACGTTTCTTCGCGCTGAACCTTGCATGGAATTCATCGTCGGCAAGCTCCGCGCCAAGGACCGCCACCTGCCCCGGCAGGGGAAGGTTTTCATCATCGCGCAGGTAAAAATTCAGCGCTTCCTTCAGGCGGAAACCGTCCCATTCCTTCTGCAGGTCCAGATGCGCCACCTGCCCCAGCGCATGGACCCCGGCGTCGGTGCGCCCGGAGGCCTGAACCGCCGCATCCACCTGAGCGGCTTTTTTTATCGCTTCCTGCAATGCCTGCTGCACGGAATAAAAATCATTCTGCGCCTGCCAGCCTGCCAGCCCGGTTCCGTCATATTCAACAACCAGCTTATACCTTGGCATTTTTATTCCCGCGAAAAACCATATATATCATGATTAATGACGAAAGCGCCGAGATAATCAACCCCAGTTTTTCTGCCGGTGACCTGACCATTTCCAGCTTAAGTGCTGCGCCGGAAACCTTATTCGGCATCCTTACTTTTAAAATCTCGTATTCTCCTTCACGGGTGACTTCAAGCTCTTTTCCTTCCAGCCACGCTTTCCAATATGGCGAATAGAACTGGCGGATTATAATTTCCTCGCCCGCGCCGGCACTGACGGCAAGTTCGATATCCCTGCTTTCCCAGCGGGTGATTTCCGCGGTTCCGCCTCCGCCGCTCCGCACGCGCGGGTGGCCTATGATTTCCCTGTAAAACTCAGCAAAAAACGCCACAAATTTTTTCGCCACATTTTCAGATGGGAGATATGTGGAAAAAGCCTCAATATTATTTTTATAGGCCTCATCCATTATCAGCGCCCCCTCATCACCAGCAGCATCAGGATTTTCAACAGTGCCGATGCTGAAATTAATGGCGACCATAAGTATTATAACTGCCGTTATCACCGCCAGCCGGTTGTGGTTAGCCGCATATACCGCCGCCAGCACAACGAATACGGCAGGTACCAGCAGGAAGCGCCACGGGAACTGGACTTTTTCAAGCACCGGCAATATCTCCCACAGGAAACCGCTGACCGAAAAACACATGAAAAACGAAAATACCGGGAATAACACCACCAGCGTTCTCCGCTTCCCGGATGGCATAAAGGGAATAAAATAAAGCAGCAGCATGGCCATAGTCACCAGTGACAGCATAACCGCAACGCGGTAGCCGTTCCCTTCCGCGAATGTCAACTTTATCTCAACAAAATTATTCGCGGGGTTGAACCTTTCCGTCCAGTGCAGGCCAACGCTTGCCATATCCATATTCATCAATACCGGCAGGATATATATGGCTGAAAGCCCCGCCGCGAGAAACCACCCGGATATAAGACGCGTATATTCACGCGGGTTGCACAGGACAATTCCATATATCGCTGCGAACGGCACGAATATTATCGCCGCCGGGATGTTGGTCATTGCCAGCAGGGCATATCCCACCGCCATTAAGGCGGTTCCGTGGCGCTGCCCGGACGCGATTTTCTCAGTACCCAGCAATATCAGCGGGAACCACGCATAAGCCCATAGCTGGCCAAGCACACCGACTGTGTAAAAATCCACCATCAGATGCCCCGGCAGGGACATATAGAACATACCGCATATAACCGCGTTTCCGGTAGTGGAGGCTTTATCCCTGAGCCACCAGAAACAGGTCAGGCCGGAAATGAACAATGACAGGTTTGCCGACATCGCCACCGGCAGGAAGAAAAATTTATAATACTCCCCCGCCCATGCGAAAAGGCTGGAAGCATACATTGAAATTGGCGGATAAAAGAAAAACGCGAAACTGCCGAACCCTGCGTTCATCTCATGCGCGAAGCGTGGATATATATGGCCATCGGCCAGCAGTGCCGAAAAATGTTTGGCCCACAGCCCATGGATATGGCAATCATGCCCCGCATAGCCAAAAAGATAGGCAGGCATGGTGCATATTACCGACCATAAAAACATCGCGGCGTAAGGGTTCCTGAACAGCGCTGTAAAAAGCTTTATACCCATAACCCTATTCCTTCCCCATCAATTCCCGGCTGAGCCTGAAGCCGTTGAGGAATTCTTTTGCCGTCATCGCGCGTTTTCCGGCGCGTTGCAGCTTTTCGATTTTCAGCGCTCCGCTGCCGCAAGCGATCGTCAGCCCATCCTCCAGCAAAGTTCCGGGAGCCGCGCTGCCACCCGTCACGCTCGCCTCGTGGACTTTTATCTTCTCCCCGCCATAAATAAAAAACGCGCCGGGAAACGGGTTCAGGCCGCGTATCTTCCTTTCAATCACTTCAGCACTGTCATTCCAGTTTATTTTCTCGTCCTGCGCGGTGATTTTTCTGGCGTAAGTAACACCTTCCCCGCTTTGCGGAATGGGGGTTATATTCTCGATATCGCCCACGACTTCCACCGCCATCCTCGCGCCGGTTTCTGCGCATTTATCATGGAGTTCGCCTGCCGTCACCTTTTCATCCAGCGGGAATTTCTCAACCGCGAGAACAGCGCCGGTGTCCAGCCCCTCATCCATCCGCATGATGCAGACCGCGGTTTCCCTGTCGCCCGCCATTACCGTCCTTTGCAGCGGCGCAGCCCCCCGCCAGCGCGGCAGCAGCGAAGGGTGGATGTTTATGCAGCCATATTCCGGCGCATCGAGGATATGTTTAGGCAGGAG
>CAZJFC010000075.1:0-7965 GCA_964545245.1 uncultured Rickettsiales bacterium
GCTGCGCGGCCTGCCGGTGGCGAAATATTCCGAGCAGTTTGCAGGAACCATTTTTTATGGGCTGGGAACGCATCTCGGCAATGCACGCTCGCAGAACGCGAAGGGGCATATCCTAGGCCATGTGCGGGATCTAGGGGTGCGCAGCGCCGACCCGAACGTGCGCGTTTACCAGACGAATGAGCGCCAGACCTTCCACACCGATTCCTCCGATGTTGTCGGCCTGCTTTGCCTTAAAACCGCTAAAAGCGGCGGGCTTTCGCTGCTTGTCAGCGCCTCCGCGATTTTTAACGAGATAAGGAAAACACGGCCTGACCTGCTTGAGCTTTTGCTCCAGCCGATCGCCACCGACAGGCGCGGCGAAGTGCCGGAAGGTGCGCTGCCATATCTGCTGATCCCGGTTTTCAGTTATGAAAATGGCTTCCTTACCGTGTTTTACCAGCGGCAATATATAGATTCCGCCCAGCGTTTTGAGGATGCGCCAAGGCTCACCGAAAAACACGTCGAGGCGCTGGACCTGTTCGATGAGTTGGCAAATTCGCCGGAACTGAATTTTGCCATGAAGCTGGAACCGGGCGATTTGCAATTTGTCTATAACCACACCCTGCTACATGACAGGACAGGGTTCGAGGACTGGCCGGATGATGATAAAAAGCGGCATTTGCTGCGGCTTTGGCTCTCCGTTCCCGGCGACAGGCCGCTGCCGGAAGTTTTTGCCTCACGCTTCGGCAGCGTCGAGATCGGCAACCGCGGCGGGATCATCGTTCCGGAAACGAAACTGCATATCCCGTGGAGCGTCCAGTAACGGACGGTAACAAGGCTTTTTCATTTTCTCCCATCCACCTCCCCCATCCCCTCCTGATAGGAGGGGTGAAGAAGATGTTTCCCTCCTGATAGGAGGGGTGAAGAAGATGTTTCCCTCCTGATAGGAGGGGTGAAGAAGGAATACTCCCTCTCCTATCAGGAGAGGGCGGGGGTGAGGTGCAAAGGAAGTGGGAGAAAAAACTGACACTCACACTGCCACTGACACTCCCATACCGCACCTTCGTTTTGTGGGTTGCGTTTGATGGAAAATACTGCTACAGAGCTGCCGGTTAAGTTGGTTCCGTGCGGATATGGCGGAATTGGTAGACGCGCTAGTTTCAGGTACTAGTGGTAGCAATACCATGGAGGTTCGAGTCCTCTTATCCGCACCACGCTTCGCCTTCGGCTATGCGTGGCGCAGCCACAATACAGCGTTCACTAATAAGTCAGATATTATCCCCGATCCAGCGCGCTAACTCAGCTTCCGTAATTTCGCCTGCCGCCAGTTTCATGAAAATCCGGTATTTATCGCTCTCGGAAGCATTCAGTTCATATCCGTTTAGCTTTAAAAACAGGCGGCATACAACAAGGGCAGTGCGCTTATTGCCATCCAGAAACGCATGGTTACGGATGATGCCATAAGCATATGCCGCAGCTATCCCGGCCATATCAGCCTTGTTTGCGCCGTAATGATAAATATTCCTGGGTTTCGCCAGGGCGGATTCCAGCAACCCCATGTCGCGTATCCCGTCAATTCCGCCATGTTCGGCAATCTGCCGCCGGTGGATGGCGAGGACTACATTATCAAGAATCCATACCGGTTCGGGCATTATTCAGCCAATTTGCGCAGCACGTTGCGGTCTTCGCGCATGATAGATTCCGCTGCGTTCATCTGGGCTGCGAATTCGGGATTATAAGCGCTTAGTTCAATGCCGTTAGGCGTTTCCGTCGCATAGAGCGTATCCCCTTTGCCCACGCGCAGCTTTGCCAGCACGTCCTTGGAGAGGACAACGCCGACAGAGTTTCCTACAGTAGTTACCTTTAAGCTGGTCATAGAACAAACCTCTTTTTTGGATTATAACATTAGTTATAACCAATGTCAAGCATACTAGCACCCCAGAAACTCCTTCAAAACAACCGCATGGTTGATTTCCGGGTCTTTCGCGCCGTAGAGCAGCACCAGATTCTTTTTCCCGGCACGGGTGAGGAGTTGCCTTCCCTCGTCCTTTTTCCCGGCCAGTTCCTTGAGGTATTTCCGGCGGAACCCGGCGAATTTTTCCGGTTCGTGGTTGAACCATTTCCTTAGTTCCGGGCTGGGGGCGAGTTCCCTGCACCATTCGCCCAGAGCCGCCCGCGCCTTTGTCACGCCGCGCGGCCATAGCCTGTCCACCAGCGCCCGGTAGCCGGGTTGCGGCTTTTCGTCATAAATCCTTTGCGTCACTATTTTCATAACTATTATGGCAATATACTCCTGACATAAGTCCCAGTGTCATTCCAGAAGCTATATTTTTCGCGGAACTTGTTTCGCTGGAAAATAAGCTATGTGGGATCCAGACGGGATGCAGTCTCCGAAGGCTGGATCCCAGCCTTCGCTGGGATGACAATAAGGGAGCTTTCATATCCCCCCCCAATGGAGCGAGCCATCTTTTCTCTCTACTTTCTCTCAAAAGATGACTCGCGCAAAACTTCGCATACCTGCACCTTGTATTCCTCATAAAACCTTGTCTGCCCAAGCTCCATCGCCTTGCGGTGGGCGGGGAGGTCGCGCCATGCGTTGTGGCTTTCCTCATCGGCGAATTCCACTACCGTTACGCGCTCGCCGTCCTGCGCGGTGAAGGTTTTATAGGAAACCAGACCCGGCATTTTATCCACCAGAGCCTTCATCGCCTGCGCCATCGCCGCGTATGGCTTTGCCTGCGCCGGGTCGAGCCGGGAGCGGAAGACGGTGACTATCATGCCGCCTTCTCCAGTTCCTGACGCGGCCCGAAGAACTCGAAGTGAACCTGTGAAGCCGGGATGCCCCATTTAAGCAAATCGTGATAAACCGCTACCATGAACGGTTTCGGCCCGCAGAAATAATAATCCGCGTCGCGCCCCGGCAATATGCCTTCGAGATATTCCGCAGTCACGAAACCGTTGCTGGCGTTGGCCGCCTGCCCTGCACGTTCGCTATAACGGTTATAGGCCTTGAGGTTGCTGTGTTTTCCGGCAAGAGCGTCAACAGTTGCGCGGAAGGCCTGAACTTCCTCGTTCAGCACCGCGTGGACAAAAACAATCCGGCGCTGCGGCTGTTTTTCAAGCGCGGTGAGCAATATGCTCAATATCGGGGTAATGCCAACGCCCGCCGCTAAAAGCACCAGCGGCCTTTCGTGTTTTTCATTCACATCGAGGAAAAACTCGCCGCATGGAGGGGCGACCTCAATTTCCGCGCCGACATCGATCTTATCATGCAGCAGGTTGGAGACATAACCTTCCGGCGTGTCGGCGACCGGCGGGACTTCGCGCTTCACGCTGATGCGGAAATGCCCCTGCCCCGGCTTGTCGGAAAGGCTGTAATTACGCATGGTAGTTGAACCATCCGGGGTTGCCACACGCAATGTGATATATTGCCCCGGCTTGAACAGCGGCGGTGTGCTGCCATCTGCGGGCGCAAGATAGAACGAGGTTATGATGCTGCTCTCTTTTTCCTTGCGCACCACGCGGAAGTTTTTGAAACCTTCCCAGCCGCCCGGTTTTTTGGCGTTTTCTTCATAAATCTGTTTTTCGCGGCCAATCAGGATATCGGCAAGGAAGCCGTAAGCCTCCGCCCATGCGTTTATCACCTCATCGGTCGCGCCCTCGCCCAGCACCTCACGAATTGAGGCGAGAAGGTTCTCGCCTACAATCGGGTAATGTTCGGGTTTGATGAGCAGTGAAGCGTGTTTCTGCGCGATAAGCTCAACCGCGCCGCCCAATACATCGAGGTTATCGATATTGGCGGCATATGCGGTGATCGCCCCCGCAAGCGCGCGTTGCTGGCTACCTGCGGTCTGGTTCGCCTTGTTGAAGAACGGGGCAACTTCCGGGTTATGGCTGAACATGCGTTTATAAAAATGGCGGGTCAATGTTTCGCCATGCTCGGCAAGGATCGGCGCGGTGGACTTAACTATCGTAATGGTTTTTTCGCTTATCATGCTCTATCTCCTCAGGAAAATTATAATATGTAGATAAAATACATATTATAGTTATAATCCACATGGACTAGTTTGCAACAGGTATTTTATGCAACTTACGACTTTCACCGATTATGGCCTGCGCAGCCTTATGTATCTGGCGGCGCAGCCGGAAAAAATCTCCAGCGTGCGGGAAATCGCCGAGCATTACGGCATCTCGCGCAACCATCTGGTGAAGGTTGTCCACCGCCTCGCCCAGCTTGGCTATATAGCCAGCGCCAAAGGCAAAGGCGGCGGGATAACGCTGGCCATCAACCCGTATAAGCTGAAACTTGGGGAACTGGTGCGCGTGCTTGAACCGAACATGCACCTTGTCGAGTGTTTCAACATCGAAACCAACACCTGCAAAGTTGTGAACACCTGCCAGCTTAAGCATTACCTCTATGAGGCTAATTCGGCGTTTATCAAGGCGCTGGACAAATATACCCTAGCTGATGCGGTGCAAAGCAAATCCCTGATAAGCGAGCTTACGAAATGACCAGAACGCGCTGCGCATGGGTTCCTGAAAGCAAACCCGATTATGTGGAATATCACGACAAGGAATGGGGCGTGCCTGTGCATGACGACCGGGAATTGTTTGAGATGCTGATATTGGAAGGCGCGCAGGCGGGGCTTAGCTGGTACACGATTTTGAAGCGCCGCGAGGGATACCGCAAGGCGTTCAAGAATTTCGACATTAAAAAATGCGCGAAACTGGCTGATGAGGAGCTGGAAAAAATCCTCAAAACCGGGGATATAATCCGCAACCGCCTCAAGGTTTTTTCGGTGCGCAAGAACGCAACCGCATTTATTGCAATACAAAAGGAATTCGGTTCGTTCGATAAATATCTCTGGGGTTTCATCGGCGGCAAAACAATCGTGAACCGCCCGAAATCCATGAAGGATGTTAAGGCGACCAGCAAGGAGTCCGACGCAATCTCGAAAGACCTCAAAAAACGCGGGATGAGCTTTGTCGGCTCAACCATCATCTATGCTTATATGCAGGCGGTAGGGTTGGTTGATGACCACTTCGCCGGGTGTTTCAGGGCAAGAGGTTGATTATTATTGACATCTTCGCCTCTTAATCTTATGAATTATTAATTATAATAAAAAGAGGGTAGTGTCTCAGTTTACCTGTCACCCCCGCGCAGGCGGGGGTCTTAAGCTTAAGATTCCCGCCTGCGCGGGAATGACAATTAGTTTGTATTTTCTTAAAAACTAAGACACCACCAAAAAGAGGACGTTACCAATGAGTTATAATCACCGGCAGGAAAATACGGCTTATAAGTTATTTTCATTAATTAATGATGCCATAAATAACGTAATCCCCAACAGCTTTTTCAGTATCATCGGCGACAAGCCGGTGATGGGCAGGGCTGCCTACCAACGCATCGGAAGGGAACTGGACGGGGATGAACTTTGTATAAGAATCGGGTATTTTTCCCCGGTCAGCACAAAGCGGGTAATTGCAGCGCTTGATGGCGCAATCCAGGAGCTTGCCCGGACAACGGAACTTTTCACACCCCAGGTTTATGATGGGCCGCCTCCCTTCTGCTCCACTTCCGGCGCATACGTGGTTTTTAAATTAGACCTTCCGCTTGCCGAAATAGAAGTACCGTCGTCAGACAGCGGCTTCCTCGCGTTCATAAACAAATTTCAGGACAATCTTGCGGCACTGGAAAGCTGGACGGGCAGAATTAACAGCGCGATGCACGGCCCATCAGCTTCACCGCGCCTTGTTAACCCTAATGATATTGTCCTTCCGGGGTTCGCGCAGTTTCTTAAAAGCGCCGTCACCGACGAACTTCGCAATATTGAGAGATCCCTCAGATAGCGAAGTTTTTTCCGGTTTCAGACACCTGTCACGAAAATACCGGGTTTTACCGCCGGGATTCAGTTTTAACTCGACTTTGCCCTGCCCTATAATATTATCAGCTTATGGACAGCAATGAGGTTTTACAAATCGGCAAGGATGCCATCTGGGTTTTGCTCAAGATGTCGCTGCCTATCCTGCTCACCGCGCTGATCGTGGGTTTGCTTATCTCGCTCTTTCAGGCACTCACCCAGATCCAGGAGATGACGCTCTCCTTCGTTCCGAAAATCATTGCCATTTCGTTCGCGCTGCTGATTTTCATCCCGCTCATGGGCAGCCAGCTAATAACTTTCAGCAATGAAACCTATAGCCGTATCGCCACTATTGAAAAGGGCGAAGGAGAATAATCCTCCAGTTCTTACCTTAAAGCACCTCACCCCACCCTCTCCTCATAGGAGAGGGCTTTTTCTTTCCCCCCTATCAGGGGGGACGTAAGGGGGGTGGTTCTATCGCTTAGATTCCCGCCGGAGTTTACCCCGTGCTCCGGCACGGGACTGGAATGACAATGCATAGCTACCAGTTTTCCGCATTGTAATATTGTATAGTTATTTTATGCTATGAAAATGGCAAAACCGAAATCACAATTCACCTGCCAGTCCTGCGGCTCGGTATATAACAAATGGCAGGGGCAATGCGCCGATTGCAACGAATGGAACACAATTGTTGAAGAAGCACCGCGCGAAATCGTGCCGAAAGGATTAACCGTCATCTCCGGCAAAAAGCTTGAGTTTGAAGCGCTGAACACCAAACCGCACACCGAAAACCGCACCAAAACCGGAATCGCCGAGCTTGACCGCGTGGTGGGCGGCGGGCTGGTTGAAGGCTCGGCCATTTTGCTCGGCGGCGACCCCGGAATCGGCAAATCCACCATATTGATGCAGCTTGCCGCCAACCTCTCCCGCGCAGGAAAATCTGTCGCTTATATATCGGGCGAGGAATCCACCGGACAACTGCAAATGCGCGCGCAAAGGCTCGGCCTTGCCGATGCCGGGGTTGCCCTCGCCAGCGCCACCAATGTCGCCGATATTGTCTCCACGCTGGATTCCGCCGGTTCGTGCGACCTGCTGATAATCGACTCGGTGCAGACGATGTATATCAGCAATATCGACTCCGCGCCGGGAACCGTGGCGCAGGTTCGGGCCTCCAGCTTTGAGCTTATCCGCCTTGCCAAAAAGCGCGGGATCGTCCTTTTCCTCGTCGGCCACGTAACCAAGGAAGGGCAGATAGCGGGGCCGAAAGTGCTTGAGCATATGGTTGACACGGTGCTTTATTTCGAGGGCGAGCGCGGCCACCAGTTCCGCATCCTGCGTTCGGTGAAAAACCGCTTCGGCGGCACTGATGAGATCGGCGTGTTTGAAATGACCGGGAACGGACTGGAAGAAGTAAAAAACCCTTCGGCGCTGTTCCTTTCCGAAAATGCCGAGAAAATCTCCGGTTCGGCGGTTTTCGCGGGGATGGAAGGCACAAGGCCGCTGCTGGTCGAGGTGCAGGCATTGGTGGCGGATTCCTACATGGCCTCGCCCCGCCGCGCGGTCGTGGGGTGGGATTTGAACCGCCTCGCGATGATTATCGCAGTGCTTAGCACGCGCACGGAAATCAAATATGGCGACAAGGAGGTTTACCTCAATATTGCCGGCGGGTTAAAAATCACTGAACCGGCGGCGGATATGGCGGTGGCAGCCGCGCTTATCTCCTCGCTCAAAAACCAGCCGATGCCTAAAAAATCGGTATTCTTCGGCGAAATCGGGCTATCAGGTGAAATCCGTATGGTCCCGCAGGCCGAAAGCCGCATCAAAGAGGCGGAAAAGCTGGGCTTTGAGACCGCCTTCGTGCCGAAGGGCGTGAAATCCAAGATAAAAACCAAACTCAACGTGATTGAGCTTGCAGGCGTCAGGGAACTGGTCGAGGCGTTTTAGAGGATATTTTCCCCCCTTCACAGCTACCTGCCCAGATGGGCTGCACTGTTCTCCTGAACGGCTACTGGCCACAATCACAGAAAGAGCACCTCACCCCGGCCCTCTCCTCATAGGAGAGGGAGCTACAGTTTCACCCCTCCTATCAGGGGCATTGTTTAGTTGATACTGTTGACAAGCAGTGATG
>CAZJFC010000076.1:0-7718 GCA_964545245.1 uncultured Rickettsiales bacterium
TTTGCCCCCGTGCGGCGCTCCTGCGCCTCCGATGGGCTGTTCGCTCCGCTCACGCCCAAGGCTGCGCCGTTCTCCTGAACGGCTTCTCAATTCTCCCCCATGTGGTGGCTCCTAAATCTTCACCCCTCCCTGAGGGAGGGAACTATTTTCTTCTCCCCTCCCTGAGGGAGGGGATGGGGGAGGGTTAGGGGGAACCGCTTCTACCGATTAACCCTCCTCCAACCTCCTCCCTCAGGGAGGAGGCTTTATGGGACTGAACCGTTCTCCTGAACGGCACCCCCTACCTGTCATCCTCGTAATTTTTGCCGAAACCTCAATGCCCATGGATTCCGGAATGACGGTTTGCGGAGTTTGGCTCGCCCCCTTGCACTAAATCCCATCAACTATCAACCAACCACCATCAACCCACTTACATCAACTCCATATTCCCACCAATCGCCGTAGTATTATTCGTCACCAGCTTCTCAGCACAAAACCGCCTCAAATAATCCTTCCCACCCGCTTTTGGCCCCGTGCCGGAAAGCCCCATACCGCCAAAAGGCTGGCTTTCCACCACCGCGCCGATGGTCGTGCGGTTCACATAAACATTCCCCGCGCGGATTTTGCCCGAAATCGCCTTCACCCGCCCCATGATACGTGTTTGCAGGCCGAAGGTCAGCCCATAACCTGTCGAATTCACATCCTCAATAACGCGGTCAATATCTTCATATTTAAACCTGATAACATGCAGCACCGGGCCGAAAACCTCGCGCTCAAGCTGCCGGATGGACTCGATCTCGAACAGATGCGGCGGCACAAAATTGCCATCAGCAGCCGCTTTACATCCATAAACCAGCCGCGCTTCTTTCTTCATTTTGCGAATATGCTGCTCCAGCCCTTTACGCGCTTCCGTATCAATCACCTCACCTACATCGGCGCTTAATTTTGCCGAATGCACAACCTCAAGCTCCCGCATCGCGCCCGCCAGCATATCTAATAAATCATCAGCAATATCGTCCTGCACATAACAAACCCGCAGCGCCGAGCACCTTTGCCCCGCCGAGCCGAAAGCCGACATGATGATATCATCCACGCTATGCTCAATAAGCGCTGTGCTGTCGACTATCATACAATTCTGCCCGCCCGTTTCGGCGATGAACGGAATAATCGCCGGGTTATTCTCCGAAATCGCCGCCGCGATTGATTTTGCTGCTGCCGTTGAACCGGTGAAGCACACCCCGCTGATATCCGGGCTGGAAACCAGCGTATTGCCCACAACCTCACCGTCACCGAAAATTATCTGCAACGCATCTTCCGGCACGCCCGCAAGGTGCATGATATTAAACGCATGCAGCGCGATTTTCGGCGTCTGCTCCGCCGGTTTTGCTATCACCGAATTACCCGCAACCAGCGCCGCGACAATCTGCCCCGTATAGATCGCCAGCGGAAAATTCCACGGGCTGATGCACACAAAAACCCCGCGCGGCTCATAGCTTAAAACATTCTCCTCACCGGTTATCCCAACGGTTTTTTCCGCGCCCAATTGCTGCAATGCCTGCGCCGCATAATAACGGCAAAAATCCTGCGCCTCGCGGATTTCGGCAATTCCATCGGCCAATGTTTTGCGCCCTTCCTCCATCAAAAGTTTCAGCAGCTCAAACTTCCTTTCCTCATAAATATCGGCGATTTTCCTGATGACACCCGCGCGTTCCGCCAGCGCCATATTTTTCCATTCCGTTTGCGCAAGCGCGGTTTTCACCGCTTTTTTGCATTCCTTCGCGGTGGAATCTCCAATCACCATATCCGGGATTATCGCCTCATCCACCCCGCATTTGATTTCCTCAAGCTGCGCGAGATTACCGAGGTCATAACCTTTTGAATTCTCCCTGAGCGGGAAGATTTCCGCAGGTTTTGCCATTTCCTTCACGGGTTTATAGCCAAACGGCGAGGCAAGCGCCTCATCGAAATTCCCGCTGCCGAGCTGGTGCAGGAACGAAGTATTCGCGCCATTCTCAATCAACCGCCTGATTAAATAAGCGAGCAATTCCTTCTGCTCACCCACCGGCGCATAGATACGGCATTTGATTTTCTCGCGCTGCATTATCCCGTCATAAATCTCATTTCCCATGCCTTGCAGCTTCTGGAATTCATATGGGCTTTTGCCCGCCACGCTGATGATGGCGCAAATAGTGAGCAGATTATGCGTCGCGAATTGCGGATAGAAATTCTTGTCATTCGCGAGCATGAATTCCGCGCAGGCCATATAAGACAAATCCGTATGCGCCTTATGCGTGAACACCGGATAATCCGCCACGCCATCAGCCTGCGCCTTCTTGATTTCGCTGTCCCAATAAGCCCCCTTAACCAGCCGCACCGGGATGCGCTGCCCCTTATGCTCCGAAAGCTCGCGCAGGTAATTCAACACATAAATCGCGCGTTTCTGGTAAGCCTGAACCGCCAGCCCAAGCCCGTCATAACGTAAATTGTCATCAAGGAACAACTCGGTGAAAACCAGCAATGAAAGGTCAAGCCTTCTTGCTTCTTCCGCGTCTATCGTCACCGCGACATTGCGTTGTTTCGCGGCAAGGATTATCTCACGAACGCGCGGCAGCAATTCTTCGGCGATCTGCTCATGTTTCAAAAGCTCATAACGCGGATGCAGCGCCGAGAGCTTCACTGAAATACTGTCATTTTCAAAAATTTCCCTGCCCGCATCACACTCGCGGACACCCTCAAGATAGGCTCCCAGATAGGCTTTTGCCTGCGCCGTGGTGCGCGCTCCCTCGCCCAGCATGTCATACGAGATCAAATATCCGCGCTTTTTTGCCTTCTCCGCGTTGCGCTGCGCGTCATCAATGCTTTCGCCCAGGATGAACTCACGGCTCATTATATTAAGCGCCGTTTTTACCGCCGTACTGGTAAGCAAATTCCCGCCCAGCTTCGCGCCGACATCCAGCGCCGCGCTTGCCGCCCGCATCAGGAAAGAACCCGCATGGTCATTCTTCCACGATTTAACGCTGCCCAGCCTGTCCTCGATCAACTCATGCGCGGTGTCGGAATCGGGGATACGCGGCAATGCTTCGGCAAGGCTCATGATGGCATAGCCCTGCTCGCTCTTGAGCGGATATTGCGCAAAAAGTTTTTGCACAAGATCCGGCTCGCGCTCCGCGAGTTTTTCAAGCACGATCTCCGCCTCATTGCGCGCCAGCCGGTCACGCCGCCTGAAACTGTCCAGATGCGGCGCAAGAACCTTTAACGCCTCATCCTCCCCAATAAACGCCTTGGCGCTTATATCCCTGATCTTCGAAAAATAATCCATCCCCACCAGTTTATTGCCAGAATCATAAAGATTCAATTAACAGGGAAAGTTATAAGCAGAACCACCTCACCCCAACCCTCTCCTGATAGGAGAGGGAGCTACAGTACTCACCCCTCCTATCAGGAGGGGATGGGGGAGGTGCCCCCTAAAACCTAGCCCCTATCTGCCGCACCGCCTCATAAGCCACAACAGCAGCCGTATTCGCCAGATTGAGCGACCTCACATGCCCGCTGAACATCGGCAACTTAAACATGCGGTCAGAATATTCTTCATGGAACCGCGCCGGCAACCCCTTGCTTTCCGCCCCGAAAACCAGATACGCCCCTTGCGTGAAACCGGCCTCATAATGCAGCTTTTGCGCCTTGGTGCTAAGGAAAAACAGCGTTTCACGTGAAACGTTTTCCTTACTCAAAAACTCATCCCAGTTTTCATAAATTTTCAGCCTGACATACTGCCAATAATCCAGCCCCGCCCGCTTCACGGCCTTGTCGGAAAAATCAATCAGCGTAGGTTTGATAATGATAAGCTCCGCATCCAGCGCCACGCAAGTACGCCCGATAGCCCCCGTATTCCAAGGAATCTCCGGCGAAACCAGCACGATTTTGAGCAATGGTTTGTTCATAATAATTTTAGCAATATATTAATTATAAGAATATACAATGGATTATCATTTACAGGATTCGTATGGCAAACATGTTCTCAAAATCAGCTAAGGCAGGCAACTCCACTTCCAAGGGCGAAGAAACTGAAAAGCCCGCCAACAATATGTTTAGCAAATCACACAAACCCAAAATAGAAGATGAAGGTAAAAAACTTTCACCTGATGATTTTGTAAAAAACCAATTTCTCTATGGTAAGTGGGAGCAAGCCGGACAAGGCAGGCTACGTCAGGGCTTTGGTTCGAGTGATCCAAAACAAATTGAATTGGCGGCAAATGCTTATAGCAAAGCAATTGGCGAGCTAGATCAAGCTCTCATGGAAATTAATGGTGGCTTAGGCCGCTCTGGCCTTTCAGTATTAAGTGGCGCTTACCTTCAGGTGGATGCAATGTCGGAAACCTCATTAGACCTTATGCGGGCTTATTTAAGGCATAAAGACAGCCCCAATCTAACAGCAGCACTGGAAAGCGTTCTTGAACCAGGCGGACGAACTCATTAACTGTTATGAAAAAAATTGTAATCAAAGAAGCTGTAGTTGTTGGGGTAGATATTACCTCTTATTTTCGCCACTTGATGCCTATTACGGAGTTCCTTGTTTCACATGGTTTCACCCCGTTATATGAATACAATGAAGCTGATATAGCCCCTGAGGAAATAGAGAAAAAACTACGCTCTATCGGCTGGAAAGGCTGGTACAATGAATACGCACGCACCCATAACAGCCATTTCATATTTACCACGAAAGAACCAATCCCCAAGAGTCTGATTGACAGGCATTTTATACTACCGGAGAGTATCAAAAATTACATAGACCCCGAAACTATGCTAGGTAGCTACCTGGGAGAAAATATCAGTGAAGATGACATTAACATTACCTGCGCCCTTTCTTTTTCTACCATCAACTCGCAAAGCCTTGAGCAGTCTAGTCATGACTGCATCGAGCAGTATGCAAAAAATTATAATGCAGGCATAAAACATGAAGTCGTAAAATTCCCTGATGGGAAAAAGCTATAGCCTTACCACTCCACAATTTCCCTGCCAACCTCAAGGCCGCAATCAATTTCCTCATGGCGATTCTCAGGAGCAATCCCCGCAAGCAGTTCCTCAAGTTTATATTCCGGTTTAAAATCTTTCTCTGTCCTGGCTTCCCCATTTAAAATATCAGCCTTATTTCTTGCCATTAAAAACTCCTTCTATCGTTGTTGTCATCCCCGCCCTGCGCGGGGATCCGGATGCCCCTAAATTCACAAACGAAGTGCAACACCTGTTATATGAGGTGTTGCTATGGGACAAAGATATCGACAGCTCTCGCTGGAGGAGCGGTGTGCGCTTGCCCGTCTTCATGGAGAAGGGCAAGCGATCCGGCAAATCGCTGCAATTATGGGTCGCTCGGCATCGAGTATTGCTCGGGAGCTAAAACGTAACCGCAGCAAGCACAAAGGTTACGAGCCTTCCTATGCTTCGATGCAGGCCAGGGCCCGGCGGTGGAAAGGCTCCCGCCTTGAGCGCCAACCCGGTTTGCGGGAGCAGGTGCTGGGATATCTTGCTATGGGATGTTCCCCGCAAGCCACCGCAGGCAGGCTGGCGCTCGAGCATGGTAACCCCGTTATCAGCCATGAGTCAATCTATCGCTTTATCTATGCCCAACTGCGCCGCAGTAACGATAAAGCATGGCGCCATTACCTGCCGCAGGCAAAGGGAAAACGCGGCTATCGCCGCCGTAAAGGCCGGGGGTTCGTGCAACTGCCCGGGCGCGTATCCATTCATGAACGTCCTGAATCCGTTGCAACACGCAAAGAACCCGGTCACTGGGAAGCCGACCTCATGTGCTTCGCCAAGGGAACTGATGCTTTGCTCATCGCCCATGAGCGAACTTCACGGCTGCTTATGGCGACTGTAATCCACAGCAAAGCCGCAGGTCCCGTCGCCGATAACCTGAATGCCATGCTCGCGCCGCTGCATAGCGCGCTCCGGAAAACCATCACCTTCGATAATGGCGCAGAGTTCGCACGGCACCAACGCCTGCCGCTTCAAGCATTCTTCTGCGACCCGCACTCCCCTTGGCAAAAAGGCGGTATCGAAAATGCTATCGGGCGCTTGAGGCGTTTCCTCCCGCGAAAAACCAGCTTAAGCGACATCACAAAAAATGATGTCATTGCCATCACAAGGCACTATAATCATACACCAAGAAAATGCCTCGGCTTCAAAACTCCCGCCGAAGCCTTCTTGATTCAACTGTTGCACTTCAAATGTGAATCCACACCCCGCTTAAAGCGGGCATGACAAAAAAAGCTTACTCCACCTCAACCAGCGCCGCCGCCCCCTGCCCGCCGCCGATGCAGAGCGAGGCAAGCGCCGTATTCTTGCCGCGCCTTCTCAGCTCTTTCAGTGCCGTGATAATCAGCCTTGTGCCGCTCATCCCCACCGGGTGGCCGAGCGCGATTGCGCCGCCGTTCACGTTGAGGATATCACGGTTTATCTCGCCAATTCCTTCCGATTTGAACAGATGTTCACAGGCGATCACCTGCGCCGCGAAAGCCTCGTTAATCTCAATCAAATCAACATCTTTGAGCGTTTTGCCGGTTTTCCCGAACAACTTCTTGGTCGCGTAAACCGGGCCGATTCCCATACGCGCCGGATCAACCCCCGCATATGCCCAGCCGCTCAAATAACCCAGCGGTTTCAAGCCCAGTTCCTTCGCCTTTTCCTCGCCCATCAGCACCACTGCCGCCGCGCCGTCGGTGATTTGCGAGGCATTGCCCGCCGTCACCGTTCCGTGGCGTTTGTCGAACACCGGGCGCAGCTTGGAAACTGCCTCAAAATTCTGCCCTTTACGGATGCCTTCATCCGTTTCAGATACGGTTCCCTTTTCCGGGTTACTCACGATCGGCGCGATTTCCTCCGCGAGTTTCGCCTGCGCCGCTTCGGCCTTGTTGTGGCTCCACACCGCGAATTCGTCCTGCTCAGTTCGGCTGATTTTAAACTCTTTCGCCAGCACTTCCGCCGTCTGCCCCATGTTGATACCGCTGATGATGTCATGCAGGCCAAGCTGCAACCCGATCACCGGCGAAAACGCCGAAAGCCGCAGCGTAGTAAGCGTTTTAAGCTTGTCACCAAGGGTTTTTGACATTCCCAATTTCGTGAAAAACGCCTTGCCCTTGTCATTGAACAAAAACGGGATGTTACTCATCGATTCCGCGCCGCCCGCCACAAAAACCTCACCATCCCCGGCGATGATCTTGTTTGCGGCACTGGTGATTGATTCCATGCCGCTCGCGCAGTTGCGGTGCACCGTATAGGCCGGGATTTCCTTGCCCAAACCCGCCTTCATCGCGATGATGCGGGCGATGTTCATGGCGTGCGCGGGGCCACCGACATTGCCGAAAATCACTTCGCTGATGAGCTTCGGGTCAACGCCGCTGCGGGCGATTGCCTCCTTGGCCGCGTGCGCCCCCAGGTTGTCTGCCTGAATTCTGGAAAGGGAGCCGCCCATTTTTCCCATCGGGGTGCGTACTCCGTCGATTATTGCTATTCGTTTGGTCATAGCCCATTATATCACATGTTTTCGCCAAAACCCGGAATCTTGTGCAAAAAAAATGCATAAATCACTGATATTATTAGCAAATTCAGCCAAAAATTGGTACATAAAAATCACAGTAAAGATTAACGCAATTTAACCATGATTAACCAACCGCCCCTCTCCGTCATCGCGGGTTTATCCCGGCGTTGTTGCATGGCTCCGCCGCCCATTGAAATATAAG
>CAZJFC010000077.1:0-7473 GCA_964545245.1 uncultured Rickettsiales bacterium
CTCTTTACTTCTATCCGCCATGCAACAACGCCGGGATAAACCCGCGATGACGTTTTCCTAAAGTTAACAACCAAAACCCTCTGGGGGCATTCCCCCTCTCCTATGAGGAGAGGGATGGGGTGAGGTGCCGGGTTGAAACCCCGGAATTTCAGAATTTCAATTAAATATCCACCAGCTCCTCGGCTGCGGCGGAGCCGGAATTGTCCTGGATGAATTTCAGGCGGTGCTCAGGTTTTTTGCCCATCAGCCTTTCGACAATATCCGCTGCCGCTTCTGCGTCTTCAATCGTGACGCGGAGGAGGGTGCGTTTTGCCGGGTTCATGGTGGTTTCCTTTAGCTGCGCCGGGGTCATTTCGCCCAGCCCTTTAAACCGCCCGATTTCCGGTTTGCCACGCAGTTTTTTGAGGATTTTTTCCTTATCGGCGTCATCCGCTGCATAGAAGGTTTCCTTACCGGTGGAGATTCTGTAAAGCGGCGGTTGCGCAAGATATAAATGCCCGCTACGAATTAATTCCGGCATCTGGCGGAAGAAGAACGTCATCAGCAGCGAGGCGATATGCGCGCCGTCAACGTCAGCGTCGGTCATGATGATAACGCGTTCATAGCGCAGATCATCACCTTTATATTTGCTGCCCGTGCCACAGCCCAGCGCGATTTCAAGGTCATGCAATTCCTGGTTCTGTAAAATCTGCTCGGAAGTTGCCGAAGCCACATTAAGGATTTTCCCGCGCAGCGGAAGAATTGCCTGATTCTCACGGCTGCGGGCCTGCTTGGCCGAGCCGCCCGCTGAGTCGCCCTCAACAATGAACAGTTCCGAATTTTTTGATTCCGCGCTTGAACAATCGGCCAGCTTGCCGGGAAGGCGCAGCTTTTGCGTTGCGGTTTTGCGTGAAACGTCTTTTGCCTTGTTGCGGTTAAGGCGCTCGTCAATGCGTTCTTCCAGATATTCAACAAGCTGGTTGGCGCATTCCGGGTTTCCCGCCAGCCAGTGGTCGAAATGGTCGCGCACCGCGTTTTCCACCAGTTTTGCGGCTTCTGCCGTAACCAGCCTTTCCTTGGTTTGCCCCTGGAATTGCGGATTTTTGAGGAATGCGGAAAGAATCACGCAGGCAGTGCCGAAAATATCCTCATTGGTTGCTTTTTCGAGCTTTTTATTGTCGCGCATTTCGGCATAAGCCTTGATGGCCTTGGTAACTGCCGATTTAAAGCCGGATTCGTGCGAGCCACCAAGCGGCGTGACGATGGTATTGCAGTAAGATTTTGTAAATCCTTCGCCATCATTCGGCCATGCAACCGCCCATTCCACCTTGCCCTGTTTGTCAGGGAAATCTGCTTCACCCGCAAAAAACTCATTGGTTACGGTTAGCTTGTTGTGCAGTTCTTCCTTGAGGAAGCTTTGTAGCCCGTCCTCGAAATGGATAGTGTCCTCGGTCGGGATGCCCATATCGGCGGTAACGAGGGAGGCGTCGCATTTCCAGCGGATCTCAACCCCGCGGAAAAGGTAAGCCTTGGATTTGATGAAGCTGTAAATCCGTGCAGGTTTGAGCCCGATTTTAGTGCCGAAAATTTCCGGGTCGGGGTGGAAGGTGATTGCCGTCCCGCGTTTATTGGTGCTGCCGCCTTTGGTGAGCTTGGTTGTCGGGTGGCCTCTGCTGTATGACTGGCGCAGGACTTCCTTGTTGCGGAATACTTCCACCAGCAGATCATCCGAAAGGGCGTTGACGACGGAAATCCCCACGCCGTGCAGCCCGCCGGAGGTCTGGTAAGCCTTGTTGCTGAATTTGCCGCCGGAATGGAGCATGGTTAAAATAACTTCCAGAGCGGATTTCTTAGGGTATTTAGGATGCGGGTCGGTCGGGATGCCGCGGCCATTATCCATGATAGTAAGTATGTTGCCCGGTTTCAGTTCAACTTCAATCCGGCTCGCGTAACCCGCGACGGCTTCGTCCATGGAGTTGTCGAACACTTCGGAAACAAGGTGGTGCATGGCGCTCTCGTCAGTTCCGCCGATATACATGCCGGGGCGCTTGCGGACAGGCTCCAGCCCCTCAAGCACCTCAATATCTTTTGCTGAATACTCATTCTTTGCGTTTTTATCAATTTTTGCGAATAAATCTGCTGCCATAAAACCTCTGAATGCTAGGCTTTTAGCGGGTTTTAACCATGATTGCAAGCGGTAAAAACTCGCGTGGGCGGCAGTGGCTATAGAAAACAGCAGGCACTCCTTAATATTTCTTGACATATAACCTGTATGTGCTTACGAAAATTATATGCATTTTTATCAGGAGGGATAATGACAGAGCAGGTGGATTTAAAATTTTTTGCTTTCGGGCTTGCATGGAATGGAAGTCTGGAGAAGTTCAAGGACATTGTTGAGCAATATCCCGAAGCACTGACAGCGCCTGACGGTTACGGGTGCACGCCATTAATGCTGGCGGCCTCCGGCGGAAATGTTGAATTTGTTGAGTACATCCTTGAAAAGCTGGGTGACAAAGCTAAGGAACATCTCGATGCGCAGGATAAGCGCGGCCAGACCGCCCTGATACACAGCACCTATGTAACCACGGACGAAGCCGCAATGGGCAGGTGCAAAGAAATATTCGATTTATTCCTGCAAAAAGGCGCAAACCCAAACAAACAGGATAAAGATGGTAATACGGTTCTGCACTACCTAGTGGGTTTCCGCCATGATGGCGATGACGAAGAAAGGGTAAAGGAAGGCGAACGCGCCAAGCCGCCTAAGGAAGTTTACATGTTGCAAAGGCAAGGTGTAAGGACAGACTGGATTGAGTCCTTATTAGAAAATAATGCCGATGTTTCACTCCCGAACTGGCAAAAGCGCATTGCCGCCGAATATCTCGGCAAGGGCGATAAACTGGCTGAAAAGCTGGTTCCTGCGCGTTAACTAACCTTATTTCCGGTGATGGATGCTGTTTAACCCACTATTAATGAGCGTAACATATAATCGCTAAAAATTTGAGGTTTTTCAAATGTATAGGAAGTTTATACTATTGTTGGCAACGTTGCCGTTAAGTGCGTGTATATAAAGCTCCGAAAAAGGTCTCCGGGACGGGGTGCAGGATAATCTGGTCACCATTAATTCCCCGCACGATTATCAGGAGTCATACCGTATTCTTTCCAAGAAGATAAAAGAGTGCATGAGGATGGATATTGGTTATGGCAGCAATATAGCTGTAGAATCGAATTTAGAAGCCCATAACAATATTGGCCAGATTAGAGTATATCTCGACAATTGGATGTTTGGTGAAAACTACCTGATAGCGGTTGATATGGTTCCTCATGGAAATGGTTCCAAGGTCATGATCTATAGGCGCACAACCTTATTTTATAATGAGGAAGAAATTAATAATATAAAAAGATGGTTAGGCGGGGACGACAAATGTTAAAATATAGCTTTGCTATTATTTTCTTTTTGGCCGGTTGCGTTACTGAGCGCTATCAACCAAAGGAAACGTATTTGAATGTCAATATGCCATACAAGGACGCTTACGAGAGAATTAACGGCCGTGCCGGAGGATGCTACCCTTATTCTCTGGTGGATGCGGATTTTTATACAACCAATCCCGCTGCGGAAATTTCCATTAATCATAAGCCTAGGGGTAATACTTACTACAACGGGATAACCATGGTGGCTGAGCCGGGCTACCAGCAGAATGTCCTGAATATAATTATTGAAAAATATGATGAAGAGAATTCAGATATTAAGCTAAGTGACGACCGCTATGTGCCATATATAACGAATTGGCTTAAAGGACTGCCGGGCTGCCCAACTATAAAATGATTATTCCCGGTGGTAGGGATGGTTGTTCAGCAAGCTCCAAACCCTGTAGGTTTGCTCGGTGAGCATCAGCCGCGCCAGCTTATGCGCCCATGTGAGCCTGCCGAAAGAAAGCAGGTAATCGGCTGATTCAACAACTGCCTTGTCATGCCCATCAGCCGCGCCGATAACAAACGCGATTTCCTTGCCGCCTGCCGCGATTTTTTCCAGCTTTTTTGCCAGTTCGGTAGTTTTCGGGTTTTCGCCTTTTTCATCAAGGGCGATGACGAATTGCCCTTTCGGTTCAAATTTTTTACCTTCGATGATCTCGATTTTCCACCCACGGCAGCGTTTAAGATATTCCCCTTCCAGCGCCAGCAGGCTTTTATCCTTTGTTCTTTCTGCCGAAACAATTTTTATTTTCATATCATTCTCACACACTATCCTGTCACCCCCGCGCAGGCGGGGGTCTTAAGATTCCCGCCTCCGCGGGAATGACATATTTACTTTAACATATTTTCCTTGAACTTGGGTCCGATTGTTATCACGCAAAAAACCTTTGCAATATGCCTGCGTAGATTTTCTCAAGCTGGTAAAGGCCTTCGACGCTGACATGTTCATCGATCTGGTGGGCGGTTTTGTTTACGGAGCCGAATTCGAGCACTTCGGCATAGTTATAAATGAACCTTGCGTCGGACGTCCCGCCGGTGGTGGAAAGTACAGGCGCTTCGCCGCAAACTTCCTTGACTGCGGCCATGGTGATTTCGCTCAAGCGCCCCGGCTGCGTTAGGAAAGATTCCCCCGAAACATGGAAACTGAGCGTAACTTTCGGGTCATCCCCGACAACTCCTTCAATCCATTTAATCAGGCTTTCCGAGGTGTGGAAATTGTTAAACCGGATATTGAGCAGCGCGGTCGCATGGTTCGGGACGATATTGGAGGTCGGGTTGCCGACATCGAAAGAAACCACTTCAAGGTTGCTGGGCGTGAAATGCTCGTTGCCTTCGTCAAGCCTGTGGTTTTGCAGCGCGTGCAGGATATTGATTAATTTCTTCACCGGGTTATCGGTGTTTTCGGGATAGGCCGCATGTCCCTGTTTCCCCTGGACGTGCAGGTGGCAGTTCATGCTGCCGCGGCGGCCGATTTTTATCATTTCGCCGACTTTGTTCGGGTTGGTTGGTTCGCCGACAATGCAGGCGTTGATTTTCTCCCCGCGTGCGGCGAGGGCTTCGAGGACTTTCTTGGTGCCGTCAACGCCGGGGCCTTCTTCGTCGGAGGTCAGCAAAAAACTGATCGTGCCTTTTTTCTTTGCGCCGGCGAATTGAATCGCGGCGATAATTTGCGCGGCGATGGCGGCTTTCATATCTGACGTGCCGCGTCCGTAGAGGTTGCCGTCACGGATTACCGGCTCAAACGGGCTGTTTGTCCATCTGGCAAGCTCACCGGGCGGGACGACGTCAATATGTCCGGCGAAGCAGAAATTCTCCCCGCCATTATCATATTTCGCATAGAGGTTATCGACCTCGCCGAACTTCATGCGCTCGCAGGAAAAGCCGTTGGCGGATAGCAGTTCCTCAATAAAATCAAGGCATCCGGCCTGTTCCGGGGTGACGGAAGGGAAGCGGATAAGTTCTTTTGAAAGTTCAATTACGTCTTGCATTTAAATTCCTTATGATGGCGAACCCCCCGGCGGCCAACAATATCAGCGGCGCGAACCAAAGTAAATACGTATCGCCGCGGAAAGGCGGGGTTTGCAATATCTGGTCACCATAGGTTTCGGCCAGTTCCGATTTGATTTCTTCCGGGGTTTTGCCTTCCGCCAGTTTTTTGCGTATCAGCGCGCGCATATCGACCGCCAGCTCCGCGTTTGATTCGGAGAGCGATTCGCCGGTGCAGACAAGGCATTTTATCTCATGAAAAAGCTGTTCCGCCTGTTTTTCCTTGAGCGGGTCGGGGAGTTTTTCCTCCACGGTGAAGGCATATGAAACAGTGCTGAAAAAAACCAGTGCGGCAATTAATGCGAATTTTGCCATGGCTATTGTTGCTTATCCTTTAGCTCATTGATTATCGGGATGATTTTCTTGTCGACAGTGGCCTCGCTGATCGTGCCGCGCTGGTGGAAGTAAATAATCCCGTCAGTGCCGATTACATAGGTTTCCGGCGTGCCGGTCGCGCCCATGGCGATGGTGATTTCGCGCATCGGGTCAACCCCGGTTTTAAAGTATGGGTTGCCATAAACCTGAAGGTAGCCTTTCGCGTTTTCCGGTGTGTCGGCCACGTTGATTGAATAGATTTTATACCCTTTTTTTGCGAGGTTATCGAGAACCTTGTGTTCCGCGCGGCAGCTTGTGCACCATGAGGCCCAGAGGTTAAGGATGGATATGTCGTTTTTAATGTCGGCGCTGGAGAATTTCTCGCCGCTGAAAAGCTCGACAGTTTCAAAATCGCGCAGTTCCTTGCCTATCATGTTAGGCATCATGCGGGCGTTATCATCAAGGTTTGTGAGGAAAACCATCATCCACGCCATGCCGATGAATATCGAAAGCGGGATCAGATCCCAGATGCGTGACCTTTTTCTTTGTGCTGGTTGTGGGGTGCTGTCATTCATGCCGGGTAACATAAATGAGTGTTTTTAAAACTCAACCGATTATTAGCCCTTATCCTCACCGAAGGTTAGAACCTTGAACAATGTCCCCATTTGCTCCGGCGTGACCAGCCTTTCAAGGTCATCTTCCACGCCGAGGATGCGCGCGCGGACATCCGCTCCGAATGAAAGCAGGAAATCCCGCTGGGTTTGCAGCTTCACCGGTTTTTCGGCGGCATTGGCGAGCGCCTCAAAATCCACATGGGCGGTGAGGTCGGCTTCGCCGGGGTTTTCAAGGAAATGTTGGAATTGATGGCCTTTCAAGGCTTGCAGCGTATCAATTCCTTTAGGTTCAAAATAACCGTAATCAATAATCACCCCGGCGCTGGCATGGGCGGAGATTTTCTTCATTATGTGTTTTCCGTCGGCGCAAATCTCGGTGATTGCCCCATCTTCCGCTGGAAGGTTGAAGGCAAGGCGTTCGCTGTCATTAACAACCATGCGTTCGGTTTTCCCGACGAATTGCTTAACGGGCAGCGCGTCAAAGAATTCGTTGGCGATAACGATTGCAGGTTTGCCGAGGACGGGAAATTGCCCGTGCCATTTGATATTTATCCCATGCAGTTTTTCCTGCTGGATTTTTTTCAAGACTGGGCTGGTCTCGACCATGTGGATTTCCGGCTGGAAGTGGGGCATGATTTTTATCCCGCGCAGGAAATCATCCATCAACGTGCCGCGTCCGGGGCCGAACTCGACCACGGCGCAATCTTCCGGCTGCCCCAGTTTTTCCCATTCGGTGATTGCCCAGATGGCGATCATTTCCCCAAAAACCTGCGATATTTCCGGCGCGGTGATGAAATCGCCGTCTTCGCCCAGAGGGTCACGCGTGGCATAGTAATGTGTGTTGCAAAGCGCCATATAGCGGTCAATCGGCATTGGCCCGCCGGAGTTTATTTCATCAGCTATTTTTTGCTTCAGTGACATTTCTTTTCGGTGCCTTCAGCGCAAGCGCGATTAAATAAGTTCCGAGCATCAGCATAGGGATGCAGAGTATCTGCCCCATGGTGATGAACCCGCCGATATAGCCGGATGAGCATCTCGGCTATATCGG
>CAZJFC010000078.1:0-7080 GCA_964545245.1 uncultured Rickettsiales bacterium
GCAGTGACGGCAAAGGTTCCTTCAACCGCACCGGGCAGAATGTCGTCGCCTGCGGTACCACAACGAAAGACTCGGAGAATTGTGATGCCAATTCATTGTTCTTCGATATGCCGATCAATGATGGTGATACGGAATCGACATACTTCAACGATTACATAAGATGGAAACCTGTTACCTCCCTCAACATGGACGCCAACTCCTCCAACATCTCCACCGCCACCGGCCTTCCCGACTGCGCCGCCGGTGAAACTCTTATCTCTAACGGCGCCGGGGCTTATGCCTGTGGTTTACCAGCAAGTAGCGGTAACGGAAGTGAGCTGGAGGGAGAACTTATTGCTTCAATTCAGGAGCAGAAAATAGTCCGGCATGCAGGGCCTGGGTATAATCCAGCTTGGGGCGGTGAACTTCCCGAAATAAGATGTGAGGACATAAGTGATCTTGGTTATGTACAGAGAAGTGTTTCAAATACCGAGATAATCTACGACCTTGAGCATGACTATACTGGGGCAAGATATATGAGGCTGGATGCCCTATGTATAATGAGCAAAAGAAAATGGTGGAATCATGACAGAGAAGGAGGGCCGTATGGAAGTCCTAACAGCTCTATGGGAACGGGCGCATACTCGATGCATGCCGCATATAAATTTACGGATGAGGATGGAAATACAATCATGCATCATGATTATTTGGACGACCACTCCAACATCCCCCCCATATCCACAGCGGAAGGAGGCGCTAGGTATTATAGTGACCTTGGGCTGAAATTAGGTCTGGGAGAAGAGACTTCATATTATCAGTCATTTAAACGTATCTGTTCAGTACATACAGACTATAACGTAGCTTCCGGTGAAAATATAAACAATGGAAGGATTTATAGATCAACAAATGCCAGCGCCGCAGCACAACTGCTTGGGTTCGGAAACAATGATATTCATTGGCAGATACCCGGTGCCGGGATGTCCCCTAGAAGAACGCCAATATCTCCTGAATTAGTCCAGATACCTTCAAAAGCCAGAAAAATCCATTTGCTTATGGTAGCCTATTGTGGCTGCCTCACTTGTTGGCCGCCAATGGTAGGCTATGGACGTACAGATGTCGATATATATTTATACAAATAAACTCTTATTGCTCATAACTATAAAGCATAGGCTGCTAAAAAGCTCTCTCTTATACCACCGGCGCTTCCGGCTGCGCCTGCTCCTTACGCCCCCGCGCCGCCTTCATCTTGGCAAACTCGCGCTGGGCGCGGCGGTATTTGTTATAGGACGAGGTGAACATATAGCCGATCGCGCAGAAGCTGATTATATAGGCCGCCAATATATAGAGTGCGTAGTTCATGGTTGATACTTGCCGAGTGATACGTTAATTTCCCCGATTATGGCGGAAACAGGTTCAATAATCAACCAGCATCCCAAATTGCTGATAATCGCCGGGAGCGATTCCGGCGGCGGCGCGGGAATCCAGGCCGATATCAAGACCGCGCACCAGCACGGCGTTTACGCCACCACCGCGATAACCGCCCTCACCGCGCAGAACACACGCGAGGTTTCCGGCATTTTCGACATCGCCCCAACCTTCGTCGCCGAACAGATTGAGATCGTGCTGACCGATATCGGCAGCGACGCGATAAAAATCGGCATGCTCAACAACGCCCCCGTAATTACCGCAGTCGCCACCTCGATTGACGGCTTCAAGGTTCCGGTCGTGCTTGATACGGTGATGGTTTCCAAGGCAGGCGCGAAACTCCTGCGTGATGATGCGATTGCCGCGCTGAAAGAAAAACTCATCCCGCTGGCAACGCTGGTCACGCCAAACATCCCGGAGGCGGAGATCCTCACCGGGAAAACCATCCGCAAAATGGATGACATGGTCGCCGCCGGGAAAATCCTGGTTGAAATGGGCGCGGAACACGCGCTTATTAAAGGCGGCCACATCAAAGGCAGCACGGTTTATGACGTGGTGGTCTCCAGAAAGAAATTCGACGTGCTCACCTCGGAAAAGATCGACTCCAAAAACACCCATGGCACCGGCTGCACACTTTCCACCGCGATCGCCTGCCACCTTTCCCGCGGGGACGATGTCCTGACCGCCGTCGAAAAAGCCCGCGAGTTCGTGCGCGACGGCATAACCTCCGCCTTCAAGATCGGCAACGGCAACGGCCCCCTCAATCACTTCGTTAGTAGCAAGTCGTAAGTAATTAAGATTCCCGCAGCCGCGGGAATGACGTTTACTCCCTCTCCTATGAGGAGAGGGTCGGGGTGAGGTGCAAAGAGAGTGGGAGTGACAGTGGGAGTAGAGCAAACTGACACTCAACTCCCTAATGGCAAATGAGGCATATATACCATCGTCATAAGTAAAGACTTGTTTCCGGATACGCCCTATAGTCATCCCGGCGCAGGCCGGGATCCATGGCGATAGAATTAAGGTTGGATCCCGGCCTGCGCCGGGATGACTATTATCCTTATGTAAAGGGGATAATCGGGGCGAATCCCAAAGCTGCGGGAACGGTTCCGGGCGAAGCGAAGGCAAGGCCCAAAATTTGTTTTTTGAGGCCGCAAAGCTGCGCGCGGCGCCTGAGCGTAAATATTTCACTTGATTTATCTTCCATAAACCAATATATACCCATTCCGAAATTTTTATACAGAGCATTACCATGAAACCGAACATTCACCCTGATTACCACAAGATCAAAGTCGTGATGACTGACGGCACTGAGTTTGAAACCCGCTCCACATGGGGCAAGGACGGCGATACGATGCGCCTCGACGTTGACCCTAAAACCCACCCGGCATGGAACAAAGGCGCGTTCGCGGTTAACCAGAACGCCGGCCAGATCGACAAATTCAACAAACGTTTCGCAGCGTTCGGTGGAAGCAAAACTTCCGCCAAAAAAGAAGAAAAGACAGACGGGAAAAAAGACGAAAGCAACTAATCCTTGCTGTCACCAATTCCAAAAGGGAGCTTCGGCTCCCTTTTTTAGTTGATAGGCTACAGGCAACAGGCCATAGTAATTTGTTATAAACTAATACCTGTGACCTCGTGACCCGTGACCTCAAACTCCTCCCCCCACACATCTTCATAACCGACACTTCGCGGGTGGATGTAATCGCCACCGTAAAAAACCTGCCCGGAAATTCCGCGGTGATATTGCGCGATTACCGGCTTACGCAAAACGAAAGGCGCGAATTGGGAAAGGAAATAAGAAAAATCTGCCTTGCGCGGAAAATTTTCTTCCTTATCGCAAAAGATATCCCACTCGCGCTTGAACTCCATGCCGACGGCATCCACCTGCCGGAATTTATGGCGGGCAGCATACGCAAATGGCGCAACAAAAAGCCCGGCTGGCTCATCACCGCCGCCGCGCATTCCCGCCCCGCCCTCGTGAAAGCCCTGGATTCCGGGGCTGACGCAGTTCTGCTCTCCCCGTTTTTTGAAACCGCGAGCCATCCCGGCAGGCCGGGAATGGGAGCTTTCCGCGCCAGAAAAACCGCCGGAAAATTTGTCAATAGGGTATATGGGCTGGGCGGAATTTTGCCAAAAAGAGAAAAACTCGTCGAAAGCCTTGGTTTTGCTGGGGTTGCGGCGGTTTCAGGGTATAAAAACTGTTGTTTACATGCCACAGTACCGCAGGAGAAAGGCGAAAAATAAAACCTAACCTGCGAATATTGGTTGCCTTAGCCCCCCTAAATGGATTAGAACACCCGCAAACGCGCTGCGGTGATGCAGTAATTGTTTTTGGGTCTTTTGAATTTCTATATAGGTTTTTTTGATATAGATGTTTGAAGGGTTCATTATAGGTTTAACAACAAAGAAGGATAGTAATATGAAAAAACTACTTAGCACAACAGCTATTCTCGGTGCTCTCGCTTTCTCAGCGACTCCCGCAGAAGCTGCAAACCTGCAAGTGAACGTCGGTGGTTTCCTCGACTTCCAAGCTGGTTACATCGATGATGATGTAAACGAAAGCCTTCCGGGCCACAACAAAGTAACTTTCAACAATGATGCTGAAATCCACTTCACTGTTGAAGGTAAAGCTGACAACGGCCTTGAATATGGTGCGGTTATCGAGCTCGAAGCTGACATCGGCAACACTGACAACCAGCAAAACGGCGGTCTCAACGCTGACAAAACCTACCTCTTCGTTCAAGGTGGTTGGGGTCGTGTTGAACTCGGTGGCAACACTGACGCTGCGGAAGCCCTTTCTGTAAACTCTTCGACTTTCGCTTCTGCTACTGGCGGTATTGACGGTGACTTCTACCGTTATCTCCCTAGTGCTGCTGGCCTTAACGGCTTCTTTATCCGTCCTGATCTTCCACTCGCTCATAACGGTGGTGGTCTTGGTTTCAATCCTGGAACTGACGAAGACGCGACTAAAATCACTTACTACACTCCACGCTTTTCTGGCTTCCAGGCTGGTGTGAGCTACATTCCTCAATCTGAGGATATTGGTACGGCAGTACCTGCGGCTGGTGCTGTGGGTGAAGTTGAGCATGTGTTCTCAGGTGGTATCAACTACTCTGCTGACTTCGACACTGTAGGCGTTAAAGCTGCTATTACTGGCCAAACCGGTGATGCTAAACGCAGCCTTACCGGCGAAGACCTCCGCGCTTGGGATGCTGGTGTGAACGTTTCGTTCAGCGGCTTCACTGTTGGCGGTTCTTACGCTGATATCGATGAAAGCCCTGCATTCGGCCCTGGTACTGATGCAAGGTCTTGGGACGTAGGTGTTGGCTATGCAGCCGGCCCGTTCAGCGTATCTGCTACTTACTTCGATTCAGAAGTTGATTTCGGTGGCGGAGTTGAAAATGACTTCCAAAACCTGTCAATCGGTGTTGATTACCAACTCGCTCCTGGTCTGGTTCCATACGCAGAAGTTAGCTTCTTCGATGCGGATTCAGATGCCGGTGCTCCAGCTGGTGTCAGCAATGATGGCACAATCGTTCTCATCGGTACTGAACTCACTTTCTAGTTAGTTCATTACGATACTAAAGATTTAAGGCGGGATAATTTTCCCGCCTTTTTCTTTTATGGAACCTCGGAATTTCAGAATTCCGGAACTTCTGATGTTCCGGAGTTCCACTCTAAGCACCTCACCCCGACCCTCTCCTCATAGGAGAGGGAGCCTCGATTCTCCCCCCTATCAGGGGGGACGGAAGGGGGGTGGAACTTACAACTGACGACCTACGACTCACGACTCCCTAATGACTAACGACTAATGACCAATGACTTAAATTTCTGATTTGCCTATTCCCCGTTAGCTTGATATATCAAGTTCCATATGAAAAAATTCCTCGCCATATTCGCAATCCTGCTCGTCACCGCCTGCGGCGGCATCGAGAGGGACTCCAAGAATTTCCCGAAAGACAATAAAGACGAACGCCGCGAACGCCGCGGCAAAGTCACCGGTGATGACGGTTTGAACCTCTTCGGCGGCGGCAAGAAAGATGACGAAAGCGGCGGCTCCGGGATCGGCGTCAACAGCTTCCTGTGGCGCGCCACGCTTGATACGATCAGCTTCATGCCCGTCACCACGGCTGACCCGTTCGGCGGCGTAATCGTCACCGACTGGTACGAAGACCCCGGCGTGGCCGGCGAGCGTTTCAAGATCAACGCCTATATCCTAAGCGACAAACTGCGCTCCGACGGCATCCGCGTTTCCGTATTCCGCCAGAAACTTGACCAGGAACTCGGCTGGCGCGACGAAAAAGTCGCCGAAAAAACCGCGACCGATATTGAAAACGCCATCCTTACCCGCGCCCGCCAGCTTCGCATCGCGCAGACAGGCAAATAGCGAAAGTTGATGGGAATTGGTTGATAGTTTATGGATATGAATAAGGTATATAATCCCGCAGAAATTGAGGCCAAATGGCAAGGGTATTGGGAGAGTTCCGGCCTCTATAAAACCTCACCGTCAACCATCAACCATCAACCAAAATCCTATATCCTAGAAATGTTCCCATACCCTTCCGGGCGCATCCATATGGGGCATCTGCGCAATTACACGATCGGCGACGCAATCGCCCGCTACAAACGCGCCCGCGGCTTTGAAGTCCTGCACCCGATGGGCTGGGACGCATTCGGACTTCCCGCTGAGAACGCCGCCATCGAGAACAAGGTGAACCCCGCCGACTGGACATATAAGAACATCGACAGCATGCGCGAGGAATTGAAGCGCATCGGCCTTTCCTATGACTGGTCGCGCGAAATCGCCACCTGCCACCCGGAATATTACCGCCACGAGCAGAAATTCTTCCTCGATTTCCTGAAGAACGGCCTCGCCTACCAGAAAGAATCGATGGTGAACTGGGACCCGGTTGACAACACCGTCCTCGCCAACGAACAGGTGATTGACGGGCGCGGCTGGCGCAGCGGCGCGGTGGTTGAACGCCGCAAGCTGAAACAATGGTTCCTCAAAATCTCCGATTTCGCGGAAGACCTGCTGCAAGGGCTTTCCACCCTCACCGGCTGGCCGGACGCGGTGAAAACCATGCAGGAGAAATGGATCGGTAAAAGCCACGGCGCGGAAATTAATTTTGATATTGTAACCAGAGTCGAGTGGCTTGAGTCGAGTAAACTAAAAGTCTTCACAACACGTCCTGATACTATTTTCGGCGCAAGTTTCTGCGCTATAGCACCCGCGCATCCTATTGCCACAGCATTGGCCGCCCGGCTCCCGGCTCTCGACTCTTTCATAAAAGAATGCAACAAGATCGCCAACACCGAAGAAGCAATCGAAACCGCTGAGAAAAAGGGCTTCGACACCGGCCTCCGCATAAAACACCCATTCGTTGAAGGTAAGGAACTCCCGCTCTACGTCGCCAATTTCATCCTGATGGATTACGGAACCGGCGCGATTTTCGGCTGCCCGGCGCATGACACGCGCGATGAGGCCTTTGCCAAAAAATACGGCCTGCCCATCATCCCGGTAGTGAATGAGGAAGGCAGGCTTGAAAACTCCGGATTCCTGAACGGCCTCACCGTTGAGGAAGCCAAAAAACGCGCCATCGCCGAATTTGAAAAGCTTGGCCTTGGTGAAGGCAAGACC
The DNA here is from genome assembly GCA_964545245.1 of uncultured Rickettsiales bacterium. GTDB lineage: Bacteria > Pseudomonadota > Alphaproteobacteria > Rickettsiales > 21-14-0-20-44-7 > CAZJFC01. The sequence goes on from CAZJFC010000078.1 coordinate 7,046, forward strand.
ACCTACCGCCTGCGCGACTGGGGCGTTTCCCGCCA
>CAZJFC010000079.1:0-6799 GCA_964545245.1 uncultured Rickettsiales bacterium
ACCTCACCCCAGCCCTCTCCTGATAGGAGAGGGAGTTACAATTCTCCCCTCCTATCAGGAGGGAAATATCTTCTTCACCCCTCCTATCAGGAGGGGATGGGGGAGGTGCCCTTAATGACAAATGACTCTTCTAAAAATACACCTATGGGTTGTTGCAAATCTGCAACAAATGGGATTTTATTTTTTAATGCTGTTGTAAGCCTTGCTGGGCAAGGGATACGAGAGGGGTGCAAAACTTGACAAAACCGTGGGTTGTGTGATATCATGGTAATTGTAAGATGAGAGAGAACCCTCCGGGGTGAACTCAAAGAATAACAAAACTTAACCTCGCTGCGGCGGGGATTTTTTTTATTTAGTCTGTGGTCAGTAGCCGGTGGTTGGTAGCTGTTCACTTCGTTATAACGGAATTTTTACCAGTAATCATTTGTCATTCCCGCGGAGGCGGGAATCTTAAAAATATCCGGTATCCGGCAATAAAAAGTCAGGAGACTTTATTATTGCATTAAAAATTTCTCCTGAAATTTTTAATATGGATCCCCCGATAAATTTTTCTCCTGAAAAATTTTCGGAGGATGACAGGGTGGGGAGCGAGGCAGGAGCCGAGCCAGCCCTGAGCGTGAGCGGAGCGAACAGCCCATCGGAGCGGCAGGAGCCGCGAGGGGGGCGGAATATAGATTCGAGGCAGTAGCCGAGCCAGCCTTGAGCGTGCCGAAGGCACAGCCCATCTGAACGGCAGGAGCCGTGAAGGGGGCAAAAAATAATTCCCCCCTCTCCTATGAGGAGAGGGGGGAGGCAGTAAAAAACCCTGTTTTTCTTCGGGCTATGATTTATAACTCGGTCAATGACCGGGAAATTCATCACGTTCGAGGGCGGCGAAGGCTGCGGGAAGTCGACACAGGTTCACCTGCTGGCGGAATATTTGCGCGGGCATGGGCATGATGTCATCACCACCCGCGAGCCGGGCGGAACGCCGGTTGCCGAGCAGGTGCGCGAGATTCTGGTGAACGGTGAAGAACTGCACCCGCTGGCCGAGATTTTGCTCAATTACGCGGCAAGGGTTGACCATGTGGAAAAGGTGATAAAACCCGCGCTTTCTGCCGGGAAATGGGTATTAAGCGACCGGTTTTTTGACTCAACGGCAGTTTATCAGGGCTATGCGGGCGGAGTTGATATCGCAAAAATTATGGAGATACGCAAAATTGCGCTGGGGGATTTCAGGCCGGATAAGACCTTCCTGCTCGACCTCCCGGCGGAAACCGGCCTTGAACGCACGAAACAACGCGGTGAAGAAAACCGCTATGAACGAAAAGGGATTGAATACCACCGAAAAGTGCGCGAGGGTTTTTTTAAACTCGCTGCCGGGAACAGCCGGATTGTGGTAATCGACGCAAACCAAAGCCCGGATGAGGTGCATAAAGCAGTTGTTACCTTGATGCAGAATGAGATAGAGAAAAATACAAAATAAACATAAGGAAAAAATTATGACACACGTATTCCACCGCCATTTGAAAACCTCATACCCGACTGCCGTCAAGGGTGACGGGGTTTATATCATCGACAAGGACGGCAAGCGGTATCTGGACGGGTCTTGCGGGGCGGCGGTTTCGTGCCTTGGGCACTCCAACCAGGAGGTGCGTGACGTGATTGCGAAACAGGCGAATGAGCTGGCTTATGCGCATACCAGTTTTTTCACCACCGAGGCGCAGGAGAAGCTCGCGGATTTCCTTGTTTCAAAAGCGCCGCAAGGGCTGGAAAAAGTTTACCTTGTGAGCGGCGGTTCCGAGGCGATGGAGGCGGCTATCAAAATGGCGGTGCAGTATTTTCAGGAAACCGGCAAGCCGAAAAAAACGAAGATAATCGCGCGCTGGCAGTCATATCACGGCAACACGCTGGGCGCGCTTTCGGCGGGCGGCAACAAAATGCGCCGCGCGCAATTCGCCGATTTATTGATCGAGATGAGCCATATCGACCCATGTTTCGCATACCGCTACCAGCAGGAAGGCGAAAGCGAGGAGGCGTTCGGGCTGAGGCTTGCGAATCAGCTTGAGGAGAAAATCAACGAGCTGGGCGCGGAGAATGTCGCGGCATTCGTGGCGGAACCGGTGGTGGGCGCGACGCTGGGCTGCGTTCCGGCGGCGAAAGGCTATTTCAAGCGCATCCGCGAGATTTGTGACCGGAATGATGTGCTGCTTATTCTGGACGAAGTGATGTGCGGAATGGGGCGTACCGGCACGCTGTTCGCGGCGGAGCAGGAGGGAATCACCGGCGATATCATCGCTATTGCGAAGGGCTTGGGCGCGGGATACCAGCCGATTGGCGCGGCGATGGTGCAGGGGAAAATCCACGACGCAATACGCGACGGCAGCGGGTTTTTCCAGCACGGCCACACTTATCTCGGCCACGCAATCGCCTGCGCTTCATCGCTGAAAGTACAGGAGATAATCCAGCGCGACGGGCTGCTTGAGAACGTGAACAAAACCGGGGCGCTGCTGATGCAGGAGCTTAAAAACAATTTCGGCAACCATGAATTCGTGGGCGATATCCGTGGCCGCGGAATGTTCATCGGCGTTGAGTTGGTGAAGGACAAGGCAACCAAAGCCGCGTTCGACCCGGCGGAGAAAATAAACGCGAAATTAAAATCCACCGCGCAGGGGAAAGGGCTGTGCCTTTACGGAATGCCGGGAACGATAGACGGCAGGAACGGCGACCACATCATGTTCGCGACGCCGTTCATTTTGAATGAGAAGCATGTTGGGGAGATTGTCGATAAGCTGCACCAGACATTCAGCGCAGTATTCGCGGGGGTGGCGAAGGCGGCTTAGTGTAGTGACAGTGACAGTTTGGAGTGGCAGTTTTTTTCTTCCACTGTCACTCCCACTCCCTTGGCACCTCACCCCGACCCTCTCCTCATAGGAGAGGGGGTAACAATTCACCCCCCCTATCAGGAGGGAAATATCTTCTTCACCCCTCCTATCAGGAGGGGATGGGGGAGGTGTTCTTTATCAATGTCAGTGGTGGTTTGGTTTTTCATTCTTACTGACACTACCACTGACACTCCCACTTCTAATCATAATGGATTTTTTACAACCTAGGCGGAGTAAGGCTTTTATGCCACATCGGGGGCATAGCCCTTGGTTTTGCTGCACTGCAAAACACTACTATGTTGCTAGTCTAGCAATTTTATGATACGTCTACCGGCCTCCTGAAAACCAACTTCGTGCAATTATAATTTAACTTGAGAGATTAAAATGTTTGATCCAGCTACGGTGCAAATCACCGAATCAAAATTCGAGCGTGCAAATGTGAACGGCCTGAAGCCGTTTGAAGCAGGGAAAATCCCTGAGCAATATAAAGGTTTTTATACCGAGGAAGAAGCGAAGGAACTTATCGCGCTCGGCATCGAAAACCGCATGAAGGCAAAAATCTCCGACCATTACCGCCAGCTTTGCGAAAATTCGGTTTATCTCACCAACCTCATCAAGGCGCGCAAGGAAGAAGTGTTCGATCTCTCCGGCGAGGCTGACCCTTCCAACCAGCTAAACTATTCCCCGGTTCCGGGATTGCTGCATAAATATGAGCTGGTGCTGCTTTATTCTTCAATGACCTGCTCGGCGCATTGCCGCTATTGCTACAGGCTCGATTTGTTCAGCGGCAAAACCGGCAAGGGGCTTGTGAAGCCGGATGACGCGGCGAATTATGTGAAACAATATAACGAGGAAGTTCGCGCCGGAACCAAGCTCGACAAGGACGGCAGGAAAATGTACCCGATCACCGAAGCGCTGCTTTCCGGCGGCGACCCGATGGTGCTTTCCAACAAAAAACTGTTCGAGTACATGACCAAACTTGCGGAAGCGGGCGTAAAGATCGTGCGTATCGGCACTAAGGAACTTGCGTTTTTCCCGCAGCGTTTCGATGCGAATTTCTTCGATATGCTCGATAAGTTCAACCAGAACTTCCCGAAAACCGCGCTCGCCTTCATGGTGCATTTCACCCACCCGGATGAGTTCCTCGCCAAAGACGCGAACGGGAACTACATACAGGACGAAGTTGGCCGCTACCAATGGCTCGAAGTCACTGAAAACGCGGTGCGCGAACTCGGCAAACGCCATTTCGTGAGCATGGAAAACCAGACGCCTATCATCTGGAAAGTGAACGATGATGCGGACGCGCTCCGCCTGATGCAGAAAGAACTGCGCTCGCATAAAATCCGCAACCACTACTTCTTCCAGGGGCGTGAAATCGAAGGGCATAAGGCCTTCTCTATCCCGGTGGAGGAAGCGTGGAGAATCCACAACGATTCGCAGCGCGGGCTTTCCGGTATCGAGAAATCGCGCTTCGCGATGTCGACCGAATGGGGCAAGATGGAAGTTATCAGCCTCATCGACGCGCCGCAAATAGAGGAGATCGCAAACGGTTTCAGCGCCGAAACCAGGGAAGCGCTGAAACAGGTTTTCGGTGATGGCCTTATCATGTTCAAGATGCTGCGCTCACCATTCGGCGCAACTACGCAGGGTGAGCTTGTCATCGCAAAACGCAACCCGGATGCCCTGTGGATATCCGGCTATGAGGACAGGATTATTTATGATGGCCGCAAAGCCGAAAATAAATATTCCGGCCTTGGCGGGCTGCTCGCCGCGCTGCTTGCGCCGCAAGCGGAAGACGCCGCAGCAAATGCTGCACAGAATGAAGTGGAAGAAGAAATTCTTGAAGCGGCATAAGGCATAAACCCTTACGGGATTGTGCCATATTGTAACACTTCCTTAGCTTAGTTGCGGCAGCGCTAAACTTCTGCTTGCGTTTAGCGGGAGCGCAATTTAGGTTATTCTGGTTTCTGGCACATTTGGGGCATTTGTCCCATTGGTGCTGTGTAGTAAAAGTTCAATTTGTGTAGGAGATAAATGGCTGTACATTCTGATATGCCAATCGTTTCAACCGTAGCTGTGGGTTTCACAGTAGCCTTCATATGCGGTTTGATTGCTTCAAAACTTCGTCTTTCGCCAATTGTCGGCTATCTTGTCGCCGGGATCCTGATCGGCCCTTATACGCCCGGTTTCGTCGCCGATATAAAAATAGCGGAACAGCTTTCCGAGATAGGGATTTTGCTGCTCATGTTCGGTGTGGGGCTGCATTTCTCCATGCGCGACCTCATGGATGTGCGCCGCATCTCGCTGCCCGGAGCCATCGTGCAGATTACCGTGGCGACAGTCCTCGGCGCGCTGCTCGCAAGTTACTGGGGCTGGTCGATCGAAAGCGGCATGATGCTCGGCCTCGCCCTCTCCACCGCGAGTACGGTCGTACTCATCAGGGCGCTTGAGGAACATAACCTGCTGCAATCAAATAACGGCAATATCGCGATCGGCTGGCTCATCGTGGAGGATATCGTGATGGTGCTTGCCCTCGTCATGATCCCGGCGCTGGCTGAATCCCGCGCGCTGGCTGAGGCCGGGACAGCGGCGGATGGTAAAAGCGTTACCATGCTCCTGCTGCTGGCGCTCGGTAAGATCGCGCTGTTCGCAGGGTTCATGCTCATTGCCGGAAAACGGTTGCTGCCTTGGGTGCTGATGACGGTCGCCCGCACGCGCTCGCGCGAGCTGTTCACGCTCTCGGTGTTCGCCGTGGCGATGGGTGTGGCATTCGGCGCTTCCCAGCTTTTCGATGTTTCAATCGCCCTTGGCGCGTTCTTCGCCGGGATGATGATACGCGAATCCGACCTTTCGCACGAGGCGGCGGACAAGGCGCTTCCGCTTCAGGACGCTTTCGCGGTCCTGTTCTTCGTTGCCGTCGGCATGCTTTTCAACCCGGCGATCATTGTCGAGGAACCGTTCTTCGTGCTTGGCGTGTTAAGCATTATCCTGATCGGCAAAACCGTCGCTGCCGCGCTTATCGTAATGTTGTTCCGCTACCCGCTTAAGACCGCGCTCCTTGTTTCCGCCAGCCTTGCGCAGATCGGCGAATTCTCGTTCATCCTTGCCGGGCTGGGAGTTATCCACGGCTTCCTGCCGGAAGTCGGGCGTGACCTCATCCTTGCCGGGGCGATTATCTCAATCTCGCTCAACCCGGTGTTTTTCCACATCAGCAAGGTCATCTACGAATGGGTGCAGCAAAGCCCGCGCGCCTCAAAAATGTTCAAGACGGTCGAGGACGACCTTTCAAGCCTGAAAACCGGCGAAAAAGAAGCACTGCGCGAGCTGGTCATCCTGGTGGGGCATGGCCGCGTGGGCAGGCATATTTCCGCCAATATCCAGTCGGCGCATATTGACCTCGTGATTGTCGACGCCCACCGCGAACGCATCGAGGATTTGCGCAGCAAGGGTTTCCATGCCATTGCCGGTGACGCAACCCATGAGGAAACGCTCCGCGAAGCCGCGCTGGAAGACGCCATAGCCATCATCGTGGCCGTGCCGAACCCTTATGAGGCAAGGCGCATCGTGGAAGCTGCGCGCGCCATCAAGAGCGATATTAAAATCCTTGTCCGCGCGCAGAATGATGAGGAAATGGAATATTTCGCCGAGCAGAATGTTGACCTTGCGGTTATGGGCCCGCGCGAAGTCGGCCGCCGGATGGTGGATTACCTGACTATGTTGAAGGTTTAGGCACTAGGCACTAGGCGCAAGGCACTAGTCATTAGGAAGTTGAGTGTCAGTTTTTTCTCCCACTGACACTGTCACTCCCACTCCCACTTGGCGCGAGGCAGCAGCGCCGCGTATTTTTGTCTACTGACAAAAATCACGGGGATGACGGAGTGGGGAGCGAGGCAGGAGCCGAGCCAGCCCTGAGCGTGCCGGAGGCACAGCCCATC
>CAZJFC010000080.1:0-6583 GCA_964545245.1 uncultured Rickettsiales bacterium
AGACCCCCGCTCTGCGGCGGGGGTCTGGTGCGGGCTGCCAGCCCCGGATCCCCGCTTGGAGGCGGGGATGACAAGAGGGGGAGGTGGGATGACAAGGAAGGAAGTGAGGATAACGATAAAGGATATTCTAATTTCCAAAGCTGCATGAATAGAGCCGGTTCATTTCCTCAATTACTTTGGTAGGGGCGGTTTTGCCCCAACCACTTCTTATAATGTTGCCATAATCACGGATATCATAGCTGCTGCCCTCCGGCAGTTCCTCAAAAACCTTTTCCGTGGAAGGGCGCACAAACACAAAATACCACGCGGGCAGGTTGTGTTTAGCATCATTAGCACATAGGTAAAATAGCCTGTCCCCATTGGTGGAGATTAATTTATTTAAGAACTGCTGTCTCATGTCCATTTTTTTCCTTGCCGCGTTCCGGCGCGCCTGAATCAGTCACTTCCGGGGAAGGTAGTTGTTTCAGTACGTCATACATATTCTGGCGCCATTTGGAGTTTAGTAAGTTGGTTTTATTGATGCTGTTGTCCAGAACATACCCTGCTAATTCCTTGAAGCCTTCTTCCTGTATAGCAGCTGTAAGGCTGTTAAACTGTTTTTGCCAGTCAGGGGCATAAGCCAGTTCTTTTGGCAGGTCGAGTTTACCGATTGTTTCGATAGCTTCCGGGCTTTGATTTATCCGTGCGGGAAGGTTGTCAAACTGTTCTTGCCAGTCAGGGGCATAAGCCAGTTCTTTTGGCAGGTCGAGTTTACCGATTGTTTCGATAGCTTCCGGGCTTTGTTTTATCCGTGCGACAAGGTTGCCAAACTGTTCTTGCCAATCAATGCGATAAGCAAGTTTTATCGGCAGTCCGAGTTTGCCGATTGTTTCGATAGCTTCCGGGCTTTGTTTTATCCGTGCGTCAAGGTTGTCAAAATGTTTTTGCCAGTCAGGGGCATAAGCCAGCTCTTTTGGCAGACCGAGTTTACCGATTGTTTCAATAGCTTCCGGGCTTTGTTTTATCCGTACAGGAAGGTTGTCAAAATGTTTTTGCCAATCAGGGGCATAAGCCAGCTCTTTTGGCAGACCGAGTTTACCGATTGTTTCAATGGCTTTCGGGCTTTGTTTTATCCGTACAGGAAGGTTATCAAAATGTTCTTGCCGGTCAGGATGATAAGCAATTTTTGTTGGCAGGCTGAGTTTGCCGATTGTTTCAATAGCTTCCGGGCTTTGTTTTATCCGTGCGACAAGGTTATTGAATTGTTCTTGCCAGTCAGTGGCGTAAGCCAGTTCTTTGGACAGACCGAGTTTGTCGATTGTTTCGATAGCTTCCGGGCTTTGTTTTATCCGTGCGACAAGGTTGTTGAACTGTTCTTGCCAATCAGGGGCATAAGCCAGTTCTTTTGGCAGACCGAGTTTGCTGATTGCCTCGAATGCCTGTTCGGTTCTGGGCTGGGAGCTACTTGATATAAAGATTGGGTTATCAGGTGCTATACCAAAAGCAGCGGCAAACCTATTTCGTGTTTCGTTATCCATTTCTTTCCCTAATTGTTTCCGGTTTGCTGTCAAATACAGGAATTCATAATTTTTGTCAAGAGGCTATATTAAATAAAGTTAAGTATTTCTGCCGGGATATGTTTCCAGGTACTCTGTTTTGAGTTACAGAGATGCAAAATTGTGGAGAATAAAAAAGCAGGCTTTGTTTGCCTAACCCACGATTTCTTCCGGTTTGAAGAAGAAATCGATTTCGGTTTTTGCATTTTCGGGGCTGTCGGAGCCGTGGACGGAGTTGGCCTCGATGCTTTCGGCGAATTCCTTGCGGATGGTGCCTGCATCGGCGTTTGCCGGGTTGGTCGCGCCCATGACCTCGCGGTTTTTGGCGACTGCGTTCTCGCCTTCAAGCACCTGTAGCACAACCGGGCCGGAGGTCATGAATGCCACAAGGTCATTGAAGAAAGGGCGTTCCTTATGCACGCCGTAAAACTCTTCCGCCTGTTCTTTTGAAAGCTTCACGCGGCGCTGGGCAATGATGCGGAGGCCGGCTTCCTCCAGCTTCGCGTTGATCTTGCCGGTAAGGTTGCGGCGGGTCGCGTCCGGTTTGATGATTGAGAAAGTACGTTCAAGTGCCATTTTAATACCTTTTGTTGATATGATTGATTTGCGCAGGCTTTTATCGGCTTTTTCGGTAAAAATCAACGCCAATATAATCGCGGTAACAGGTTTTTTATTGCTTGTTCGCACGCCGGGAATAAGAATTGCGCTATGGGCAGGATCAGCTTCAATAACGGGCAGGGCGGCTTCACATTGGTGGAGATGGCCATTGTGGTGGTGATCGTCGGGCTGATAATCACCGGCATCATGATTGGCCGCAACCTGGTTGAAGGCTCGAAGGTTACGATGTTCATCAAGCAGGTCGAACAGTTCGACACCGCGATAAACAACTTCCGCACGAAATATGGAGCCTTGCCGGGCGATTTGTCTTCCATGGTCCCGCCCGGCAATGAGGATGACAGGGTCTCGAATGCCGCCCATGCCAAATATTCCAACACTGTCTACAACCTTTTCCGCAGTGAGATCGCGAATTTCTGGGTGCATCTTTCACAAAGCGGCGCAAAGGCGGTGAATAAAACCTTCACCGCGGCCATTTCTGCTGACGGGTTCAATTCCGATATTGACGAGCTGAACGCCCCGGTTTCCTACCTTGGCGAAACCGCAAGTTTCATCGTGGCGTGGACGGGGGAATATAACTCCTATGAGCTGAACAATTACAATAGCATAGCCAGCGATGCGACCGTGCTGGACGGGGCAGTTCCGCTCAGCGCCTTTACCACCACCGATATCCAGTCGGTGGAAAGCAAGATTGACGACAGGAACTGCCGGACGGGGGCTGTGCGCGCCTCCCGCTTCGGGGCGTTCGCCGCCGCCACCTGCTGCACGAACCCGGGCGGGTTGCCGGTTATTTCAAACGCCGGGAATATCTGCCCGCTTTCAATCAGGGTCCAGCGCGACCTTCCCCTCTAAAGCATATATTCCTGAAACGTGTCATTGCGAGCGAGCAACGTGAGCGTGGCAATCCAGACTGGATTGCTTCCGTCTTCGCTAAAGCTTCGCCGGACGCAGTCGTCGGCGTTGCCTCCTCGCAATGACGTAGTCTATAGCGCATATCTCATAAGCACGGCGTTGTTGCCGTTGGCGTAATACCCCTTGCGGATGCGGTATTGGGTGAAACCCAGCGATTCATAGAGTTTCACAGCGGCAAGGTTTTGCTCATCGACCTCAAGAAAAATGGTTTTAAGGTTCCTGCTGCGGCAGGTTTCCAGCAGTTCCGCGCATAGTTTCCGCGCCAGCCCCTTGCGGCGCTCTTCGGGGAGGATGCACAACGTCATTATCTCGCATTCATCCGGGTTGGTCTCATAAAGCAGGAAGCCGCTTTCACCCGCGAAGATAACATTTTCTCCGCTGTAAGGCTCGAACTGGGTGAGCGTCCACGGTTTTTCAAAGCAGCGCACATGGATGCTATGCAGTTTTTGCTGGAGCTGTTCCGGGGAGTTTTGCATCTGGTTTGCGGATATATAGCGGTTCAATTTCTTCATCTTTAGGGGTGAGGCCAAGCGCCACCGTGCCGATATCGGTTGCGTCCGGCGGTTCGTCGAACTTGCCTTCATATGGCACCAGCAGCGGTTCGCTGGCGGCGGATTCCTGATAATAAGCCTCGCCGCGGCTGGCGTTGAGGCGGACGGGATAACCGCCTTTCCTGATGGCGGCGGCGGTAAGGGTGGAAACCGGGATGGTTTTAATCCCGCCGCCAAGGGGATCGCCCTTGGCGGCGGCCATGCCGATGCGGATGCCGGTGAAACTGCCGGGGCCGATGCCGACGGCCACCGCGTCCAGCTCTTTATAGCCAAGATTGGCTTCTGTAAGAATCGCCTCAATCGCGGGGACGAGTTTTTCCGCTTGTTTTGTTTCTTCTTCACCCGCAAAATGGGCAAGCAGTTTCCCTCCTGCGAATATCGCAACGGAATATCTGCCGAAACAGGTTTCAATCGAAAGGAATTTCATGGCTAAACAATTATCAAACATTCTATCACAGGCGGAAATAGAAGAAAAGCTCGCTGAACTGGGTGAATGGGGCAGTGACGGCAAGGCGCTGGTCAAACGCTTCGAATTCAAGGATTTTGCCGAAAGCCTTGGTTTCGTGAATATCGTGGGCGATATCGCCGAGGAACACAACCACCACCCGGATATCGAATTCGGCTGGGGATATGCGACCGTCACCTTCACCACCCATGACGCCAAGGGCTTGACCGATAAGGATTTTAAGCTGGCGGCGCTGGTGGATGAGGTTCAGGATGAAGGATAAAGGATTAAGGGGGAAGGGAAATTTCCCTTCATCCTTCTCCCTTTATCCCTCCCCCTTTATCTTCCCCCTCATCTGGCTATTGCCCTTTATGCAGACATCCTTTATACCGATATCCGGCTAGTGGCGGGCGAGATGCCTGCTAACCCGGTCAGGTCGGAAACGAAGCAGCCGTAACGGGTTTTTTCGGGTCGCCGCTAGCTTTTTCCGCCTTTTGGAGGGCCGTGAGCCATAACAATCCACAAAAATCTCCCCCCTATCAGGGGGGACGGAAGGGGGGTGGATGCTGTAGTGTCAGTTTCTTACTCCCACTGACACTGTCACTCCCACTCTCTTGGCACCTCACCCCATCCCTCTCCTCATAGGAGAGGGAGCCGGTCTACCGGCTCAGGAACACCGCGAGGCGTGACTTGATGTCGCGTGCCATCTCTTCGGCGGCTTTCTGGTTGGCGTCCTCATCGGCCACGAAGGTCGCGAATTCGGATTCGGTGCGGTTATAGCTGCTTTTTATGCGGCTGACGCCGTTGGTCACTTCGCGGCCATCGACCAGCGAAATAAGGCTGTATTTAGCGGTAAGCGCAACATCATAGCGCGTTACGCGCAGGTTGTCCTGAATACCAAGCTCACGCAGGGCGCGCTCAAGCTTGATGTTAAGCTGGTATTGCGGCTCGGAGTAAACATTTTCCGGGTTGAGCAAATCTTCAAGGGTGGTGCGCAGAACCTGCCCGTTCCTGCCGGGAATATCCGCAACCCTGATCGCCGCAAGCTGGGGGCCTTGCTCGGTTTCCTTGCCGTAAACCGGCTTGAACCCGCAGGCGCTCAGGCTAAAGGCCAGAAGCCAGAAGCCAAAAGCCAGCTTAAGCGACGATGTTGATGATCTTGTCCTGTACATAAATAAATTTCCTGATTCCGCCTTCGCCGATATAAGTCACAACGCCCGGTTCGCTCAGTGCGGCCTCGCGTGCTTCGGCTTCGTTGGTGCCTTTTTTAAGCTGTAATACGGCACGTTTCTTGCCGTTCACCTGCACTGCTACATTCACGGTTGACCGCTCAAGCAGTTTCTCATCGGCGACCGGCCATGGCTCGTTTTCAAGCAAGGTGGTTTTGCTTAAGCTCTGCCACAGCTCCTCCGAAATATGCGGGGCGATAGGGGAAAGGAGCTTGAGCAGCACTTCCACGCCCTCGCGCGAAGGTTCGCCGGATAATTCGTTGAACAGGGTGCGGACGCCCGCAACCGCCTTGTTGAAGCCGTTATTTTCCAGCTCGGCGGTAACGTCCTTTATCGCCTTATGGATGGCCTTGCGTTTGGCTTCCGAGGCTTTTTCGGGCAGTTCCCCGGTGGCAAGCCGCCAGACGCGGTTGAGGAATTTGAAGCTGCCCTCAATGCCCTCGTCGCTCCATTCAAGGTCGCGCTCAGGGGGGGAGTCGGAAAGCATGAACAAACGCGCCGTATCGGCCCCGTAATTGCTCACGATGCGGTTAGGGTCGACGACGTTCTTCTTTGATTTGCTCATCTTCACCGAAGGGCCTTTGATGGAGGTTCCGTCGGCTTCCTCAGGGTAGATCCATTCGCCTTGCGCGTTTTTATATGTCGGGTGGCAGACCATGCCCTGCGTAAGCAAATTCTTAAATGGCTCCTCTACATTCAGGAGGCCGCATTTTTTAAGGGCGCGGGTGAAGAAGCGGGCATAAAGCAGGTGCAGCACCGCGTGTTCGATACCGCCGATGTAGTTATCCACCGGGAGGAATTTATCTGCTCCTTGCAGGATATTATTGCGCTCAAGCGCCGCGCCCAGCTTTGCGGCCTCAATGGCCTTGCGCCCTGCGGGCGATTCGTTCCCGCAACTTGGCTGGATATCGGACGCGAAGCGGGCGAAATACCATGAGGATTCGAAGAACGTGTCGAAAGTGTCGGTTTCGCGGGTGGCTTTGCCTTTGCAAGCCGGGCAGTCCACGTGTTTCCATGCCGGGTGGTGGTCGAGCGGGTTGCCGGGCTTGTCGAAAGTGACATCTTTCGGCAGCTCAACGGGTAACTGGTCTTCGGGAACCGGGACAGTTCCGCATTTTTCGCAATAGATGACCGGGATCGGGCAGCCCCAGTAGCGCTGGCGGGAAACGCCCCAGTCACGCAGGCGATAGTTGATCCGGCGCTGGCCACGCCCCTGGCGCTCGAAACGCTCGGCGAAGGCTTCGAACGCACCACGGAAATCCAGCCCGTCGAACTCGCCCGAGAACAGCACTTTGA
>CAZJFC010000081.1:0-1474 GCA_964545245.1 uncultured Rickettsiales bacterium
ATCAGGAGGGAAATATCTTCTTCTCCCCTCCTATCAGGAGGGGATGGGGGAGGTGGCAATCTCTCCGCCAAGACCGTATCAAAAAATGTTGACCTGAGAGAGTGGTTTTACTAACGTGCGTTAATGAGTCACGTTGAAGCATTACAAAAAGATTATTCCCGCACAAGATTGCTGCTGGTGGAGGATGACGATGGTCTGCGCCGTTCATTGATAAGGGTTATGACGATTTGCATGAACTTCGATAAAGGCAATATCACCGATGTGGGAAGTCTGGACGAAGCCAGGGCAGCGCTGGAAAAGGGCAGTTTTGACATTCTTATCACCGATAAGGATTACCCGCATGAAAAAGACGGCAGGGTTATCAAGGATTCGGGATTTGAACTTCTTGCCCACGGAAATAGGCCAACTGCCGCTATTCTGATTACCGGGGATAAAATGGATATTGATGGGGTACGCAGCCAGTTGATCCGGCTCAAGGCGGAAGTGGTGTTCAAGCCTGCCACGATAGATGAGCTTCAGGAAGCTATCGACCGCCAGCTTGGAAAATCCGCCGGTGTGCGGAAGTAAAGCGCTGTGGATTCGGCTTTGTGTATGTTTCTTAAGAAAATACGTGGTTTTATATTGAATCCTAATCAATCCTTAATCTCTGCCGGATAAAATCATCCAATGAGTATGCATTACCCACCAACGGTTTCACCTGTGCCTGCTGTCAGTGCGCCTGAAGCTGAAGTGGTGCGGTTCATCGATTTCTCAAAAGAGAAAATCCTGGTGGTTGAGGATAACCGGGCGCTGCAAGGCTTGTTTTACGGGATTTATAAAACAATTGGCGTGCCCGAAGGGAATATTGCGGTTGTCGGGACTCAAGAAGAAGCTTTTGATTTATATAATAAAGCTGCTGCGGATGGAAAGCCTTTCAGTGTGGTTTCGACGGATAACGATTTTCCCAAAAAAGCCAACGAGGAAGGGGAGGATATCCGTATGGGAATTGAGCTACTCACCAGCCTTGCCAACCGTAACCCCAAGCCAGCCATGATATTGATAACCGGCCATACGGACATGAAAGCTGAGCATAAGGCAACATTGCGGGAAATCGGGGGCGAATATCTCTCGAAGGATATTGATTATGAAAAGGTAAAAACTGCTTTGACTAAGGCTATTTCAACCCGCGATGCAGCCCAGAGAGGTGTGGTTTTATAGCAACAAATGCGAATTATTTTCAAAATGCCCTATAACCATCTGAATTATAATGGTTATAAATGACCCCAAAAACTTGACAAAACCGGTGGTTGTGTGATATTATGGTAATTGTAAGATGAGAGAGAACCCTCCGGGGCGGCCTCAAAAAATAATAAAAATTAACCGATATGTTCCTGTGTCATTCTCGCGAAGGCGGGAATCTGGTTCTTAACCTCGCTGCGGCGGGGATTTTTTATTTTAGTCATTAGTCGTAAGTGGCCACCCCCCTTAAATCCCC
>CAZJFC010000081.1:1484-6535 GCA_964545245.1 uncultured Rickettsiales bacterium
TAAATCCCCCCTGATAGGGGGGAGAACTGTAGCTCCCTCTCCTATGAGGAGAGGGTGGGGGTGAGGTGAGAGGATGGAACTTCGGAACTCTGGAATTCCTGAATATCGGAAATTCCGAAGTTCCATCCCCTAAAATCAGGCTTGAACTTTCCGGTTAATTCACTTAAAAACCTCTGCACCTGATGCGTTCCGGCGGGCAGCCGGGGCGTTTACTATATTTTTGAGGAAAAAATGGGAATCGTGGCAATGAAAAAATTTGTGTACAGCTTTGGTGACGGCGCCGCAGAAGGCACCGTGAAAATGAAGGAATTGCTCGGCGGCAAAGGCGCGAACCTCGCCGAAATGTGCAACCTCGGCCTCCCGGTCCCTCCGGGTTTCACCATCACCACCGAAGTCTGCACCGAGTTCTATAAGAACAAACGCGAATATCCTAAAGTTCTGAAAGAACAGGTGGAGGACGGCATTCGCAAGATCGAGGAAAAAATCGGCGCGAAATTCGGCGATGCGGAGAACCCGCTTCTGGTTTCCGTGCGTTCCGGCGCGCGCGCTTCGATGCCGGGCATGATGGACACGGTTTTGAACCTCGGCCTTAATGATGAAACCGTTGTTGGCCTCGCGGAAAAGTCGGGCAATGAGCGTTTCGCGTGGGATTCCTACCGACGATTCATCCAGATGTATTCCGATGTGGTGCTGGATGTCGACCACTATATTTTCGAGGAGATCATTGACGAAGTTAAGGGGCATGCCGGCATTGAGCTTGATACCGACCTTTCTGTCGACCAGCTCAAGCAACTCGTAAAAACCTACAAGGAGCGCGTGCAGGAAGAACTCGGCAAACCGTTCCCGAATGATGTGCATGAGCAGATATGGGGCGGGATCGGCGCGGTGTTCAATTCATGGATGTCCGACCGCGCGGTTTACTACCGCAAAATCCATGAAATCCCTGAGGATTGGGGGACTGCCGTCAACATCCAGTCGATGGTGTTCGGCAATATGGGCGAAACCTCGGCGACAGGAGTTGCCTTCACCCGCAACCCTTCCAACGGCACGAAGGAATTCTACGGCGAATACCTCATCAACGCGCAGGGCGAGGACGTGGTGGCGGGCATCCGCACTCCGCAATCCATCACCAAAGTGGCGCGTCTTGAAGCGGGTTCCGAGCTGCCTTCGATGGAGGAAACCCTGCCGGAAGTTTATAAGCAACTCGTTGAAGTTTATAAGAAATTAGAGTCACATTACCGTGACATGCAGGATATCGAATTCACCGTGCAGACCGGCAAGCTGTGGATGCTGCAAACCCGTTCGGGCAAGCGCACCGCCGCCGCCGCGCTCAAAATCGCGGTGGATATGGTGGCTGAAAAGCTCATCAGCAAGGAGGAGGCAATCGAGCGCCTCGACCCTTCCGCGCTTGACCAGCTTTTGCATCCTTCGCTTGACCCGAAAGCGCCGAAGAAAGTTATCGCCAAGGGCTTGCCGGCCTCTCCCGGCGCGGCTTCCGGCGAGGTTGTGTTCACCGCTGAGGAAGCCGAGGACGCAAAAGCTAAAGGCAGGGATGTTATCCTTGTGCGCATCGAAACCAGCCCGGAGGATATTTCGGGTATGCATGCTTCCAAAGGCATCCTCACTGCGCGGGGCGGCATGACCAGCCACGCGGCAGTGGTTGCGCGGGGCATGGGCAAATGCTGCGTTTCCGGTACAGGAACGCTCAAAATCGACTACAAGGCGAAACAATTCACGGTGGGCGAATTAACCGTGAAACAGGGCGAGCTTATCACCATCAACGGCTCAACCGGCGAGGTGATGCTGGGCAAAATCCCGACCATCCAGCCGAACCTTTCCGGTGATTTTGCCGAGGTGATGAAATGGGCTGACGAAATCCGCTCGCTCAAAATCCGCACCAACGCGGAAACCCCGCTCGACGCCGAAACCGCCCGCCGTTTCGGCGCGGAGGGCATCGGGCTTTGCCGCACCGAGCACATGTTCTTCGAGGCTGACCGCATCCCGGCGATGCGCGAGATGATCCTTGCGGAAGATGAGGAAGGCCGCCGCAAGGCGCTGGCGAAACTGCAACCGATGCAGAAGAAGGACTTCGCGTCATTGTTCAAAATCATGGGTGAGTTCCCGGTGACTATCCGTTTGCTTGACCCGCCGCTGCATGAGTTCCTGCCGCATTCCGAAGCGGAAATGCAGGAAGTTGCCGAGGCTGCCGGGGTGAGTGTGGAGAAGGTGCGCCAGCGTGCCGCCGCACTGCATGAATCCAACCCGATGCTTGGCCACCGTGGCTGCCGCCTAGGCATCACCTACCCGGAAATTTATGAGATGCAGGCGAAGGCGATTTTTGAGGCCGCGAAGGAAACCGGAGCAAAACCGGAGATCATGGTTCCGCTGGTGTTTGGCAAGAAAGAGCTTTCAATTTTGCAGGTGGTAATTGAAAAAGCGCATCAGGAAGTCGCGCCGGAAGTTGAATATCTGCTCGGCACGATGATTGAACTCCCGCGTGCCGCGCTGCGTGCCGGGGAAATCGCCGAAGTGGCGGAATTCTTCAGCTTCGGCACGAATGACCTGACGCAGACCAGCCTCGGCATTTCGCGCGATGATTCGGGAAGTTTCATCGACGAATACAAAAACAAGGGCATTGTCGAACATGACCCGTTCGCGGTGCTGGACATTGAAGGCGTTGGCGAATTGATTAAAATCGCCGCTGAACGTGGCCGCGCGACCCGCAAGGGCATCAAGCTCGGCATCTGCGGCGAGCATGGGGGCAACCCGGCTTCAATCAATTTCTGCCAGCAGATCGGTTTGGATTATGTGAGCTGCTCGCCTTACCGCGTGCCTATCGCAAGGCTCGCCGCCGCGCAAGCCGCGCTGAAGGCGAGGGCGAAGCTTAAGAGCGTTGCTTAGTTAAATTAGTTAAAAAGATTTTATTTTCTTGTTGTAACTGGCGTTATTGCTGGTTATAAAAGGTTTTATTTATTTGAAGAAAATTTAAGCTATGAGGGTATATGGCTGAAACAATGACTAAGGAAGAATTTAAAGCTTTTGTTGATGATTTATTCAGGAGCCGTCTGGATTTTAATGGTTGCAGTGAATTGCATGAAATCGCTTTTCAGGTATTACGTGATATACATGGGGAGGAACTGCCTGAAGAACACCTTGCGCGATATGAGGAAGTGATCGCCGCGGTCAAGGGGAAGGTTGGTAGCGTGGAGCTTGGCGAGCGTGAGAGAGATATCAGGGATGCGGTGCGCAATGACATGATTAAGGTATACCCGGCAGAGAAGCTGGACAGGGTCGAGGCCATATCCGCCATGGAAGAGCGCGCGGGGGAGATATGGTCTGTTAAACGCGATGAAGTTTTGGGAGAGGTTCTGGCGCGGGTGGAATCCGGCGATATACGCGTTTCCAGCAATATTATCGCATCACGCTCGATCAGCCACTTGATGGAGGCATTGGAAGGTAAACGTAAGGATGTTCCTGAATCCAGAACCACGCATTATTTTATTCAGTGTAATTCAACAGATGCGGAGAAAATTCAATCGCTGTTATCCCCGGTTGGGGAAGATGTAGCAACGGGGGTTGATGTTACAGGAAGTGACGGGCGAGTGACCTTGAGAATATATGGTATTCATAAGGACGACGCTAAAATTTTCAGGGCGTTAGCCCAAAAAGCGGAGGAAGTCGCTCCTTGCCGTGAGGTTTCTTAACCTACAAAAAACCATTTGATTTTCATTCGCAATGCGGGTAAAAAAACCCGCGCAATATAAGGAATATATATGAGCTACGGTGATGATTTTGTGCCTGATGGAACTCCTAAGCCCCAGGAAGATGAGACGCTGAAATTTTCAAGGTTGGAAACAATTTCTTTTGTGGGCTGCGCTGGAGCAATTACCCTGCTTGCTTCCCTCGCTACTTTGCCGTTTATGGGGTATAAAGCTATAGATGCTGCTTCCCGTGCCGCAACCGGCGGTAACAAAGGTATCGGCGAGGCGGTCGTTGATGTGAGCGGTGTTGAATTGTGGAGGAAAAAGCCTGCTGATAAAAAAGCGCAGGATGCTGAAATTCCAGAGGCCCCGCTTCCTTCCGTGCGGGTTGTTTCCGCCGAGCCTGCGGTTGCGGAAGATAAAACCCGGAAAAGTAGGTGAGGTCGTAAGTGACCACCCCCCTTAAATCCCCCCTGATAGGGGGGAGATGAGAGATAATTTTGTCCCCACTGATAGGGGGGAGAATGCTGCTCCCTCTCCTATGAGGAGAGGGTTGGGGTGAGGTGCATGGGGTGGAGCTTCGGAATTCCAGAATAAATGTAATTAACCCGCCAGTCTTTTATTATCTTCAACCAGTTGCCCGACGATTTCGGGGTTTAGCAGGGTGGAAACATCGCCGATTTTATCCGCTTCGCCTTCGGCGATTTTGCGGAGGATGCGGCGCATTATCTTGCCGCTGCGGGTTTTCGGCAGGGCGGGGGTGAAATGGATGATGTCCGGCGTGGCGATGGGGCCGATCTCCTTGCGGACCAAGGCGATGAGATTTTTCCTGAGTTCGTCGCTCGCGGTGAAGCCGCTGTGGAGGGTAACGTAGGAATATATTCCCTGCCCCTTGATCTTATGCGGCATGCCGACAACGGCAGCTTCGGAAACCGCCTCGTGCAGCACCAGCGCGCTTTCGACTTCCGCCGTGCCCATGCGGTGGCCGGAAACGTTTATCACGTCGTCCACGCGGCCTGATATCCAGTAATAGCCGTCGGCATCGCGTTTTGCGCCGTCGCCGCTGAAGTAATAGCCGGGGTATTGGGTGAAATAGGTTTCGACAAAGCGTTTGTGGTCGCCGTATATCGTGCGTGCCTGCCCCGGCCATGAATCCTTGATGCACAGCACGCCCTCGGCTGTTCCGGATAGTTCCTTGCCGGATTGCGGGTCGAGTATTGCGGGCTGTACGCCGAAGAACGGGAGGGTGGCGGAGCCGGGCTTGAGGTCTGTCGCGCCGGGGAGCGGGGTTATCATGAAGCCGCCGGTTTCGGTCTGCCACCATGTGTCGGTGATGGGGGATTTGCCGTT
>CAZJFC010000082.1:0-6507 GCA_964545245.1 uncultured Rickettsiales bacterium
AATGTCAGCAGATATTTTATTACGCAAAAAGTCTCCTGACTTTTTGCCGAAACCCTAATGTTTACGGATTCCGGATATTTTTTTCTCCTGAAAAAAATTCCGGAATGACGGCTTTAGAGAGATGGCCATGTAACCAGTAACCACGCAACCAGCAACCATCTACCCCACCGGGCGCAAAATCCAGAGCTGGGTGTTACCGTAACGGCGCTCGCTCTCCACTTCAAACCCTTCCGGGACATCAAGCTTTTCCCTTTCCGCATCTTCCACAAAAACAAGAGCATCTTTTGCAACCCACCCGCCTGCTTTCAGTGACGCGATGACCTTCGGCGCAATTCCGGTACGGTAGGGCGGGTCCATGAAAATAATATCATATTCGCGGTCGGCCTTCGGGAGTTGCTGGACATCATAGGCAAAAATCGAATAATTTTTCTCAGGGTGCATTTTCTCGATGTTCATCCGCGTCGCCTCAACCGATTCGTGGTGGTTGTCGATGAAACCGGCAAACTTCGCCCCGCGCGAAATTGCTTCAATGCCATATGACCCGGTGCCGCAGAATACATCAAGCACGTTCGTGTCTTCCCAGTAAATGCGGTTCTGCAAGATGTTATAGGCAGCGCTTCGCACCATGTCGGAAGTCGGGCGTATCCTGTAGCCTTTGGGGCATTCAATTTTCCTGCCTCGGTATTTCCCCGATATCACTCTCATCACTTTCCCCTGGACGCTACAGCTTCACTTCCTTTACCTCGCCGGGTTTCATATTGCCCAGCTTATATTTCCCATATTGTATACGTATCAGCCGCGAAACTTCCAGACCAAAATGTTTCATCACCTTGCGTATCTCACGGTTTTTACCCTCGCGCAGCGTTATTACCAGCCATGAATTGGTGGCAAGTTTTTCAATCTCCACTCCTATCGGGGCATATCTTATGCCATCAAGCGTGATGCCGTTTTTCAGCTTTTTAAGCTCGTTTATCATCACCCTGCCGAACACGCGCACGCGGTAAACCCGCTCCAGCCCGGCGGATGGGTGCTCAAGCCGGCGGGCAACACCGCCATCCGTTGTGAGCAGGAGCAAACCTTCGGAATTCAAATCAAGCCGCCCGACCGAAACCACGCGCGGCAGGTTTTTGGGCAGGTTGCCGAACACGGTTGCACGGTTCTTTTCATCCTTATGGCTGGTGACAAGCCCGACCGGCTTGTAATAAATAAAAATACGCGGTTTCGGCCTGTCGCTGATGGCCAGCCCGTCAATTGTGATGATCTCGTCAGTGACCTTGACCGCCGGGGTTTCAACCCGCTTCCCCTCAAGCTGAACCCTGCCTTCCGCGATCAGCTTCTCGGCATCACGCCGCGAGCAATATCCGCTTACCGCAATTACCTTGGCGATGCGTTCGGGGGTTTTCAGGTTGTTATCAGCCATGCAACAATAATAAATTATAATAAGGGTTGACTTATACACCAATTTGGTGTAACCATATTGGTGTATTCAACCAAACACAGATATTAACCGCTATGTTTAATAAATCCAGTGATTCTGTCGTGGCTCCCCCCACTATTAATGAATATATAGGCAAAACAATCCGCACCATGCGGCAATCGCGCAACCTTTCCCTCAATGACCTCGCAAAGGAGCTTGACCTCAGCTACCAGCAGGTCCAGAAATATGAGACCGGGGCAAACCGCGTCGGGGCCGATACCCTCTACGCAATCGCCAATATCCTGAAAACCGACGCGAATATCTTCTTCCCCGATTTTTCCCTCACCGAGGAAGGGCTTAGCGTTGAACAGGCCAAACTCCTCGCCCGCTATGACGCGATCTGCGATGAAAAACTGAAGGAAACCATCTTCATGCTTATCACCCGTATTTCCAGCATTGTTGACGGTTAACCCCTTAAGCAAAGTATTAGCTACCCGTCATCGCGGGTTTATCCCGGCGTTGTTGCATGGCTCCCGCCGCCCATTGAAATATAAGCATAATTTTTGTCATTCCCGCGGAGGCGGGAATCTTACCTTGTCTGATAAGCCATTGATTATATTAAGATTTATCTGAACGGGAATGACAGGAGGGACAAGCCATGTAACAACGCCGTTTATCCCGCGATCCGGTTAGCCTTGCCACCACTGTCTGTACCCACTGAACCAGACCCCGCGACAAGCGCGGGGTGACGATGGAAAAGTACTTAGCGCTTTGGTATAATTACCAAAGCTACTAGCGGTCGATTATCACATTCGAGGCGCCTTTCAGCCTCATAATATCAATAACATCCACAAGGTTCTGCACCGTCGCCCCCTCCTCGGTGCGGATGTTGATCCGGCGGCGCGGGTCATCGGCGATTTTTTCCGCCATCACTTCCTCAAATTCCTGCTTGCTGTAACGTATATTATCCAGCGCCACCGTTAACGGCGAAATACTGACGCGGATCATATTCTCCTCCTCGCGGTCAATATTCTTCGCCAGCGCGGGGGTGGCTTCCGAACCGTCCAGCCTGTCCGCCATCGAAACGTCGATAGCAAGGTCCTTGCTGAAATTCGTGCATAACATCAGGAAAAGAATCAGGAAAAACAATATGTCAATCAACGATATGATGTTGATGCTGACCTTCTCGCGCCGGTTGCGTTCGATTTCCATAACGAAGCATATATACTGAAACCTTGCAGTCGGCAAGATACTACCCTATATTACACCAAATGCTTTTCCCTAAAGAATTTATCAATCAGGTACGTAGCCGGTTCAATGTTTCACAAATTGTCGGGAAACGTGTCGCGCTCAAACAGCGCGGCAAGGAATTCACCGGGCTTTGCCCCTTCCATAACGAAAAATCGCCCTCCTTCACCGTGAATGATGAAAAGGAATTTTACCACTGCTTCGGCTGCGGGGCGCATGGCAATATGTTCGATTTCATCATGCAGACCGAAGGCCTCAACTTCCCCGAAACCGTTGAAATTCTGGCGCTCGAAGCCGGGATGCAGCTACCCAAGGCCGACCCGAAAATGGTTGAGAAATATGACCATCTTGCCGAACTGATGAGCTGCGCCGAAGCCGCCGCGAAATATTTCAAGGAAAACCTGCACAATAATTTAGGCGCTGCCGCAAGGGGATATATTGAACGCCGCGGTCTTTCCGAGCAAACGGTTGAGGAATTCCGCCTTGGCTTCTGCCCGGATATCCAGGGCAGGATGCAGCAATACCTCACCGAAAAAGGCTTCAACCTGAAGCAGATGGGCGAAATCGGCCTTATCCGCAACGGCTATGAGATTTTCCGCAGCAGGCTCATTTTCCCTATCACTGACAATAAAGGCCGTGTTATCGCCTTCGGCGGCCGCATCCTCGAAAAAGGCGAACCGAAATACCTCAACTCCCCCGAAACCCCGATTTTCCATAAGCGGCGCATCCTGTTCGGCAAATCCATCGCGCGGAAATATTCCCACGAAACCGGCGAGATCATCGTGACCGAAGGCTATATGGACACGATTTCCCTTAATCAGGCCGGGTTCAAGAATGCCGTCGCCCCGCTCGGAACCTCGCTCACCGAGGAGCATTTAAGCGAATTATGGGCGCTGGCGAAAGAACCGTCGCTCTGCTTTGACGGGGATAATGCCGGGAAACGCGCCGCCCAGCGCGCCGCCATGCTCGCCCTACCCCTGCTCAAACCGGGATATTCGCTGAAATTCGTCGAACTTCCCGCCGGGCAGGATCCGGACGATGTGGTGAAACAGTCGCCCGCAACCTTCCGCAACCTTTTAAATGCCGCCAGCCCGCTCTCGGAAGTGGTATATAATGCCGAAAAACAGGCAAAACCGGTTAAAACACCGGAACAACAGGCAGATTTGCGCGCAAGGCTGGAAAACCTCGCCAGAAATATTAAAAACCCCGATATTTCAAAGAATTACCTTGATTTCTTCCGCCAGAAGCTCTGGCAGGATTCACGCAGCTTTGGCCAGAAACCCGCGCTGAAAACCGCCACCGGGAATACTTCACAGATTTCCGGCGTAATTGGCTCCGAGGCTGAAAAAACAAAGGTTTTAAGGCTGGAATATACCATAATCGGCCTTGTAGCCAGCTTCCCGGAGCTTCTAAATGACACAAATACCGCAGAAGAACTGGCAAATATCGAGTTTTCGCATCTTGAAATTGACAACATGAGGCAAAATATATTATTTACAACCGCTTACGAGACTGATGAAGGAAACCAGGAGACACCGCCGGAGCTTGAACAGCTCACCGAAGGGCTCGATAAAAAATTATCCTTATACATCAAGTACGGTAAAGATTACGCGCAAAAATGGGGCAACCCAAAAATTGCGTGGGAAAAATTGATTGAACAATACAGGCTCCTGCTTGCCGTTAATGACTGCACAGGTCCAGGCAGCAATGATGATCTCGAAAATGATTTCATCAGGCTACAGGAAACGCGCAGGCAATTGCGGGAAGCGGAAAATAAATTCAGTTTTGGAGACTAATAAAAATGGCTGCTAAAAAACAAGTAAAAAAACCCGCCGCGAAATCATTCCTGCAGAAAATTGCATCAAAGTTAACCGCAAAAAAACCAGCGCCGAAAGCCGCTACAAAAAAACCTGCGGCTAAAAAACCGGCCATCAAAAAACCAATCGCGAAAAAACCTGCCGCGAAAAAGCCGGTGGTAAAAAAACCCGCCGCAAAAAAACCGGCGCCAAAAGCCGTTGCCAAAAAAGCGCCGGCAAAAAAAACGCCCGTTAAAAAATCTGCCGCAAAACCGGTAAAAAAACCAATCGCGAAAAAGCCATTGGCAAAACAACCTGCTGCCAAAAAGCCATCAAGCAAACAAACACCGCAAAAAAAACAGCCGGTTAAGGCAGTTGCGAAAAATACCGCTATAAAAGCTGCGGCAACTCCTGTAAAAGCCCCTGCTCCAACTAAGAACAATGTCAAAGTAGACAAAGACAAGCAGGATATGACCAAGACTAAAACCCAGAAAGCAGAAAAAGAAAGCAAGAAAGCCCAAGCAAAATCCAAAACTCCAAAAAGCGCCCCGGAACAGGATGAAGCAGCCACAAAGGCAGATAATAAGGAAATCTTCAAGACGGCGCTCAAGAAAGCCATCCAGCGCGGTAAGGAACGCGGCGGCATCACTTTTGATGAGATCAACCTCATGCTGCCGGGCGATAAATTTTCCACCGAGGAAATTGACGAATTCGTTTCCAAGCTGAATGACGCTGACGTCATCGTTGCCGAAAACGCCGATGACTTCATTGAAAAAGAAGGCCTTGAAGCGCAGGAAGATGAAAACCATGGCCGTACCGATGACCCGGTAAGGCTATACCTGCGTGAAATGGGCGGCGTTGAGCTTCTTTCCCGCGAGGGCGAGATCGAGATCGCCAAACGTATCGAGGAAAACCGCGAGAAAATGCTTTCCTCCCTGTTTGAAACACCGCTCGCGCTCCGCACGCTCATCAACTGGCGCAACGACCTTAACGAAGGAAAGATCCTCCTCCGCAACTTTATCGACCTTGACGCGACCTATGGCGCAGGCCCCGGCAACACCGTGACCTATAACAAGCCTGTGGATGCTGATTTTGAAACCCTCGAAGACAAACGCCGCAAGGAAAAAGAACGCAAAAAAACCCGCACTGACGACGAAGTCGAGGAAGAGGAAGAAGACGACGGCGAGGAAGAAAAAGAGGAAGATTACGATGATGCAAACGTTTCCCTTGCCGCAATGGAAGAGAAGCTCATGCCCATCGTCCGCGAGGCGCTCGACAAGGCGACCGACGCCTGCAAGAAACTCCTGAAAATTCAGGAAGCAAAGCTTGAAGCCGCGCTTGAGCACAAGAAACCGGAAGATAAACTGCTCAAAAAATATGAACAGCTCAAGAAAGACGCAGTGGAAGCGCTCAAGGAAATCCGCTTCGACAACCTCGTTATCGACAGGATGATAATCGAGCTTTATGAAACCAACAAAAAACTTGTCGCGATCGATACCGAGTTCCTGCAACTTGCCGAAAAGAATAAAATCAAGCGTCCGCTGTTCCTCCAGAACTATTACGGCAATGAGCTGAACCCCGGCTGGCTCAAGGAAATGTCCAAGCTTAAAATAAAAGGCTGGGATGAATTCGCGACCAAGGAATCCGCCAATATCAAGCGCATCCGCGAAGCCGTCCGCACCGCCGCAGGCAGCATCGGGCTTGATATCGCCGAATTCAAACGCCTTGTAATGGCCGTCCAGAAAGGTGAGCGTGACAGCAACCAGGCGAAAAAAGAAATGATCGAGGCAAACCTCCGCCTCGTGATTTCCATCGCGAAAAAATACACCAACCGCGGCCTGCAATTCCTCGACCTTATACAGGAAGGAAATATCGGCCTGATGAAAGCGGTGGATAAATTCGAATACCGCCGCGGATATAAATTCTCCACCTACGCTACATGGTGGATACGCCAGGCAATCACCCGCTCAATCGCCGACCAGGCACGCACCATCCGCATCCCCGTGCATATGATTGAGACGATCAATAAGATCGTCCGCACCACCC
>CAZJFC010000083.1:0-6469 GCA_964545245.1 uncultured Rickettsiales bacterium
CCCTCCCCCGCAAGCGGGAGAGGGAGTAGCCTGTCACCTGTACCCTGTCACCCGTCACCTGAAAAAGGCGCAGCAGCGCCGCACGGGGGCGAAAAAATAATTCCCCTAAAATACCCGCTAATTCCCGCGTTTCGCTAGCGTTAATTTAACTTTTTTTTAGTAAACTGATCTGAATAGGGGGCGAGGCGGATTTATGGTTGGGGAACTCTTTAAACTGCGGAAGATCTCTAGGTTGAAGAGAGCAAATGACGGCGTTGCAGCCGTCGAATTCGCCATGATCGCCCCCGTCCTTTTGCTCATGATTTTCGGGATACTGGAACTTTCGATGATGGCATATGCCACAAGCGTGATCGAGGGCGCGACAAGCACCTCGTCACGCCTTGCGAAAACGGGCTTCACCGACGGCGCGCAAAGCCGCGAGGATATGATCTTCAAGATGATAAAAGACCACAGCTCATTGCTTGTTGATGTGAGTAAGATCGAGATAACCGCAAAATCCTACGGCAGTTTCACGAATATAGGGAAACCTGAACCGTTTACCGATGTGAACGGCAACAGCGTATGGGATATCGGCGAACCGTTCAGCGACGTGAATGGCAACGGCCAGTGGGATTTCGACATGGGTGTCGCGGGGCTAGGCGGCGCGAACGACATCGTGCTTTACCGTGTGACATATCCGTGGCAGGTAATCACCCCGATAATGAATAAGCTGCTTGGCGATGCAAGCGGTGTGTACACAATCACTTCAAGTGTTATAGTCAAGAACGAGCCGTACAACATAATCCAGATTGGCGGCTGAAACTAACCCGGCCCGTTATATGCCGGTCCATTAGTGGGTTTCTATGCTGAGAAGATACTTGAATGATGCTAAGGGCGTTGCCGCAGTTGAGCTGGCATTGTTACTACCGATTTTGTTCGTACTGCTGCTTGGCGTATATGAAACCGGACGTTTCATCCTGATAACACAAAAAGCCGAGAAAGTGGTATACACAGTTGCAGACGTTGTTGCCCAGTCTGAAACCATAAGCGCGGCTGACATGCAAAGCCTCCTGTCCGCCGTGAATGAAATGATGTCCCCCTTTACATTCGGCGCGAATGGCAAAGTCATCATTTCATCCGTGGCAAGGGGAACGACGAATACAACTGTGCGCTGGCAATATTGCGGCGGAGGAACGCTGGCTGAACCAAGCCGTATCGGCCCAGTCAACGGAACCGCCGCATTGCCGGCAGGCTTTTCGCTCAATGCCGGGGATGATATCGTCGTCGCGGAGGTTTTTTATAAATTCACCCCCGTGCTTGGCGAACATATAATCAAACCGGGCCTGCTGCACAGGACCGCATATTTCCGCCCACGGCTCGGCGCGTTGAGTGATTTCAGCTCATCGTGCCAATAGCTAGGCCATACCGGGTTTATTGTTATGAAGAAAAAGAAGAAAGGGAACAGAAAGAATTTTTTTACCGAAGCCTCCGGCAGCACGGCAGTGCTTGTAGGACTTACGATAACGGTAATGCTGGCCGGGGTTGGCTCCGCAATTGATATTGGCCGCGCGCAGCTTTACAAATCCCGCATGGCGGCAGCGCTCGACGCGGCAGGGCTGGCCGCCGCCGCCGTTGTCAGCACCGCCGACCCGACAGCGGAGGCCACCAAGTTCTTCAACGTCAACTTTTTCGGGAACAACATTGATTCAAACATCACCCTCATCTCGCTGGAAGCCACCCCGAACTCGGATAATACAAGGCTAACCCTTGAGGCAAAAGTCAGTATGCCGACCACCATCATGGGCATTTTCGGCCATGATAAACTTGTGCTCTCCTCATCGACAGAGATCAGCCGCCAGCTTCTCGGCATGGAGCTGGTGCTGGTGCTGGACACCACCGGCTCGATGGCAGGCGCGAGAATGACGGCGCTGCGCGATTCGGCAAAGGCGCTGGTGAACGTGCTTTTCGGTGATCGTGACACGCTGGATAATTTCTGGGTGGCGGCGGTTCCTTACGTTACCACGGTCAATATCGGCGCGGATAAAACTGGCTGGCTCAACGTGGCGGACGTAAATTCGCTTTACCCCGCGAATTACCCTGCCGGGGCAACCAAGTGGAAAGGGTGTGTCGAGGAACGCACCAATACCGGCGGGCTTGACGTCAACGACACGCCGCCCGACCCGCTGAACCCGGCAACTCTGTTCACCCCTTGGTTCTGGCCGGACAGCAACCAGGACAATGACTGGATAGCCAATAACGGCAACATCACCCTGAACCAGAATTTCGGTTATGAGGACGCGAACGGCAAAGGCCCCAATATCGGCTGCGGGCAGCCGGTCATGCCGTTCACTTCCAGCAAGGCGACCGCCATCAGCACAATTGACGCCCTGCAATACTGGCGGCGCGGCGGGACAATGTCGAATGTCGGCACCGTGTGGGGGTGGCGCATGATGTCGCCTCAATGGCGCGGAATGTGGGGACATGAACTTGTGAACGGTGAGGACATTCTGCCGCTGGACTACAAAACCCCGCTGATGAAAAAAGTGATGGTGATAATGACCGATGGCGAAAATATGTTCTTCGATTACGGGGGAACCGACCCGTTCTACTCGGATTATACGGCATATAAGCGGCTCGATGATATGCGCCCGGATATCAACACCTTGAACCAGGATACGGCGCGGCTGAAGATCAACCAGAAAATGGCCGATGTCTGCGAGGCCATGAAAGCCCCGGACAAGGATATCGTGATCTATACGGTCACATTCCAGCTCAGCAACGGAACCGCGCAGAACCAGGCGCGCACCCTGTTCCGCAACTGCGCCTCGAAACCGGAGTTTTATTTCGACGCGAATAGCAGCGTGGATTTAGGCACCGCCTTCCGTGCGATCGGCGACTCACTGGCGAATATGCGGATCACGAAATAATTTTTTGCCCCCGTGCGGCGCTGCTGCACCTCCGATGGGCTGTTCGCTCCGCTCACGCTCAAGGCTGGGCCGTTCTCCTGAACGGCTTCTCAATTCTCCCCACTCTGTCATCCCCGTGATTTTTGTCAGTAGACAAAAATACGCGGGGATCCGGTAATAAAATGTCAGCAGATATTTTATTACGCAAAAAGTCTCCTGACTTTTTGCCGAAACTCCAATGTTGTGGATTCCGGATATTTTTCCCTACTGGTAAAAATTCCGGAATGACGAATAGTAGGGAGCGAGGCAGGAGCCGAGCCAGCCCTGAGCGTGAGCGGAGCGAACAGCCCATCTGAGCGGCAGGAGCCGCGAAGGGGGCAAAACTATAATTTAACCTAAATCTCACCATTTTTTAACCTTTGCCGGGTATTATTACCCCAGAGGGAAAAATGGCTGAAGAAACACCGGCTAAGGGCAAGGAGATATTGGTTGACAAGGTCGTGCGCGATGCCGCCATCAACATCTTCCGCACGCGGCTGGAAGTGCCGAACCCTGAACTGACCGCATTCCGCGGTACGGAGGCGGAGAACGGCAGGATCTTCTTCAGCGATGAGAGCAAAAACGCAGATAAGGACAAGCCGCTTTATTTCGTCACGGTAAGGCCGACAGGCGACTCGCCCGACGAATACTCCCCTCATGAATACCAGATAATCCGCATGGCGAACGCCCGCAGCCCGGAATATACGGTGATCGATTCCGGCCCCGACGTCACAAAGGAGCCTGCGACCAATTTCCTTGACGTCATCACGCGCTCCGACCTTTCCTCGCTGGGTGTGGAGAAAGGTACGCCCGCCAAATATAACGGCGTGAGCATAAACAAGGATGGCAGCCGTTCATATAATTACAGCGCCGGCGACGCGCAGATTTCCCTCAACACCGAGGATGGCGAAAGGTTTTACGCGCAGGTCAACCGCGGCGCGGGGATTGAGGATACCGGCGACTCCTTCCTGCTGAACGAGGTTGACCCGGAAAGTTCACTTGAGTTCAGCAAACTCAATGACGAAAAATCGAATGAATCCTGCGCGATTGAGGAAGCCTCGCCGGAGGAACAGGCGAAGATCGACAGGCTGCAAAAGCTTCTGGATGCATCAAAACCATCCGGGCTGAAGGACCCGTCAATCAGCTTCGACGGCGTGAGCGAAATTGAAGCAGGCGAGATTTCCTATAATTACAGCTTCAACGAAGGCGATAAATCTTTCCCGGTTTCATTCAGGACGAAAAACGGTGAGGATTTTTCCGTCCATAGCGATGATTCGCTGGTTATCGCCGAAAAAAGCAAGGACATAAAATTTTCCGGGCTTAATGATAAAAGCTACCTGAACACCAGCATTCCCGTGCCGGATAACCCGCTTTTCCCGCCGGAGCGGAGCAAAGAGCCGGGCGACCCGCAAACTAAGGAGAATGTCCAGAAATTCCTCTCCAATTCGAGTCTGGGCGGCAAAAAATTTGAAAACATCACCCCCGCCCGCGCAACCAATCCCGGCGATGGCGAGGCGGTTTCCTATAACTTCAAATCGGGTGATACCAGGCTTTCCGTCGTTAATGACAACAACAGCTATTCCGTCTGGATAAATGACGGCAAGGGCGCGAAGCCCTACGGCAAAACATTCAGCGAAGAAGAAATAAACTCCGGCAACGGGATTGATTTCAGCGGCGGCAAAAAACCCGCTGCCGATAAAAACGCGGAGCACAACCCCGCGCCGCCGAAGGTAAAGGCCGAAGGCGCGGTCAGCCGCAAATGGGCAGGCTATAAGGGCGGCAACATGCCCGAAATAATGGACACCGTAAAATGGGCGGCGCGCGAAGTGAACGAACGCACAAGCGGGCGCAACATCAACGTCGATAACCTCGCGGCGGTATGCGAGCATGAATCCGGCTTTAATCCGAATGCAGGCAGCATCAACAAAAAAACCGGGAATGTTATCGCAGGCGGCCTGTTTCAGTTCACCGACAAAACATGGGATTTCATTTCCAAGGACGCGAAATTCAAGGATAATGACGGCAAGCAATTCACACTTAAAGAAAAATATCCTGATCTGAACTGGGGCAACAGGTTTGACATAACCGCCAACGCGCTAGCCGGGGCATATCTTTATAAACGTAACGCCGATGTCATCGGCAGCGATAGCCCGACGAAGATTTACACCGCGCATAATATCGGCCTCGGCGGATACAAACATTTCAACAACGGGCTTGAGAATTCGCCCGATTCGCGCATCAGCTCCGACCGCGCCGATATTGCCCGGAACTATAAAAGCAATCCGGTGAACTTCATGGAGAACGGCAAATTCCGCACCTACGGTGATGCTTTCCAGACCATGAGCAACCACCTTGATGACAGGTTCACGCAGGCGGTTAAACGCGGCTGGGAGGTTGAAACCGAATCCGGCGAAAAGGCAATTGCGAAACACAGCGAGAAGAAAGAGGAAAGCAAAAAAGAAATTGCTTCCGGCAGCGGCCGCAAATCGCTTAAGGAACTTCATATCGGCAAGGTGGCTGGCGATGGCGAATGGCACATCACCAAGGACATCAAAAAATATGTCGGCACACCGGGTAAAAACCGCTCGCTCGAAGTTGGTGATGTAGTCGTCACCAGCCCGCAGGGCGACCAGTATAAATTCGGCTATCTTTCCGGCGGCCATGGCAAGGGCGCAATCCCCTACCGGGATGAATATGATTTGAAATCCCGCCTTGGCGCAAAGCACGATGGCACGATAGATAATTTTATCTTCAAGCAGAGATATACCGACAAGAAGGGCAATACCTGCTACCGCCACGTGACCGAGGAAGGCATCCGCCTCGCCGACCAGTTCGGCAAGGAAGGCCGCACCGGAATCCTCATCCACCCCGACAGGGAGGCCAACGGCACAATCGGCTGCGTCGGCATCAACCCGCAGCACTGGGGAGCTTTCCGCGAGCTTTGGCTGAATGAGGTGCAGAAAAACGGCAAGCAGCCAAAAACCCTGCTCAGCGCGAATGACGACAAAAAACAGGTGGAAGGATATATCGCCGCAAAACCGGAAGCAAAGCCTGAAAGGAAGGAAGTCGCCACCGTGAGCAGCCGGAATGGTTCGTCACTGCACGGCAACATCCGCGAAATCCTTGGCTTATCCGCGAAAGCGGAAATCGAGATCCGTGGCGGCAATGTTTATGTCAACGGCGATAAGCAGGCGGCGGCAACCATCAAGGGCGGGGAGTTGCAGTTCAAGAAAGGCGGCAAATGGCAAAGCGAAAAAATCAATTCACGCGGCGGAACTGCCGATGCCGGAATCGACCTTGATGAAGTGCGCGGGCTGCTGGAAGGAATCGAGGTACGGAATACCAACCCGGAAACCGAGCGCGTGAATTCCAACGCGCCAATGGTCGCACAAACCGGCCAGCAGCAGGAACAAACTGCGGAAAGGCGCAATGGCGGGCAGATGCTTTCCTAGGGGGGATATTCCGTTCCCTTTGTTGCCTCTACAACTCTCCCTCCCCCCGTGCGGCGCTGCTGCTCCTAAATCTTCACCCCTCCCTGAGGGAGG
>CAZJFC010000084.1:0-6355 GCA_964545245.1 uncultured Rickettsiales bacterium
CACAAACCACAAAATGCACCTCACCCCATCCCTCTCCTCATAGGAGAGGGAGTTACAGTTTCTCCCCTCCTATCAGGAGGGAAAAATATCTCTTTCTCCCCTCCTATCAGGAGGGGATGGGGGAGGTGCCCTATCTTCCTAATGACCAATGACTTGCTACAGACTACCGACCACCGACTACAGACTAACCCTTATAATGCCCCAGATAATCCTCAATCTCGAACGAGTCGACCATAATCGCATCAATCCACACATCCTTCGCCTTTTTCAGCGTGGCCGCCTCAAGCTCGTTGATGACATCGGCCTTCAGCGCCTCATCAATCAGTTGTTCCGGCTTGCCCTTAGGCAGCGTTCCGGCCTTGCTTGCCGCCTTGATCTTCGCGAGCAGCCCTTCCGCGTCATGCGCCATGTTGAAGGCTTTTTCGAGCCTGCCCAGCGCCTCGTCGGAATCTTTCGGGATGTAAATCTCCCGCGTCAGCACATCGCGGAAACCTTCTTTCTCCAGCAGTTTCTTCGCCAGCTTATGCGTGAGCTTATCACCCGGCATAGAGCCGATAGGGTTGATACGATGGAAAACCCCCCACGAATATCTCACCAGTTTCGGCATATTCGCATAAAGCCCTGCAAAGGCGCGGTCGATCTCGTAAAGGCAATATTGCGCGCCCCACTCCACCGCCTCGCGCGAATCCTCGCGGGAGCCTTCCGCCTCATAGCGGCGCAGGATGCACACCGCAAGGAACATATGCGAAAGTATGTCGCCAAAACGGCTGTTTATGCGCTCTTTCCGCTTGATATCGCCGCCATAAACCGCCAGTGCGATATCGGTGATATAGGCGAATTTCGCCGAAGAAAGCGCGAGCTTGCGCTCATATTTCCCGACCAACCCGCGCCCTCTCGGAATATGCAGCCAGCCACGGGTGAGGTAAAGCAGAACCGTGCGCGTTTTGTTGCGCGTCATATGCCCGACATGCGCCCAGAAATTCTTATCGAACGCGGCAAGGTCATTATCCATCAGCGCCTTCATCTCGTTGTAAGAGTAAGGATGACAACGGATAGCCCCCTGCCCGAACTGAATTAAACCACGCGTCATGATGTTCGCGCCCTCGACCGTAATACCCACCGGCGTGCCGAGGTAAGCATGCGCAAGCAGGTTGCGCGGCCCGCGGATGATTGCCGCCCCCGCCAGAATATCCATACCGTCATTGATGATGGTACGGAATTTCTCGGTTGAATGATATTTCGCAATAGCGTTGGTCACGGCAGGTTTAGCGCCCCGGTCAACCGCGCCCGCCACGAATTTCCGCATCGCCTCAAGCATGTAGGTAAACCCGGCAATCCGCGCCGAAGCTTCCTCGAT
Organism: uncultured Rickettsiales bacterium; assembly: GCA_964545245.1. Lineage (GTDB taxonomy): Bacteria > Pseudomonadota > Alphaproteobacteria > Rickettsiales > 21-14-0-20-44-7 > CAZJFC01. The sequence continues at coordinate 1,358 of CAZJFC010000084.1, forward strand.
AGCCTCAAATTTGCCGATAGACATACCGAACTGCTTGCGCACCAGCCCGTAATTCCCCACCACGCGGGAAACCAGCTTTGCGCCGCCGGCAGAAGTTGAAGGCAACGAAATCCCGCGCCCGACCGCGAGGCATTCCATCAGCATCAGCCAGCCTTTGCCGATGCCCTCCTTGCCGCCGATAACATGCTCAACCTCAATCACCACATCCTTGCCCCAGATAGGCGAATTCACGAACGGCACACCCATCGGGTCATGCCTGTGGCCGCGCTTGATTCCCGGCAAATCTCCCGGCAACAACGCGCAGGTTATGCCCGGCTCCTTGCCCTTGCCGAGCAGTTCCTTTTCGTCATAAAGGCGGAAAGCAAGACCGAGCACCGTGGCGATCGAGCCAAGGGTGATATAGCGTTTTTCAAAATTCAGGCGGATTTTGGTTTTTCCGTCGCTATCCTTGAACACCTCACCGCGCGAGATGATGCTCGCCGCATCACTGCCCGCAGTGGGTTCAGTGAGCGCGAAACACGGTATTTCACGGCCATCGGCAAGGCGTGGCAGGTAATGGTTTTTCTGCTCCTCCGTGCCATAGCGCAACAAAAGCTCGGCAGGGCCTAACGAATTCGGAACCATCGTCGAAATAGCAAGCACCTGACTGCGCGTCGCAAGTTTGGAAACCACCGCCGAATGACCCAGCGCCGAGAATCCCAACCCGTTGTATTCCTTAGGGATTATCATCCCAAAAAACTTTTCTTTCTTCATGAAATTCCACGTTTCTTCCGGCAAATCGCGGTGGGTGAAAACATCCCAGTCACTTGTCATTTCGCAGGCTTTCTCCACCTGGTTTTCAAGGAAATCAATCTCCTCTTTTGAAAGCTCCGGATAAGGCTCCGCCCAGATTTTCTTGAAATCCGGCTTGCCGGAGAAAAGGTCAGTTTCTATCCAGTTCGTGCCTGCCCTCAGCGCCGTTTCCTCGGTTTCGGAAACTTTCGGAACCAGCCCTTTTTTGCGGATGAAACCAAAGATGTGAGAAGTGATGACATTACGCCTTATCCCCTTGATTAAAAAGGGAATTGAGACCAGCACAAACAGCGTTATGACAAACTCATTCGCGCCAATCGCTATAAGCGCCGCGGTGAGCACGGCAACCCAAGCATAATAAGGCGCGCCGAAATAGCCCAGCGCAACTGCCAGAGCGAGAATAACCAGAATACAATTCATAAAATAGCCCCATTTTCCTGATTTAGAACCCCAATCCTGAGTAGTATATCACAAGATTTTCCCGATTCCGGGAAAAATCGACAAAAAAATGCATAACCTGCTATATTTAAATGGTTTCTGGCAATTTTACTACGTGTAAAGATTCTTTAACATTTTTAGGTTATACTAACAGGGTTAGGACAACGCCAATCAGGAGAAATAAATGGCAGGGGAAGGAAACCACTTAGTACAGCGCAATGAACATGACCTTAACGGCGACGGCAACGTAAGCCTGATGGAGCGCATAAAAAGTTTTCTGGGCGCTAAACAGCAAAATCCTGAGCAGCAGGCCGTACAGGCGGATTCACGGGATAAAAACGGTGATGGCAATATCGGCGTTACCGAGCATATCGGGGCGGCTGGCGGCACAGTGGGCGGCAAGTTCAATGATATCACTCATGGCATCGCGGATATGGCGCGGAGCGTTACCGGCAACATTCACGTGCATATGCGCGATATGGGCGGCCACGCATGCCACCACGCGCGGAGCGTCGGCTCGCATATCAGCGGCGCGCTGAATATCAGGATAGGCCGTTAATAACAAACTGGGATAGTCGGGGGGCTATTATGGTTGAGAAAATAAGCAACAGAAGCGAGCTTTTCGCGTTCATGAACAAGGTGCATGGCTCGCCTTCGCAGGGCAACGGCGATTTTTCCAAAGTCCTGAACGATTTGCAGAAATGTGATTGGACAGGCGGCGTTACGCCCAACCAGGTGACTAAAATCGGCGCGGAAATGAAACCCGCCACCAACGGCATTGACTTCGCCTAAGGCACGCAACTGAAGGCCAAGGCAACTATTGCTGAGGTTCCATAACCTAAAACCTACACTCCCGCACGCAGCAGGTCATGGATGTGCAATATGCCGACGGGTTTTTCGTCTTCCGTTACAAACAAAACGGTGATCCGCCTTGTGTTCATGATGTTCAGCGCCTCGGCAGCCAGCGCTTTTTCGCGGATGGTTTTCGGCGAAGGCGTCATCACTTCGGAAGCCTTGAGCGCGAAGAAATTTTTCTCGATATGGCGGCGGATATCGCCATCGGTGATAATTCCGGCGAGTTTCCCTTCCGCGTCAACCACTGCCGCGCAGCCGAATTTATGGCCGGTGATTTTCAGCAGCGCGTCCTTCATGCTGTCGCTTTCCTTCACCAGCGGGATTTCATCGCCGGTGTGCATTAAATCCCTCACCATGGTGAACTGCGCGCCAAGCTTTCCGCCGGGGTGGAAAACCTTGAAATCCGCCGACTCAAACCCTGATTTTTCCAGCAGCGCAACCGCGATAGCGTCGCCCAGCGCAAGCATTTGCGTGGTCGAGGTTGTCGGCGCATTCACGTTGTTCGCTTCGGGTGTATCGGGCAGGATAATCGGTATATCGGCGGCATCAACCAGCGCGGAGGTTTTGCGGCGGACAATGCCCACAAGGTAAATCCCGGAGCGCTTGCAATATGCGATTATGTCTTTCAGTTCCGCTGTTTCGCCGGAGTTGGAGAGGAGGATAACAAGGTCGTTTCTGGTAATCATGCCCATGTCGCCGTGGCTGGCTTCGGCGGGGTGGACGAAAAATGAAGGCGTGCCGGTCGAGGCCATCGTTGCCGCGATCTTCTGGGCGATATGGCCGGATTTCCCCATGCCGGAAATAATCACCCGCCCCTTGTCGTGGTGCGTCACCTCATAAATTTTTTCAATAAGCTGGTCGAACTTCGCGTCGAACACCGCGTTGAGGGCGTTCAAACCCGCGACTTCCTGCTCGATAACCCTTTTTGCGATCTCTTTTGCTGGCATGTAGCCTGTATAATCGAACACGCGATAAGGTCAATCCATTTTGCCAGCCCCTCACCCGGCATAGCCCTATGGACAAACGCCGCATCCGTCCTTGCGGATACCGGCTGCTTGTTCAAGGCAGTTTATCGCTTTAATGGCTTTCGGGAGGTCGGCTTCCGTTACCTCAAATTCAAGAATATGGGTTGTGCTGCGATGTAGCAACGCCTCCGCGCGCCCCAGATATCCGGTCGGGTGATTCTCCACAAACCCGCCATTCTTCCGCGCAACCAGATTTTTTAATATGCCAAGGCTTGCTTTCAACGCCTCGCCTTGCGCTTCTTCATGGGCTTTCCTGTCAGTTTCAGAACCGCTGGCTGCGAAAGTGCTTCTGGCTTTTTGAACATTGCCAAGTTTTTTATCGAGAGTATCCAAATCATCTCTCAGGGACGAATCCCTATGGTCCTTTATCAAATTAATCACTTTCGGCTCCTGTTTCAGCCCCGAATAATGAACTATCAGGGCAGCCTTATTAACAAGCTGCGCAAGAACCTGCTCATCCAGCACGCCGTCAATTCTGGCAAAGTTTACCTGTATTGCATACCTGACATTTTCATCGCCTTCGCATACGCCGCTTTTTACCCTGCCGTTCCTCCAGTAATCAGAACTCATATGCGTAATGCCATTCCTCCTGAAACTTTCACATATTTCCGCTGAAACAAAACATTCTGCGAACAGAAGGTCGTTTACTCCCTGGGCGGCCTCATTTGCCCTATTCCTCACTTCCTGTGATGTCATATATCTACCCTTTCCCTAAATTAAAATTTTACCCCGGCCATACGGCCATGCTGGTTAAATATGATTAACTTAAGAAAAATTGTCAACCAGAATGAGGAACAGGTAGCGCTCCATGGGGGAAAGAGGAACCTCGGAATTTCAAAACTAACCGTCATCGCGAGCAAAGCGAAGCGATCCAGAAGACTGGATTGCCGCAGTCGCTAACGCTCCCTCGCAATGACAGATACCATGTAGCCAGAAACCAAAAAGTGAAGGATGGTTACGGAATTTCAGAAGTTCCGGAATTCAAAAATTAATGCGCGAAGATGTCGTCTTCCCAGCCCGCGAGGTCGATCTCGGCGCGGAGGGGGAGGAACTGCATGGCTTTCAGCGCAAGCTCATAACGGCCTTCGCGTTTCAGCCTTTCATCGAGTATATTCTTGATACGGTGGAGGTAATGCACATCATTTGCGGCATAATCAAGCTGCTTTTCGGTCAGTTCCGAATTGCCCCAATATGAGGATTGCTGCTTTTTGGAGATATCAATGCTTAGAAGCTCTTCCAGCAACGCTTTCAGCCCGTGGTTGTCGGAGTAAGTACGCGCGAATTTTGAGGCGGTGCGCGTGCAGTAAACATTTTTGAGTTCTACGCCGAGATATTTTTTCAGCATCGCGAGGTCAAACCTTGCGAAGTGGAAAATCTTTACCACGGAATCATCCGCCAGCAGTTTTTTAAGGTTCGGCGCGTCGTATTTATCGCGCTCTAATTTCACGAGATGCGCATTGCCGTCGCCGGTGGAAATCTGTACCACGCAAAGCCTGTCGCGGTTGAAGTTAAGCCCCATGGTTTCGGTATCGATCGCGATTGTTTTGCCAAGGTTGAGGCCGTCTGGCAGGTCATTGCTGTAGAGGTGGTTAGTCATTGAATTATATTGCGGTTCGGTTTGGTTGAACCCGTTATATATACCACCGCCTTATAAAGCAAGCAATTGGTTGCGGCATCAGGTGAGGTTTCTGGTTGCGTGGTTGCGTAGTGATTGTCATTGCGAGAAATGGAACAGTCCAGAATAGCAAAAAGTCAGGAGGCTGGAGAACAGCCTGTATAGCCTCCTCCCTGAGGGAGGAGGTTGGAGGAGGGTTAAATCAGTAGAAGCGGTTCCCCCTGACCCTCCCCCATCCCCTCCCTCAGGGAGGGGGGAAGATTTAGGAGCAGC
>CAZJFC010000085.1:0-6299 GCA_964545245.1 uncultured Rickettsiales bacterium
TGGAATAGACGTCGTCATAATTGCTGCCGGTCAGGACGACGAGGCGGTTGACAGCGGCGTACATTGCCGACTGGATTTGCGGCAGGCGCGAAGTGGTGCTTTCAACCTGCGCCCTCGCGCGGGTTACGTCAAGGTCGCTCACGATCCCGGCGCGGCGCTGCTCCTGCGCGGAGTGGAGGGTTTTCTCCTGTAGCGAGATGTTGCGCGCCGTGCTTGCGTATTGCTGCTGGAGGCTGCGGAAAGAGATATATGTTTTTGTGACTTCCGAAATCAGGGCAAGGCGGATGTCCTCATGCTCGGACTCGGTGGCCAGCAGGTTAGCCTCGGCGGCCTCAACCCGGCGGCGGGTGGAGCCGAAAACGTCAAGCTCCCAGTCGCCGTTGATGCCCGCCTGCTTGAAGGTGCTCGCGGGAACGCGGCGGTAGAGTTTCTCGCGGCTGATCGTACCGAGCGCATCAATGCGCGGATATAAATTTGCGGAAATGCCGGTTTTATCGGCTCGCGCTTCCTCGATCCGCGCGGCGGCGATTTTTAATTCGTTGTTGTTGGCAATTGCATATCCGACCAAAGCGTTCAGTTTTTCGTCATTGAAATTCTGCCACCAGCCGGTTCCGGGTTTTGCCGCTTCATCAACCGTGAGTGGAGCGTTGCCTTCCTTGAGCGCTGTCCATGACGGCGCGGCGCTGAGTTGCGGTTTGTGGTAATCGTCGCCCATTGTACAACCTGAGCTTAACATTGCCGCAGTGACAAAGAGTATGTTGATATTGCTACGGTTTATAAGTTTTTTTGCAGGTTTCATGATGCCCTCTGATAATGTTGCTTTACAACTTATAAGAGAAAATTATAAATTAAAGCTTAACCGCAGCGAGAAAATATATGTTGCTAAAAAACAACCAAGGGTTTTGGGGCTTATGTATGATATATTACCTGTTATAAAAGTTTTGCATGTGGAAGATTCGCGCAGCGAAGCGATCATGACCGATGAAAAAATCGCGCGTGTGGATGACGGAAGGATGAATATCCGCAGCACAACGCGTCTTGCCACCGCGCTGGAAATCCTCTCGCGGGAAAAATTCGATGCGCTGATCCTTGATTTATGCCTGCCGGATTCCGACGGGTTTGAATCGCTCAGCGTCCTTAACCAGAAACACCCCGCGCTCCCGATCATTGTCCTTAGCGGAATGACGGATGAGCTGGCCGTCCTGAAATATTTGCAGATCGGCGCGCAGGAGTTCCTGCTGAAGGGGGAATGCAGCGGGCAGATGATAAGGCAGGCAATTTTCAACGCGATGTTTCGTAAATCATTACGAAAAAACATTGCCGCGAATGACAGTGGCACGTCCAAGACTGTTACTGAGTAAAGGTTAGAGTATGGGAGTATTCAGAAGAAAATAAATTCCAGTTTTTTACCTGATATCAACCAAGAGTTGATATAACTAGTAGTAAGGGAACAACTATAGGGGGCATTATGGCAATACCGGTTTATAATAATACAGCGGAACTCAGCAAATCGAATTTCAACCTTCTCGACGCGGATCTATATGGCGCGGAACAACAGGTGGCCGACCAGGAAAACATCTCGGCAAGCGGCAACCTCAATATCGGCGTGGTGCTGGATTATGACAAGAATATGGAAAGCCAGCTCGCCGGAAAACATGACAGCGCATATATCGCAAGGGCAAGCGGCAGCGCGTATTCCGGCGCATCGGGAAGCACGGTGTTCGAGACCGCGGCAAGATATGATGACAGTTATAATATGGCAGGAAGCGAGAGTTCCATGCAGGGCAGTTCCGCTTTCGCCGGAACCGGCGGCAGTAATTTCAGGGTTGCTTCGGCGCAGCCTGAAATGCGCGGCGCGTCCGTGTTCGCGGATGGCGAAGGTAGCGGGAATTCCGCGCTGAGCAAGGCGAATTTCCGTAGCGACCAGGTTATGGGGCAATCCTCTTTCTCGTCATCTTCGTCATCGGAAAACAATGTTACCTATATCGAAAACACCACGGTTGAAAACACCCATATCACCAACCACATACATAACCCCGGCGGCGGTGACGGCGACACGCATATTGTGAACAACATCGTCAACAATACGACCAATATCGTGAACAACGTGACCGAAGAAACATTCCACATTATCGAGCAAGTCCTGAATACGGTGAACAATATAACCAATATCGGGGGTGATACGGTCACTAACATCCTCAACACCACCGACAACCTGCTTACCGTTATTATCAACAATACGACGGGTATTGTGAACAATACGACCAATGTGCTTGGCGATGTCATTACCAATATTACCGACATTATCAATCTTGCCGATTGTGACCTGCTTGGGCAGATACTTAATTTCACCGGCGATACGGTGCATAATGTTATTTATCTGGTTGATAATACGCTGAACAGCATCCTCTGCGGCAACGAGCTGGTGGAAAATGTGGTGAATATTATAACCGGGGTGGTTGACGGCGATCTGCTTGAGTCCATCATCAACCATGTGGGCGGTACGGTTGAAAACCTTACAGGTGGCCTGCTTAACGGTGACGGGGCGGTGGGCAATGTTCTGGATACCCTGACCTGCACAATTGACGGAACTGTGAATGCCCTGATTGACTGTAACCCGGAAGCGCTGGTGACGACGATTGTGGGTACGGTTGAATCCACGCTGGATAATGTCCTTAATCTTGGGGAAACGCTTGGCGGCCTGCTCGGCAACGGAACCGCGGGAGGGCTGGTTGATACTGTGACCGGCACGGTGGAAAACGCGCTCGGCTCCATAACCGCAGGCGATGTGAACGGGCTGGTGGAAACGGTGGAAAACCTGACCGGCGGCCTGCTTGAAACTGTCCTTGGCTCAGATGCTGCCGATGCGATTGGCGGGGTGGTAACCAACCTCATTCCGGATAACGGCATCCTTGATGGCGTAAGCGGGATTGTTGAACATCTTGTCGGCGGGGCAATCGGTGAAGTGCCGCTCGTGGGGGATTTGGGCGAAGCGCACCAGATTGCGGAAGAACTGGTTAATGATCTGCTCGGAAATGGCGGCGGCGTAATCGGCGATCCGGCGCAAGCTATTGAGGATATCGCCCAGGCAATTGCCTGCGGTGATATTGAAGGGGCGCTGGAAGTTGTCGGTAATGTGGTTGAATCGACCTTTAGCGGTTTGCCCATTGCCGGGGGAATTACCGACGCGCTTGGCGGTATTCTGGGCGGAATCGGTGGTGGAAATGCCGACCCGCTGGTCAGCGTAACCGGGGCCGTGCTTGGCGCGGCGCAGGGAAATCTGGGCAGCGACAATAATCTGGCTGACCTCGATTTCGTGGTGCTGGGCGGCAGCCTGCAACAGGCCATAACCGATAATGACATAGTTGATCTGGACCTTGCCGCCTTGGGTGGTCTGGTCAGCAATGCGGTGAGTGACAACGATATTCTCGATATTGGCGCAGCGGTGCTTGGTGGTGCGGTGAGCAATGCGGTTAGTGACAATGACATTCTTGATATCGGCGCGGCGATACTTGGCGGCGCGGTAAGTAATGCGGTGAGTGATAATGACATTCTTGACATTGGCGCGGCGGTTCTTGGCGGCGCAGTGAGCAATGCGGTGAGTGACAACGACATTCTTGATATTGGTGCGGCGATACTTGGTGGCGCAGTGAGTAATGCGGTTAGTGATAATGATATACTTGATATTGGCGCTGCAATTCTTGGCAGCCACAGCAATAATGCGGTTAGTGATAACGATTTGATTGACCTTGACCTGGCGGTGCTTGGCAGCAGTGTAAACAACGCGGCTGAAAACAATGACGCGGTGAGTGCGGGTATTGCCCTGCTTCCCAAAGATGGTAGCCATGACCTGCTCGACGTGGCGGTTCAGGTTGATGTCAGCGATATACCGCTTGCGGGCGGGATTCTTGGTTCGATTATTGAGATACCGGAAATTTCGATTGATTTCAGCCTTTCCAACGAAGGGATAGGGTTTGACATCGCGCCGGAAATTATCGGCAATATCCTTGAGGACGGGCTTAACCTGCCTGACCTTTGCGGTGATGCGCTGGCGCTCGAAACGCTCACGAACATCATTGACCTTCCTGCGCTCGGCAATGCGGGGCCGGTTGATGGCGGGCTGCTCAACACCGTGATCTCCGGCCTTACCGACGGCGGTTCCGGCAACGGTTCCGGGGGGGCTTTGCCGCTTCCTCCATTGCCTGAGCCTGTGCCGGTTATCATTCCGCTGATCGGAAAAATAGGAGGGCTGTTCGGCTGATAACCAGATTCCTTTAACCCCAACCAAAGTAACAAAAATGGCAAAACTACCCGGATTTTTTCGCGCTCCGCATTTGAGGCTGCTTATAATTTCGTCACTGGCTATTAACCTGCTGGCGCTTGCGCTGCCTATCATGACCATGCAGGTTTATGACCGCATCATGACCAATAAGGCAGTCGATACGCTGGTTGTCCTTTCCTTCGGGGTGGTTGTCGCAGCGCTGATGGAATTCCTCTTAAGGAGCGGGCGGAACAAGGTTATCAGCCTTGTCGGCGCGAAATTCGAGCATGAGGCTTCGGTCATCGCGGTGGGTAAATTATTGCAGGCCGAGCCAAGGGATTATGAAAAAACCTCGCGTGCCATGCTCATGCAGAATATCGGCGCGGCAGCGCGGCTGAAAGATTGCTATGGCGGGCAGATGGCGGCGGTCATGCTGGTTGATATCCCGTTCGCTATCCTGCTGCTGACGCTGCTTTTCTATCTTTCGCCCATGATCGCCGGGGTGTGTTCAGTCCTGCTTGCCGGTTTTGCCTTTTTCTCATGGCGGCACGGAACCGCGCTCAAAAAAAGGATGGATGAGCGCGAGGCCGAGGACAATATGCGCTATAATTTCATTATCCAGATACTCCATTCGATCCATACGGTGAAGGCGCTCTGCCTCGAAGCGGTGATGGCGCGAAAATTCGAGGAGGTGCAGCGCGATAACGGGACGATAAATTACAGGATAGCGATAACGCAGGGCGCGGTCGGCACGCTGGGATATACCACCGCCCAGCTCATGACCATTGCCGTAATCTGCGCGGGGGCGCCAATGGTGGTTTCAGGAAGCATAACCGTAGGCGCGCTTATTGCCTGCGTTATGCTTTCAGGGCAGGTCATGCAGCCGCTCCAGCGCGGGCTTGGCCTGTGGGTGAGGATGCAGGATATTGAAATCGCACGCCGCCGCCTTGAAGCCCTGCTTTCGCTGCCGGAAAGGGAAAGCATCAGCCATGACGAGCTTGGCACCAACCACGGCAGGGTGAAATTCGACAGCCTGCGCTTTGCCTACCGGGAAGGAAAGCCGGTGCTCGACGGCGCTTCGCTCAGCATTGAGCCGGGGGAAATTGTTTCCATACAGGGGGCGACCGGGGCGGGGAAATCCACCCTGATTGAACTGCTTGCCGGGATCTACCGGCCAGACCGTGGCTCGGTCACGCTTTCGGGGATGGAGGCATGGAAGATCCCGCCGTCGGAACGCGCGAAGTTTATTGCTTACCTGCCAAGCAAGGGAGTTATCCTGCGTGGCAGCATCATGGACAACCTTTGCGGGTTCGACCCGAAACGCCAGCCGGAGGTCATGAAAATCGCGGAGCTGCTGGGCATTGATGAAGCCGTCGCGCTGCTCCCCGCCGGTTATGACACACCGCTGGAAGGGTTGGAAACCGATGTTATCCCGCCCGGCCTGAAACAGCGCATAGCGATGGCGCGGGCGCTGCTTTCGCATCCGAGGTTCATCCTTTACGACAATGCCGACCACGGGCTTGACCGTGAAAGCTATATGAAAATCTTCCAGCTTCTCGCAAGGCTGAAAGGGCGGGCGACAATCGTGCTGGTCTCGGAGGACAGGAACATCCTCAGCCTTGCCGACCGTTCGGTTGAGCTTAACGGCGGGCGGCTTGTCCCGATTGCCGAACCCGCGCCGCTGCTTGCCAATTTCAGAAGGATGGGGGCTTAGCAATGTCAGTTTCAGCAGTTACCATAAAGAACGAAAGCACAGGGGAAAAAGCCCCGGAAAAATGGCTCGCCACGCTGAGCGATAACGGTTCGCTGCGCTGGGAGCACGGCAACAGGAACACCGGGCTGCTGCTCGTCCCGCTGCTTGAGGCTACGGGCTGGCAGGGTGATGTCCTTACGCTGAACGACGCGCTGCCTGCCTCCAGCAAGAAAATCTCGGTGAATGATGTTTTGGGCGTGATGATAGCGCTTGGCTACCAGGTCAGAAGCGAGCGCTGCAACCTTGCCGAGGTCAAGCCGGAGGAACTTCCCGCATTGTTCATTT
>CAZJFC010000086.1:0-6129 GCA_964545245.1 uncultured Rickettsiales bacterium
TTTCCACAATTCAAGGCTTATGAGCGCCTCTTTTGTGAAATTTCCTAACGCCGAATCATTGGTGTCGGCGATTGTCATGATGGTTTTGTTATAAACCGCGTTCAATATGTCCTTTGCCCCGGTGGCCCCGGTTTTTATCGGCAGGGTTTTTGCCGTCACCACCACCAGCCGGTTGCCCGCCAGAATTACCTTGGTCGTCATGTTCACCAGCCCGCGCTGCTCCATTTTTTTCAGCAGTTTCACGTTGGAGGTGATGATAATATCCGCCGGGTCGCCCTGGTCGATGCTGCGGTAAAGCTCGGCGGCGGAGTTGAAAACCGCGTTTACATCAACCACCTCACTTTGCGAATATACCCGGTTGATCTTTGAGAGCGGCACAAGCAGGCTGGTTTCCGCCAGCACCGTCACCGAGTCGATATTCGCCGGCTGGGCGATATTATCACCACGCTTTTTCTGCGCCGCCGTGGAAACCGCCGGAAGCAGCGCCAGCATGATGGTTGCCGCCAATATGGATTTGAATTTCATGACCGGGGTAAGTTAGCACAACTTGCGTTAAAAGGTAGCCATTAGTTTAGTGACAGTGTGAGTGTCAGTTTTTCTCTCACTGACACTGTCACTTCATTAACACCTCACCCCACCCTCTCCTCATAGGAGAGGGCTTTTTGTATCCCCCCTCCTATCAGGAGGGGGGAGGTGCCCCTAATGACCAATGACTAAGAACTACCGGCTTTCTTTATCATCCCCACCAGCTTCTCGATGTTCTTCACCCTCAGTTTCGCTATCACCGGGTTCACCATCATGTGCAAATGGGCGGGGATTTTCACCATGTCTTTTTCAGTCGTCACCACCATCGCCGATTTCTCGCTCGCCACCGCGAGGATGCGTTTCAGCTCCTCCTCGGTGTAAAAATGGTGGTCGGGATATTCCATCTCATCAACCAGTTTCAGCCCGCTTTCCTTCAGGCTGGCGAAGAACTTGCCGGGGCGGCCAATGCCGCAGAACGCCACGATATCCTCATTTTTCAATATCGGGTCATATTCGATCTCGATTTTCGCGCTGAACACCGGCACATCGAATTTCGGCAGCTCCTTTTCCTTGTTGCCGATAACCAGCACCGCGTCAGCGCGTTTCATCCCTTCCGCCACCGGCTCGCGCAATGGCCCCGCCGGGATAACCCGCCCGTTGCCGATGCCGAAACCGCCGTCGAAAACCAGCAGCGAAAAATCCTTTTCCACATCCGGGTTCTGGAAACCGTCATCCATCAAAATGATATCCGCGCCGGATTCCTCCGCCGCCTTTGCCGCCGCCGCGCGGTCTTCCGCAACCCAGGTGGTCGCCGTCTGTGAAAGCAATATCGGTTCGTCGCCCACAATTTTCGGTGATTGCTCGCCCACTTTCACCACGCCCTCGAAACTGCCGCCATAACCGCGGCTGATAATATGCGGTTTTCTGCCCTGCTCTTTCAGCGCGGTGGCAAGCGCGATGGTGGTGGGCGTTTTGCCCGCCCCGCCCGCGGTGAGGTTGCCGATGCACACAACCGGAACTTTCGCGCGGTAGCCCGGTTTTTTAACCCTTGCGGCAGTGGCCGATTTGTAAAGGAAGGATGCGGGGCTTAACAGCCGCGGCAGCAGCCCGTCCTTCTCCCAGAATTTTGGTGTCCTCATAACAATTCCATATTACCCGCTTGTGATTATAGCCCCTGTTGCGGCGAGTCATGCGGCAGGCATGGAAATATGTCGAAATAAAGCCGATTTTGGAAAATGGTGAAGGAATCGGGCAACAGGGGAGTTGATGGGTGTTGGTTGATGGAATGTTCTTGAAAATTTCTATCAACCATAAACCATAAACTACCCTGCACCTCACCCCATCCCTCTCCTCATAGGAGAGGGAGTTTTGTTTCCCCCCTATCAGGGGGGACGGAAGGGGGGTGCTAAAGCTAGCGACCAGCGACTACATTAAAGCTTCCACTTCATCGATAATGTTGGAGAGTATCTCGGATTTCGAGCGCACGTAGCGTGAGGCCAGACGCGACATTGCGGTGCGTTTCTGCGGGTTTTGCCATAGCTCGAACACTTTGTAGGCAAGGTCTTTCGCGTCGGTTGCGCGGGTTAGCGCCCCCGCCGCCTCGAACTCGTTCACAATTTCGGTGAAATTATCCATATACGGGCCGCAAATGATCGCGCTGTCGAGATGCGCCGGTTCAATCGGGTTATGCCCGCCGCGCTCCACGAAAGAGCCGCCGATGAACACGATCGGCGCGATGCGGTAGAACATGCCCAGTTCGCCCAGCGTATCGGCAACGTAAATATCGGTATCGTCAAACACCTTGTCGCCGTTGGAGCGCAGCGCCACATTCGCGTATTCCGAACAGATATCGCGCACCTCCGCCCCGCGCTGCGGGTGGCGCGGCACGATAACCGTCAGAACCGTATAGTTTTTTTCCTTGATTTTGAGGTGGGCGCGGAGTATCTCCTCCTCCTCGCCGGGATGGGTGCTCGCCGCCAGCCACACCATGCGGCTGCCTATCATATCCTGCAACTCCGCAAATTTCTGCTCATCTATCGGCAGCGGCCTTGCGCCGTATTTGAGGTTGCCGAGGAACTTGATGTTCTTCGCGCCGAGCGCACGCAGTTTCGCCGCGTCCTCACGGGTTTGCGGCAGGACAAGGTCGAAACAGTTAAGCACCGTATTGGCAAAACGCCTGAATTTCTGCCATCTTTCATAAGATTTGTCGGACATCCGCGCGTTGAGCAGCACGATCGGGCAGCCGAGGCGCTTGGTTTCGAGGATGAGGTTCGGCCAGAACTCGCTTTCCACCCAAATCGCAAGGTCGGGCTGCCAGTATTCGACGAATTCCTCGACATATTGCTGTTTATCAATCGGCACATATTGGTGGAAGGCGCGTTTCGGCAGGCGCTGCTGGAGGATATAGGCGGAAGTCACCGTCCCGGTAGTGACCATGATATGGATCCACGCATTGCCGCTTAGCATGTCCTCAATCAGCGGGAGAACGGAAACCGCCTCGCCCACGCTCGCCGCATGTACCCAGACCAGCTTGGAATTAGGCCGCGCGAGCGAAGGCACGCCAAGGCGCTCATCAAACCGGTTGATGTCCTCCTTGCCCTGCTTCTTACGGCGCCAGAAGTAGATATCCGCAATCGGCGAACCCAGCTTCCATGCCAGCCTATATAGTTTTAGCCACAAAATCGGCCTCGTCGGTTATTCTGTTCAGTTCCGCCTCAAGCTGGTCAACATTTCCCGGCAGTATCGGGGTTCCGTATACGAAAACCCCTTTACCGAATGGCAGAACCACCCGGAATTTGTCCCAGCTATTGGCTTCCCTGTATTTTGTGCAGGAGAATGTAACAGGAATAATGGGCATTTCCAGCTTTTTGAGTATTTTGAGCGCGTTGGGGCTAACTTTCCTTGCCGGGCCGCGCGGACCGTCGGGAACCAGCGCCACAGTTTCGCCTTTTTCCCTGACCTTCAGCAGGCCGCGGACGGCATCCGTCCCGCCCTTGCCGGTCTTACCCGCCATCGCCGACGAACCGCGGATGGTCTTGAAACCGAAATTTTCCTGCACCCTGGCGATCAGCTCCCCGTCCCGGCTGCGCGAGGCGAGTATGTTCATTTTGATTCCCCTTGGTACAAAAACCGGGTTCATCATCAGCCGTCCGTGCCAGAAAACCACTACTACAGAGCCTTTCCATTCCTTCTTCGCCCTTTCCGCCACCTCTTTATTGAGGATTTTCCAGCGGTTGGTGACGCGCATAAGGCGGATATAGGCCGAAACCAGCACCGCCAGCAGCGAAACAACCACCGGGCTTTTAAGGATTTTCCTGAAAGCTTTTTTCTTCATTAATGTAATTTAATTGAAATAATGCCATGTTAAGGTATCGCAATGAGTAATGAATATCCAGACAAAATCGCAATCCCCAAAACCAGATACGGGTTACAAAGCGGCAAGAGCATAAGGGAAACCGGGCTTTCTGATATATTCCTTAATGACGGCAAGGCCGAGCTTGATTTCGCGGGCGATAAACGCTTTTATGAACTGATCGGGTTCGCCACGGCAGTGGGCGAGGCGATCAGCCAGAAAAACCTTTCGCTCCTGCCGAAGCTTGAAGGCAAGGACGGGGATGAGGCCGATGCGGCAAAACGCAACGCGTTCCTTAAAGCCAAGGCGCAAGTGGTCATCGACGCGAAGTCGAACCAGTTGCGGGAAAAGAACCTTGCCGAGATCATGCATGAGCAAATGCTTTTTGTCCGCGGCGAGTATGACAGGGAAACCACGGAAATTTCAGCTTTACAGAACGAGCTGCATAAAGATGCCTTCCTGAAATATGGCCTCGTGGCAGAAAACGAATTTAAAACCCTAAAACAGGCCGAGTTGCTGGAAAGGATAGAGAAACTTCCGACCGATATAAGGGAAAACTTATTCATGGAAATATTCAATATTGATATAAAAATCAGTTTACGGCACGCAGGAATAGTAACAAAAGAGGAGTTTGACAGCCTTCCTGACTTCAAGGATGGGATAACTTTATTTGATTATATTTATTCACTGCCGGAAGAAAAAAAAGCAAGATATGAGCAGTTAAAAAACCGGGAAACCGAAAATTCAGCCGATTTCGGCAAGGACGGAAGCGGCAAAGCCATAATGGGCGATGTCTGCCGCCATATGGCGCCATGCATGGCGGCCATGATGGATGCGGCGGGAAGCAAGGCATATGCAATGGGCTGCCAGAACCATGTTACCGTAATCTCAGCCGAAACCGGCAACCGCATCGAACCGACAGCGCGGCCACAGGAGATCTACCTGCTCTCAGCCCAGCCTTCCGGCACTTTTGAAACCATCCTGGGCGGGGAGGTTTTCACCAGCATCAGGCCCAACGGCAGCCTTTCGCATATATTCACAAAACTGGATGATTATGAGCGGCTCAAAGAGCAACTGAAAAAGACCGACGAGTTGGAAGAACGCGCGAAATCCCCAAAAGCACTATATAACCAATGGCTTGAAAGAAACCTTGAAGCCCCGGAAATTCCTGCGGTGGAACCTGCCGTGCGTGACATCCCGGCGCCGGTGCCCAATCTTTCGCCGCCGGGAGAACCGAAGGCGATAGGCGCCACCGAGCTTCCCAGAACCGGTTTACAACCGGCGCAATTAATCGCCTGATTTTTGGGGGCTATATCCGGTTTTGCTTGCAAAACACAGGTGAAATACCACATAATGGATGGTATAAAAAGATAAACTATAAAAGGGTAAGGAAATGGAATTATCAAATGAAATACTGTGGCTTGCAGCCGGTGTAACGCTGATCGTACTTGAATTCACCCTGATTCCGGCAGTCGGGTTCATTTTCGCCGGGTTCGCCGCGCTTATCGTGGGGCTGCTGGTCGGGGTCGGCGTGCTGGATTCCGTTCTATATCAATGGATTGCGGCGCTTTCCCTCACCGTCATCCTTGCGGTTGTGCTGTGGAACCCGTTCACCAACGCGCGTAAAAACAAGCATTACGGCCAGTATTCCGACGTTATCGGCCAAAGCGCGACCCTGACCGAGAACCTCGCCCCCGGCCAGATCGGCAAGGCAAAATGGAGCGGCACCACCATGAAAGCAAGGCTTGAGGATGGCGCGGTCGACGTCATGCCCAAAGACCGCGAGGTCATCATCACCGCGCTTGATGGTAACGTGCTGGTTGTAAAATAAATTTACAGCCATCCGCGTATAGGGGGATTAATCCCGAAATATCAATTAAAAGTTGTTGCAAAACTGCAACAAAACATGTTTTATTTCAGAATGCCCTGCAAGGGTTTGAATCATATAGGATATTTCGTACCCCCAAAACTTGACAAAACCACAGGTTGTGTGGTAATATGGTAATTGTAGGATGGGAGAGAACCCCTTGGGGTAGGGATTAGGTTTTAGGGGTCAGGTTATAGGGAACGGGAATTATCTATTTTTCAGAAACATCATTGCGAGGGAGCGTGAGCGGCCACGGTAATCCGGACTGGATACAGAAAACACCTCACCCCTGCCCTCTCCTCACAGGAGAGGGAGCAGTGTCACCCTCCTATCAGGAGGGAAATATCTTCTTCTCCCCTCCTATCAGGAGGGGATGGGGGAGGTG
>CAZJFC010000087.1:0-5869 GCA_964545245.1 uncultured Rickettsiales bacterium
AGTTGGGCTGATAGCGGCGGTCATTGCGCCGTTTTATTTCCTAAAAGAGATTGTTTGCGTGATTATGGAGCGGGGGAGAGGTAGTGGGGATTAGTTTTTTAGTTTCTAGTTTCAGTTGTCAGTTTCAGTAATTATCCCCCACCCTTCTCCCGTCAGCCCCGCCTCCGAGCGGGGGTCTGGTTTGGGGGCCACCTCCCCGGTCAAGCCGGGGATGACGATGGAGGGAGCGGATATGCCCCCTATTGGCTACCGGCCACAGACTACTGACTACCGACTAATTTTATGTTGCAAAAGAGCAACAAATTGCGAACTATTTTCAAAATACCTTGTAACCATCTGAATTATATCAGTTATAAATGACCCCAAAAACTTGACAAAACCGGGGGTTGTGTGGTATTATGGTAATTGTAAGATGAGAGAGGTGGGTTCCGAGGGAGATATTGTTATCTCCTTTTTTTATTCCCTGGTAAACTTCCATCCCCACACACAAAACATTCATAAAAAACCATTTAAAAACAACATTATAAAGGTTCAACCATGAGCAAAAAAGTAGCAGTAATCCTTGCAGGCTGCGGCCATCTGGACGGGGCGGAAATCCGCGAAGCCGTCCTTGCGCTTTATTTCCTTGATAAACACGGCGCGGAAACCCAGTGCTTCGCCCCTGACATCAAACAGCATGACGTCGTCAACCACCTCACCGGCGAGGCTGTCAATGAAGAACGCAACGTGCTGCAAGAAGCGGCGCGGATAGCGCGCGGGAAAATCCGCAGCCTTAACGAACTTAACGCGGATGAGTTTGACGCGGTTGTGCTCCCCGGCGGTTATGGCGTGGCGAAAAACCTTTCCGACCTTGCGCTGAAAGGCGCGGAGGCAAAAGCCCTGCCCGCTTATGAGAAAGGGCTAAAGGCCTTCAACGAAGCCGGAAAACCGATCGGCGCGATCTGCATCGCCCCTGCCGTGCTGGTTGCCGCACTCACCAAGGGAACCGTCACCATAGGGGAAGACAAAGGCACTGCCGAGGTTATCCAGAAACTCGGCGGCAAGCACCTCAACTGCGCCACCAATGAAATCTGCATCGATGAGGAAGAAAAAATCGTTTCCACCTCCGCCTATATGCGCGACGACAAGCTTGCAAAAATCGGCGAAGGCATCGAATCGCTGGTCAAAAAAGTGCTGGCTTTAGCCTAGTTATCTGGTATCTGTCTTCATGCTTATGGAAGACATACTGGGCTATATTGCCGGGACGCTGACAACGCTCTGTTTCGTTCCGCAGGCAATCAAGATAATCCGCGAAAAACAAACCGCAGGAGTATCCCTCAGCACATATATCATTTTCTCTGCCGGCGTCTCAATCTGGTTCGCCTACGGCCTTGCCATAAACAGCAGGCCGATAATCCTGTTCAACATAATTACGCTTTCCATTACCGCGATAATTATCTACAACCTTGTGAAATACCGAAAATAATGTCCAAGCAACCAATCATAAAATTCGCACTGGCCAAATCTGTACTGGTAATAGCGGTCTTTTTTACCCTCACCGCCACCGCCTCGGCGCTTGATTTCTCCGGCCTCGGCCTTTCCGGCTCCGACAGGCAGATAGCAAAACGCGCGGCGGAAGCCTCATCACGCGGCAACTACGCCGAAGCAAGGAAAATCGCCAGTGAGGCGCGGGATAAAATCATCTATAAGATCATCCTGTGGAGGGAGTTCAAGGAAGCCCGCACCACCAGTTCGCAGGACATCATGGCCTTCCTCGACAGCAACCAGAACTGGCCATTGCGCGACACTTTCAGGAGAAGGCTCGGCATCTCCATCCCCACCGACAAAAGAAGCTCGGAATGGCGTTCCTATGCCTCAAAAGCGAGGGATTACCTCGAAGCCGGGCAGAAAACCCGCGCCTATGAAACCATCCGCGGGCGCTATAAAAACCTCACCGGGGAAAGCCGCGCCGACGCGCTCTGGCTCTCCGGCTGGATAAATTTGCGCCACCTGAAAAAACCGAAAGAAGCCATCTTCTATTTCGAGCAGATGTTCGCCGACGTCAAGCTGCCGGTAAGCAAAAGCCGCGCCGCGTATTGGGCGGGGCGAGCGCATGAAGCCGCCGGGAACAGCAGCAAGGCAAACACGTGGTATAAGGAATCCGCGCGGCATTATACGTGGTTTTACGGCCAGCTTGCCACGCTGAAACTCAACAAGAACCATGTGCTGAAACTGCCGGATTACCCGCCGCCGGATTATCTTGACGCGAAGAACTTCCTCACCGATGAACGCATCCGCGCCGCGAAAATCCTTGATGACCTTGGCGATGGCAGTAATGCGAGGCTGTTCCTTATCACCTACATGTCGGAAATGGAACGTACGGTTTCGGATTACCTGCTTATCGTGCTGCTCGCCCAGCAAACCACCAATTATGAGTGGGCGGTGATGGCGGGGAAAAAGGCCGCCGAGCTTGGTGTCCATATCCCCCATGCCAATTTTCCTATCCTCTCTTACACCCCGCCGGCGCCGGAAAAAGCGTTGATGATGGCGATCATCCGGCAGGAAAGCATGCTCAACCGCTTCGCCAAAAGCCCGGTGGGCGCAACCGGCATGATGCAACTCATGCCCGGAACCGCGCAGAACGTAGCCAAAATGATGAACGTGCGCTATAGCCCGGAAATGCTTTACGACAAGGATTATAACATGATGCTCGGCAGCTATTACATCGCCAAGCGCGTGAATGATTTCAACGGTTCATACATACTCGCCATCGCCTCATATAACGCAGGAATCGGCAATGTGAGCAACTGGCTGAAGCGCTTCGGCGACCCGCGCCGCATGAACCTTGAGGAAACGATCGACTGGATGGAGTCCATCCCGTTCATGGAAACGCGGAATTATGTCCAGCGTGTGGCTGAATCGGTGCAGGTTTACCGCGCAAGGCTCAATAACGGCAGCGCAAGGCTGGCGCTGGCGGAAGATTTAAGAAGGTGATATAACTTAGCCGTAAGGTTGGATTATGCAGATATACCTGCCCATTGCGGAACTGCCGGTTGATATTTTCAGCATCCTCGCGCTCGGCCTCGGCGCTGGCTTCCTCGCCGGGATGTTCGGTATCGGCGGCGGGTTCATCATGACCCCGATGCTGATGTTCATGGGGATCCCTCCCGCTGTGGCCGTGGCAACCTCGGCAAACCAGATCATCGCCTCGTCGGTTTCCGGCTTCACCGCACATAACCGCCGCAAGAATGTCGATTTCAAAATGGGTAATTTCCTGCTTATCGGCGGGTTCCTTGGCTCCATGCTTGGCACAAAAGTTTTCTCCTCGCTCAAGAACGCCGGGCAGATTGACGTTATAATTTCCGGGTTTTATGTGGTGTTCCTCGGCGGGATCGGGGCGTTGATGGCTTATGAATCGATCAGCTCCATATTGCGCCGCTCGCTTGGCGTGCCGCCGCGCCAGAAGAAAGAACGCAAATGGCAGGATAATTTCCCGTGGAAGGTCGACTTCCCGCATTCCGACATGACGCTCAGCGGCATTTTGCCTATCGGTATCGGGTTTTTCAGCGGCATTCTTGTTGCGTTGCTCGGCATCGGCGGCGGCTTCCTCATCATCCCGGCGATGATCTACATCCTCCGCATGCCAAGCTCGCTGGTTATCGGAACCTCGCTCTACCAGATGATAACCATCACCGCCGCAACCAGTTTCTTCCACGCCTATTACTCGCAGACCGTTGATGTGGTGCTGGCGGTGCTGCTGCTTGTCGGCTCGGTCGTCGGCGCGCAATATGGCACGCGGGTAAGCTACAAACTCCCCGCGGAAAACATGCGCGGGCTGCTCGCCGTGATGATCCTTGCCCTTTCGGCCAAAATGGCCATGAACCTGCTTGTTACCCCTGTCAACCCTTTCACCGTTACGAAAATATAATGAAAACCGCTGTTATCCTGTTCAACCTTGGCGGCCCGGACTCGCCTGAATCCGTGAAGCCGTTCCTGTTCAACCTGTTCAACGACAAGGCCATCATCGGTGCGCCGCAGCCAATCCGCTTTCTGCTCGCGAAGTTCATTTCCTCGCGGCGCAATAAAAAAGCGCAGGGGATTTATGCGCAGATCGGCGGGAAGTCGCCAATCGTTGGGCTTACCGAGGCGCAGGCGAAAGCCTTGGAAACCGGGCTTGGCGAAGGTTATAAGGTTTTTGTGTGCATGAGGTACTGGCATCCGATGAGCCGCGAAGTCGCCGCGAAAGTGAAGGAATACGCGCCGGATAAAATCATCCTCCTGCCGCTTTATCCGCAATATTCCAGCACTACTACGGGTTCTTCGGTGAAGGATTTCCTTAAGAGCTTTGGCGCGGAAGGGCAAGCTTCATGTTGCGCCGGGGAGCATACGCACAAGCCGGAAATTGTTACTGTCCACAGCTATCCGGCCGAGGAAAACTTCATTGCCGCCCATGTTGATTTGCTGAAAGATGCGGTAGAGAAATATCCCGGCGCACGCGTCCTGTTCTCCGCGCACGGGCTGCCAAAAAAGGTGATCGACGCAGGCGACCCATACCAGAAACAGGTGGAGGAAACCTCCGCCGCGGTTGCCGGGAAGCTTGGCCTCAAGGATTGGGTGGTGTGCTACCAGAGCAAGGTTGGTCCGCTGGAATGGATCGGCCCTAGCACTGAAGATGAAATCTCCCGCACCGCGAAGGATGGGAAGGACATAATTCTCACGCCAATTGCATTTGTTTCTGAACATTCAGAAACGTTGGTTGAATTAGATATACAATTCAAAGAACTGGCCGATGAACTTAGAGTGAAAAATTATATCAGGATACCGGCTTTGGGAACCCATCCGCTGTTTATAAAATCACTTGCGGAGTTGTGCCGGAAATCTAGTTAAGACCGTAACCCAAACCGGTTTTTGTTAAACCCGGCTCATCTGAAAGTTTCACAAGTCCTGCTAGCTTCCGTTCTTCTTCCACTTCTTCGTGTACTGCTTCAAGAAAAGTATAGAAGCTATTGGAATTACTGGGAAATATTTTTATCTGCCGATTGTGGCTGTCGCATATTACCCGGATATCTACCCCATCACAATCACGCGCAATCAGGGAAAGGTGGCGCGAAACTTCCTGAATCGGAGCCTTTTTACTGGTATATGGGATAGCGATACCCTTCAGGCTTTCATCATACTTGTTCTGCACTTCGCGCACGGATGTGAGAAAAACAGTAAGCAATTCACTTATTGCCGCAATTAATAACGGAACTGTATAACCTGCCTTCATTAAGGCTTTTTAATTAATCCCGCCAGCTATTGCAAGATATTTTTTGCGGCATTTAACGCATCGGCGATTTTTCCGGCATCAACACCACCGGCCTGAGCCAGTTCCGGCCTGCCGCCGCCGCCTTTGCCGCCTGTTGCCTCGGAAGCGGCTTTCGCCAGCGCAGGAGCCTGGAACTTGTCCTTGATATCGTCCGTTACAGCGGAAACGATCGAAACCTTGCCGCCATCAACGCCAAAGAACAGGATAACCGAGTTTTTGCGGGCTTGGCGTAAATCCTCGGCAATGCCGCGCACATCGTTTGCGCCGAGGCCATCGAAGGTTTTGCTGATAAAGGTTATTGCGCCGAGGTTTTCCTCATCGAATGAATCTCCGGCGGATTTGCGCTTAAGCTCGGCAATTTCTTTTTCGAGTTTTTTGCGCTCGTTCTGGATGGTTTCAATCCGCTCAATCAACTGCGCGGGAGAAACTTTCAAAGCGCCTGCAACGTCAGCAAGCAATTTTTCCTCGTTCTGGACGTGCCTGACCGCGGCATCGCCGGTTAACGCCTCGATACGGCGCACGCCCGCCGCAATCGCGGATTCGGAAACAATTTTGAACAGGCCGATATCGCCGGTGCGGCGA
>CAZJFC010000087.1:5879-6129 GCA_964545245.1 uncultured Rickettsiales bacterium
GCCCATATCAACGACACGCACTTCATCGCCGTATTTTTCGCCGAACAGCGCCATTGCGCCCGCCTTTATCGCATCGTCAGGGGTCATCAGTTTGGTGCCGACATCATAATTCTCGCGGATGCGGTGGTTGATGAGTTCTTCAACTTTCGTGATTTCCCCGGCGCTCACCGCCTTCTGGTGGCTGAAATCGAAGCGCAGGCGGTCTTCGGCGACCAGCGAGCCTTTCTGCGTCACGTGGGTTCCCAGCACC
>CAZJFC010000088.1:0-6064 GCA_964545245.1 uncultured Rickettsiales bacterium
GCCGGGATGACTATTATCCTTATGTAAAGGGGATAATTGCTACTTAACTTCCTAATGACCTTACTTAAGAAGCCAGTTTTTGCAGCGTTTCTTCATCGACATCGGCATTGGTGACGACGAACTGCACATCGTCAAAATCTTCAAGCGCCTCAATGAGCTTGAACAGCTTCATCGCGTCATCGCCGGAAGTGGCAATGGTGTTGGTAGGTTTCCAGCTAAAACGGGCGGTTTCCGCGTCACCGAATTTTTTCGCCAGCGCGTCGCGCACTTCGTTAAGCGCTTCCGGCTTGCAATAAATTGAATGGATTTCCTCGCCGGATTCGCAATCATCCGCGCCGGCTTCAATCACCGCTTCCAGCATTTCATCGGGCGAGGCTTTGGAGGAGGGGTATTCGATCAGCCCGACTTTCTCGAAATTGAAGGCAACTGAGTTGGTCTCGCCAAGGTTGCCGCCATATTTGGTGAAGGTGGAGCGGACATCGGACGCGGTGCGGTTGCGGTTGTCGGTAAGCGCCTCGACAATCACGGCGACGCCGCCGACGCCATAACCTTCGTAGCGGATCTCCGCGTAATCTTCGCCCTTATTCGCCCCGCTTGCCTGCGCGATGGCGCTTTTGATGCGGTCATTGGTCATGTTCTGGGCGCGTGCTGCGGTAATTGCCGCACGCAGCCGTGGGTTAGCGTCCGGGTCCGGCATTCCCGACTTTGCCGCGACGATTATCTCCCGCGCGAGCTTGGTGAAAATTTTTGCGCGGGCTTTATCGGCCTTATCCTTCTTTCTTGCTATGTTTGCGAAATGCGAATGTCCTGCCATGTATTCCTCTCATAAGTCCATTTTTTCTCATATAAATGAACTTCCTTGCCTTCCGCAATGAAAAATTAACGAAATAAGCGTTTGTCGTTGCGGGCGGCCAGCGGGAGCGCTTCGTCGGCTGCGCCTACCCGCATTAATTTTAATACAGTTAATTATTAAATTATTAACCATTTCCGCCGAAAATACGGGCATATCCGGATAACCAGCTATGCTTATTGATCTCAAAAAAGGCTCGGAAAAAAAACTGCTCGACGTGCTCGCCGGCATCAAGGACGACCCGGCGGGGTATTACGCCGCGTATTTCAACTTTTCCGAATTATTGGAGCATAATAAGAACGAGTCAAAGCTGAGGATCTCCATCAATATCATCAATGATATCTTAAGCCTTGCCGATGGTTATATTTCAATATGCAGCGATAACGACCTTGTGATTTTGTGCAATAACACGCCGCTTAACCTTATCACCAAAACCATTTTCCAGCTCCGTTACCTTTATCTTGACGACCCGCTGGCCTATTACGCCGATGGCAAGGAGAACGAAGATTTCTGCCGTTTATATGAACTGCGTTTCGAGTGGGATAATGTGTTTTCCGCATTGCGTGAGAAAGTGACGCATATGAACAGCAAGGCGGCGTTACGCCCGGTTATGGCCGACGACACGGAGCTTACCCCGGCGCGGCTGGTCAGCCTTGAGACGGAACTCAACAAAACCAACATCACCAGCGCGGTGCGTAGCCAGCCGGTATGCGTGCTGAAAGCGGAGGGGTTTAAAACCATCTATGATGAAACCTATATCAATATGGGGGCGCTCAACCAGCTTTTGCGCGTGGCGGTGGATTTCGGCAGCGAGCGTTCGCTGTTCAAATACCTCACCAATATCCTTGACCGCAAAATGCTGGAATACATAGCCAAAACCCAGCACCGGAATTTAAAATCCGCCATCAGCATGAACATTAACGTATCTACCGTGCTTTCAAAATATTTTGCCGAGTTCAGCAGGAATATCGGTGAAAAAATCCGCCGTAACATGATTATCGAGATCCAGCTCTCCGATGTGTTCAGCGATATGCAGGCGTTTGTGGCCGCAAAGGAAATGCTCCACGAAATGGGCTACCGCGTCTGCCTTGACGGGCTGACCAACCTGAGCATCATTCAGGTGGACAGGAATTCCCTCGGTTTTGACCTTGCAAAGATCTTCTGGAATGCCGATATTAAATTTGACGCAAGGCGCAAGGAAAACCAGCAACTCGCCGAAGCGATCGACCGTTGCGGCAAGTCCCGCGTCATCCTCGCGCGTTGCGATAACAAGGACGCGATCTATTACGGGCAGGCGGTGGGGGTTTCGCTCTTTCAGGGGCGTTATATCGATTCCATCATTGCGCCGGACGCAAAAATTATAAACTAGGCGAATTTAAAATGAGTGGGCGTAAAAAAATCGACAACAGGGTCGGCCAGCCGGATATCAGGATGATACCAAACCATATACTTCCGGGCAGGATGCCGGGCGAGGTTATGCAATTGATGATTTATGATTACGCGATTGACCGGCAGGGTTTGCCGCAAGTTCTGAAGGCAGTAGCGGATTATTATAATGACAATATTTTCCCGCCGCCGCAAAGCGGGCAGGCAAGCTTCCCGCAGCTTCATATTGAGCCGGGGCAGGTTTTGATGGCGGATGGCGCAAGGTCTGCCGCTTCGGTGATTGCGGTTTACCTGATGAACCAGTGCCGTGACCGCGGGGTGTTCCACCCGCGTGCGTTGCTTATAAAGCCCGGATACAGCCTTTATAATGCGCAGTTCAAGGGGCTGGGATATAAGGTTGATTCTGTTACTGTTCCGCTCTCCGCCAGTGACGGGGAAAGGCTGGAAGCAATCAGGAAGGCGATAAAACCGGATACGATTATCCTGCCGCTCACCAACCCCAATAACCCGACAGGTGAAATTTATTCTGCTGCATTTTTGCAGGGCTTATTGAAAATCCTTGATGAGAACCCGCAGCTTAACATCATAAATGATGCGGTGTATGACCAGATTTTGCGTAAGGGAATTGCCAAACCGGCAAGCATCATGACGCTGGCGAACCCGCAGCAAAGGAAACGGGTTTTTGAGGTGGATTGCCTTGCGAAGTCATTCGCGTATCCGGCCATCCGCGCGGGATGGGCAATTGGCGATGCGGAGGTTATGGGTGCGATCCAGGAAGGCAAGGACCCGATGCACGGCCCGCTCAACAATATCGCGCAACTTGTGGTTATAAGCGCGCTTTCATTTACGCCGCGTTTGCGTCCTGCTTATCATGAGGAAGTCAACGCGATATATGACCGCCGCCTGAATTATGTGCATGAAAAACTTTCACAGATTGAAGGTTTCAAATCGCAAGTTCCGCCCGCCACGTTTTATTACTGGGCGGATTTTTCGGGGGTTATCCCGGCGCAGGAATTGATTGCGGAACTGGCCAAGCGGGATATCCTGGTTTCCAACGGCAAAAATTTCGGTGATGAGAATTGCATCAGGCTGAATTGCGGCGCAACCGCGGAAGTGCTTGGTATGATATGCGATGAGATTGTGAATATCTGCCGCGAAAGGGGAGTGAAGATAAATGAGCGTGAAATTTCCCCTGTGCCGAAGATTCTTGATGAAGTATCATTTGGAATAAATCCTGAAGCGGCTTAAACTGCGCCAATGACAAGCATAATTTTAGTAAACCCGCAGATGGGTGAGAATATCGGCGCGGCAGCGCGGGTGATGCTGAATTTCGGTTTCACCGGTTTGCGGCTGGTTGCCCCGCGTGACGGATGGCCGAACCGGAAAGCGGTGGATATGTCCTCCGGCGCGGTTGAAAAGATCAACGTTACCATATTTGAAAATTTTGAAAGCGCGATCGCGGATTTGGAGATTCTATACGCCACCACCGCCCGCAACCGCGATATGGATAAAACCGTCATAACCCCCGGCCAGATTGAGTTATCGCCTAAAACCGGAATCGTTTTCGGGCCGGAGCGCACGGGGCTAGGCAATTATGAAATTTCACTGTGCAACAAGATAGTCGAAATTCCCGTGAACCCGGAATTCAGCAGCCTCAACCTCGCGCAGAGTGTGGCGGTGATTTGTTATGAACTCCGCAAATCCGGAATTTCCGAAGTTCCGAATCTCCGAAATTCCGAAGTTCCCTTGGCCACCAAGGCTGAGCTTGAAGGTTTGTATAAACACCTTGAGGATGAGCTGGAAAAACGAAATTTTTTCTCCACCCCCGAAAAACAGCCGGGCATGATGATAAACATCCGCAACATGCTCGAACGCGCGGAGCTACTGCCGCAGGAGGTGCGGACATTGCGCGGGATAATCCGTTCGCTCGCGGAGCATGGGGAGCGGTAGGTTATTTGTAAATAGCCAGCTTTGACCAGCTACGAGCTTTAACTAGCTCACTTGAGGCAGAAGATGTTGCAATACCGTAATATAGATGTCTGGTTAGAATCCATCTGGCGTCTGAAGGTATCGGAATGAAATTTATATTGCCGCCGATTGCATTGGTTGAGGTTTGACGTCCCATAGGTCCGCTGGAATGATTCTTTACGCCTGCCGCGCATAAAAACAACTGATCGTTTAATCTCTCCTCGGGTAAAGGCAGGACACCAAGTAAGTCGCCAGTATATGATGGCCATGTAAGGGTAGGGTTGGATTGGAGTGATTTTGGGATAATGGGGCGTATACCAGGTGCCATCCCATCGCTTCCGGCGGTATAGAGTAAATACATGTTGTCCAACGGATCACCAGGCCTTGTATTGATATCTATAAGGTTTTGGTCTTCATCATAGAATGCTATTCCCATGGCAGCGCCAGCCGATGTGTAATTGGCAATGCCTGTTGCTATATAGGCGGTACAATAAGCATCAAGAATAATGTATTTCGCTCCGGGATATAAAGATAGGTCATAACGTTCCTGTGTTGTACCCAGACCCATATAATTGCCCGGAGCTAACAAAGCCGGGGCAGGAGAAGTCCAGTACATACAATCCCAGTTCTCAATAATATTGGGGTCTCCTGAAGGGGTGCAATTACAACTCGTTCCCGCCATATTGACCACACAGCCTTTTGTCTGCTTGAACTCTGCCAGTTTCACTCCCTCAAAACCATTTCCGTCACTGCCTCCGCCACTACTTTCGGGCAAGCCGCAGGCATAAGCTCCGGCACCGTTGGAGATGAGGGTTTCGCCGGCAGCGCAATCGGGCAGGCCGGTGGCGGTGGAAATGTTGGTGGAGTTAGCGTCCATGTTGAGGGAGGTAACAGGTTTCCATCTTATGTAATCGTTGAAATAGCTTGCAGGCGTATCACCGTCATTGATCGGCATATCAAAAAATAATGAATCAGCATCACAATTCTCCGAATCTTTCGTTGCCGTGCCGCAGGCGACGACATTCTGCCCGGTGCGGTTGAATGAGCCTTTGCCATCACTGCCGTGGCTAATAAGGGCGTAAGCATTTATGTTCTTATCGTCCACTGGGTAAAGTTGGTTGCCATTACCGTCCTGTATGATGATAACACCGTTAGTATCGGTTGTTGTATAAGCGTTATAAGTATCCTTATCCACCGCTAAATCCCTGATGGCTACGTAAGTAATCCTATTCCCCCACCCATCGAAGGCATGTTCTTCCGGCAGGCCTAACCTTTTCACCGGAACCATTCCTATCCTTACTTTACCTGAGTTCACATCAACTGTCCCGCCCGGTGGGGCGGTGTTGCATAGCGTTGGGGAAACCCCGAAAGAAGCAGTTCCCCTCTGGGTAGTCCTGCTTGCCGGGCATGGGATATGGCCGTATTTACGTACATGTACTATGAGCGCCTGCTCAATAGCTTGCAGCTTCATCCTGGTTTCCTTGATCTGATGTCCTTTGGTGTAACCGCTCACAAAAGTGAGAGCACCGGTCATCAGGATGCCTATCACTACGAAGACGATTGAGAGTTCGATTAATGAGAAGCCATGTTTATGGTTACGTGGTTGCATGGTTACGTGGTAGTTGTCATTGCGAGGCTTTGGCCGAAGCAATCCAGACTGGATCGCCGCGCTGCGCCCGCGATGACGGTTGATTATAATCCGATGTTCTGAAATTCCGAAATTCTGAAGTTCCATTTCTTACTCCCAGGTTACAAACAAAAGGCCGCCAATCCTTTGGCAGCCGGGAGTTCAAAAATCGTAACTGGACGATCGCAGCAATTTTTAGCCGCGAGGCATTGGACATATATTGCCGCCTCCCG
>CAZJFC010000089.1:0-5960 GCA_964545245.1 uncultured Rickettsiales bacterium
GACCATCGCAACACCAAATATAATAGGTGTTGCACTTGATTCGTGAATCTAGGGGATCCATGGCGATGGAATTAAGGTTGGATCCCGGCCTGCGCCGGGATGACTATAGGGGAGCCTTTACTTATGACGATGGTATATATGATAATATTGATATATAAAACCTATCAATATCCGAAAATCGATAAGTTTTGCTTATGCATCAGGGATCATCTTCCCTATACCCTTCTCGCGGAACCATTTGGTGATAACGATTTTCTCCCCTTCCTCCACCGGCATGCCTGAATGCAGGGTGAACGGGTTCGGCAGGCCGCTCGGCTTGAGGTTGTTCCAGATAACCGCGCTGCCTTTTTTGGGGTAAAAGACCTTATTCACGTTAATAAACCCGGTCCCGCCGCCTTTCAGCGTATCGTTTAGGTAAACCATGAAGGTCCAGGTGCGGTTGCCCATGGTATCGGCATAGGTTTTATATTCCTCCGTCCCCGGCTGGAAATAATCCGTATGCGCCTTGAATTCCTGCCCCACAAGATATTTCTGCGCCTGAATCCCCTCGGAATAGGAAAGGTTTATCCCGATGACATCCGCGATGCGCTGGTCAATTTCGGTTATGAAATCATTTTTTATGTGAACCAGGTCAGAAGTTGAACTGGTGCGGAAATATTTATCACCTGAGTCATAGGTCACGGTTGAAGGGCGCAGGCTTGAATCCACGATCGCCACCAGCCTGTCGCATTCCTCAGGCGTCATGAAGCCGTCCAGCGTGTAAAGCTGCACCTTGCCGCCAGTATCCACCTGCACCGCGCCGGATTTTTCCACCTGCGTGATGAGTATCCGGCTAAGCGCCTCATGGTTAACATCCTCAACCCCGCCATCATCGTCATAAGGGTAAAGACTGCCCAGCGCGTGCCTGATTGCGGTTAGGGAAAAATTATTATTAAGCAATATATCCGCAATCTCGCGCGGATCGCATTTGCGTTCAAGGTTTTCCCCGACCCATTTCTGCCAGCTTTCATCCAGCCTTGAAGCGCCGCCGCTATTTGCCTTAGCTTTCGCTGCGGTTTCCCCCGCTTCAAACGGAAGCTTCCTGTTTTCGGCGATAAAATCATAATAACGGCGGATTGCCTCGGCCTCCGAAACGCCAAGCTCCTGCAAAACCTTTGAAGCCTTGCGTTTCAAATCCGCGTCGATATTAACCTTGATTTCCGTTTTTGCCATATCCGCCTAATACCTGTTGCCCTCAGGATATCCGTAAAAAGTATTGTCCGGCAGGTTGAAATTGGTGAAGCTGAGGCTGATATTCTTGCTCAGGCTCACCACATGGTGCCACCAGCCGATCGGGATAAAAAGTATATTCCCCGGCCCGACTTCCACCTCAACCGGGGTAACGTTACGGAAATTCGGGAATTGCCCGTAATCCGGGTTGAGCATGTCCACACTGCTGTAAACATGCGAAAGGTTATACATATACTGCACCTGCATCGAAGGTATCATCCTGAATACCTTCCTGCCCGTAATCTGGATGAACAGGTTGTTGGTCAGATCGTGGTGCAGCGGGGTCACTGTCCCTTTCGGGCCGATCCATAAATGCGTCTGCTTGCCGATTTTTTTCGGGTGCAGGTAGCCGTCACCGACATTGCCCGTATCCTCCACCAGCCGCGCAAGCCTGCTGTTGGCAAATGCCTCGTTATTCGCCGTCATATAAAAATTATTGCTTGATTCGGTGCTCTCAATCATCCCGATAAATTCGCCGAACGGCATGTTCGCGCGATGTTTGTGGCTTTCTTCCTCATATTTCGGGTCGGATTCGCGGTTGAACTGCACATTCACCTCCGTATCCGCACCCACTTTCTCAACCAGCCCCGGCATTGTCCATTCCAGCGCTTTCCAGTGGTTAATCCCGTTCTTAAACAGCCCTACCTTGTTTTCGTAATAATATTCCTGCAAAAACTGCTCGAACGGCGGCAGGTCAATTTTCTCAACCTTGAGGTAATTCTTGACATGGCGGCGCTGGTAATCAAGCGTGGTCAGCAGCGATTCGCGTTTGTTGAGGTCATGTTTTATGGCAATTCCCGCCCGCACATAGGGGCTGGTTTCGGCGTCATGCACTTCCCTTTCGGCAATCCCTTCCGGAACGCCATTCCCGATAAGGATTGATTTAAGCTCATCACGCCCGCAACCGTTCATCAGGTTATAGGCGATCCATTTCCTGTGTTCTTGGTCAAAATCCTGTCCGGCTGGTTCCATAGCCGGATTATACTAAAACCGCAAAGTTAAGAAAACCCTAAACTAACAATGGCCGAAAGCCGCCCTAGCCCAGCAGCCTTCCTGCCGCCGCCCGCGCCTCGGAGGTGATTTCCGCGCCCGCCAGCATCCGCGCCAGCTCCTCCTTGCGCTCGTTGGCGGAAAGCGTTTCCACGCTGGTGATATTGCGCCCTTTCACGGTTTTTTTGGTTACTTTAAGGTGGCTTGCCGCCTGCGAGGCCACCTGCGGCAGGTGCGTCACCACGAAAACCTGCAATTCCCTGCCCAGCCTTGCCAGCCTTTCGCCGAT
The DNA here is from genome assembly GCA_964545245.1 of uncultured Rickettsiales bacterium. Taxonomy (GTDB): domain Bacteria; phylum Pseudomonadota; class Alphaproteobacteria; order Rickettsiales; family 21-14-0-20-44-7; genus CAZJFC01. The sequence continues at coordinate 2,549 of CAZJFC010000089.1, forward strand.
GGCCGCCGCGACAGAACCGCCGGTTCCGGTATCAATTTCGTCAAAAATAATCGTCGGGGCGGCAGAAGCGCCGAGCAGAACCACTTTCAGCGCCAGCATGAAGCGCGAGATCTCACCGCCGGAGGCAATATCCGCCAGTTTCGCCAGCGGCGTGCCGGGATTGGTGGAGGCAAGGAATTCAACCTTATCCACCCCATGCGCGGCAGGCGGGGCTTCGGCGAAACTCACCTCAAACTTTGTCCCTTGCATCGCCAGCGGCTTAAGCTCGGCAAGCAAAGTTTTTTCAAGTTTTCTGGCAGCAGCTACACGTTTTTTGCTTAACTCGCCCGCTGCCTCGCGGTATTCTTTTTCAGCCGCCGCAACTTTTTGTTCCAGCTCACGCAAATCACCTTCTTCCTTGCCAAGAAGCGAGAGTTTCTGGGCGGTTTGCTCTTTGAGTTCATTTAACTGCTCCGGCCTTGTATCATATTTCCGTGCGATTTCGCGGATGGCGAATAGCCGCTCCTCGATATTCTCAAGCTGCACAGGGTCATATTCCGCCGCGCCCTGCACGCGCTCAATTTCGCTGATCGCATTGCCAAGCTCCACCGAAGCGCGTTCCAGCGCCTCAATCGCCGCGGTGAATATCTCGTTATTGGTGCGGGTAAGGGTTTTCTGCGCGCCGAGGATCGCCCCTTCCGCACTTCTGTCGCTGGTGAGTTCCTCCAGCGCGCTGCGTATCACGCCAGCCAGCTTCTCATAATCCATCATCGCGCGGCGGCGGTCGGCAAGCTCGGTTTCCTCGCTTTCCTGAGCATTCAGCTCTGAAAGCTCACCCAGCATATGGCGCAAATAATCTTCCTCGTGTTTGGCCTTGGCAATCTTAGCGCGGCGCTCTTCCAGTTCTTTTTCGCCGCTCTTCCACTCGCGGAATTTTTCGCCCAGCGCAGAAATTTCCTTGCCCAGCCTTGCATAACCATCAATGATTTCGCGCTGGACAGCAGGCTCCAGAAGGGTGGACTGGTCATGCTGGCCGTGTATCTCAACAAGGCTTTCGCCGATTTCCGCCAGCAGTTTCAGGCTCACCGGAGTGTCATTCACATAGGATTTCGACTTGCCGTCCGCGCCAATCCGGCGGCGGATTATTAACCCGTCCGAGTCAATCCCATTTTCATCGAGGAGTTTTTTCACCTGTTCTGGAACATCGAATTCCGCCGTAACCTCGCCCGAATCCTGCCCGAAGCGGATTATCGAACCCTCGGCCTTTTTGCCAAGAACCAGCCCCAGGGCGGTGAGGATGATAGATTTCCCCGCGCCGGTTTCGCCGGTAAGTGCGGTGAAGCCCGCCGCGAAATCAAGTTCCAGCTCTTCAATCAATACGATGTTTTTGATGTTTATCGCGCGCAGCATAATCGCCTTATAGCGCGATTATAAACCTTTCTCAAGATTTGTAATTGCGGAGTGACACCCTCGCACCTCACCCCACCCTCTCCTCATAGGAGAGGGCTTTTTAGTTTCCCCTCTATGAGGGGGAATGTAAGGGGGGTGGTTGATGGCTATAGTTTTCAGAAATTCTGAAGTTCTGAAATTCCAAATGACAACAAGTGAACCAGCATACTTTACCAGACCTTATACCAACTGCGTCCGCCTTTCCGGTTTGACTCGTCGCGCGCGCCTTCCATAATCAGGTCATAAGCGTCTTTATACCACTGGCTGCCGGGGTAGTTGTGGCCGAGGACAGAGGCATATTTCTGAGCCTCAGGCACAATGCCGAGCGCAAGGTAACACTCAACCAAACGGTATAAAGCCTCCTCCACCTGCGCGGTGGTGGAGTAATTGTCAACCACGCGCTTGAAGCGGTTAATCGCGCCGATATAATCGCGCCGTTTCAGGTAATAGCGTCCCACCTCCATTTCCTTGCCGCCGAGATGGTCTTCCACGAGGTCAAGCTTGAACTGCGCGTCACGCGCGTAATCAGTGCCGGGATAACGCCCCACGACATCCTTTAACGCCTGTTTTGCCTTCACCGTCATTTCCTGGTCGCGGCCAACGTCTGATATCTCGTTATAATGTGAAAGCGCGATCAGGTAATAGGCATAGGGAACATCCTCATTGCCGGGGTTCAGGCGCACGAAGCGTTCAAGCGTATTGACCGCATCATCATAATTTTCGTTCCTGTAATATGAATAAGCTGCCTGGATCTGCGCCTGTGAAGCCCATTTTGAATATGGGTGCTGGCGCTCAACCTCAAGGAAGGTTTCCGCCGCCTTCTTGTAGCTTCCGTCCTCAAGAAAATCCTGCGCCTCGTTATAAATCACCTCAGGGGCGCGGGTATCATCAACAATTTCCTTGTCATCATCGCTGCTGGCGCAGGCGGAAAGCACCATAACCAGCATCATCGTGAATAATTTTATTGTTTTGCGACTCATGGGTACTGTATAAATGGCATAAGAGAAAATGTCCACAACACTTGAACATTCCCCTTCGCCGGAAACTATCTCACTGGGCGAGCCAATCCCGAACGACACGCATGCCGTTTCCGTTTCCCTGCCTTATTGGGAGGATGTCGTGGGTTATGAAGAAGCGCAGCCCCGCGTGGTGAACGCCATGAAGCTCGGCTATCCGCGCTTTGTTTACCACCCGCTGGTGAAAAAGCTTTTCGCAGCGGCAGAAAGCAGATTTGCCGGAGATAACGAATTCTGCCTTGTTTTCCCCTCGGAAAAGGTTGCAAAACAGGCTGTCGGTTTTTGCGGGACCGGCAAGGTCAATGGTTTCGGCCACGGGATTTTTGCCGTTACCCTGCCCACAGGGTTAGAGAAAAAAGCCAAGGAATTCTGGATGCATGCCGGGTTTATCGTTAGCTCGCGGCAGGCGGAGGATGTATTGGGGGGTTCAGAGTCCAAAGTCCAGAATTCAGTGGCAAAAGAGGAAATCAAGACAAAGCTCTCCTCACTTTCAGGCGCGAAGGCTGATGATGTTTACCTCTATCCTTCCGGCATGGCGGCGATTTTTGCAGCGTTTGAAATTGCGGGTGAAGGCAATACAGTGCAGCTTGGCTTTCCTTATGTCGATACGCTGAAAATTCAGGAGAAGTTTGGCCGCGCGGTTTTCATCAACTACAAATCTGCCGCCGACCTGCCAAAGCTTGAAGCGGAGCTTAAGAACGGGGCGAAAGCGGTGTTTACCGAATTCCCGCTCAACCCGCTGCTCACCTGCGTTGAGCTTGACGAAGTAAGCCGCCTCTGCCGCCAATATGGCGCGGCGCTGGTGGTGGATGACACGCTGGCAAGCTGGGCGAATGTTAATGTGCTGGAATATGCCGATATCGCGGTTACTTCGCTCACCAAATTCTTCTCCGGCGTGGGCAATGTGCTTGCCGGTTCGCTGGTACTGAATGCGGAATCACCGCTTTACGGCGAGTTAAAAACCGCCC
>CAZJFC010000090.1:0-5694 GCA_964545245.1 uncultured Rickettsiales bacterium
GACCTCGCCGATGGTCTGGCTTAAATGCTGCGTGAGGCCGCGCACTTCGGCATGAAACATCTGCGCGTTCAGCGCCACTTCGCCCAGCCGCCCGCGCTTCACCACCAGCTTGCCTTGGCTCAAATCCTCATAATTCACCATGAAGATGTCAATTTCGGCATAGTCATACATCCCAGCCAGCAAATCGGATTCCGTGATTTTGGAAGGGAATGTCTGGCCTTCCAGATCAAGGTTATCCACGCTCATGTTGGATTTGCTCTCCACCGTGGTGGGCGTGAACCCGGCAATGGAATCATATTCCAGCGAATCAATCACCAGCGCCCGGTCATGATCGGTAAAGCCAAGCTCGGTCGTGTCCTGCCGCGTGAGGCGCCAGCAAGTTGCGAGCGTGGTCAGGCCGCTACCAAAATGTGCTTCTAACTGTGGGGAAATCACTCTCATACACGCACCTCAATCAGCGGAATGCTGTTCCAGCTGCCCGCATCAAAGCTATCCAGCGAAAGCGCCAGCTCGTCGGTATCGAAGCGCACCGGCACATCGAATTCAAAATCCGCTGTAAGCGTGCCGGTGAGTGACGTAGTGATGATGCCGGTTGCGGTGTCGATGCTCCAGCCACTGGCTTGCAGGATGCTGTCCTCATAGAGTTGCACCGTTCCGGCCACCGGCTTGGTGATGATCCGCTCCGACACCACCGCGCCGCTGACATATTGCTTCACCAGCTGGTATTCCTCACCCTCCAGCGCGAGCAAGGGCTGGTTAATGGCCTTAAAATCGCCCCAATCCTTGAAGCGAAACCCCACCGCCTTGCCACGCCGCGCCCGGAAGAAGGCAATCAGCGCCTGCCACTGCGTTTCAGTTTTCACGCCAGAGGCGACGTTATACCGCGCCCGCGCTTGGCTCCATTTGCTGTTGCGTTGCTCATGCCCGGAAACGGTGGCTACCACATCCGTTAAGAAAGTGGGTCCGCCGGTCGCGCCATAGCTGATGTCGCTGGGGAATTGGATTTCTACGAAGCTCATATTTTCAATCCTTTATTAATGATATGTCTATAGCCATTGACATATTAAATCCGTCCATTATGATGGACATATGAACATTGACACCGCCATCATCGCTTTATCCGCGCTCTCGCAGGAAACCCGCCTGCGAGTCTTTAAGCTGCTTATCGAATATGGGCGGGGCGGCACGGCTGCGGGGACATTGAGCGATCAGCTCGACATACCGCACAACACGCTGTCGTTTCATCTTTCGCATTTGAGCCATGCAGGGCTGGTGACATCGCGCAAGCAAGGCCGCTCGATCATTTACGCCGCGAATTGCGATGCGATGGAAGACCTGCTGGCCTATCTGCGAGAAAATTGCTGCATCCGTGAAGAGGACTGCGACGCGGATTGCAAACCACCAAAGAAGAATAAAACCAAAAGGATAAAATCATGAAACTCTCAGATGTAAAGCAAGCCCTCGCAGGGTTACCTGCCGTTAATTTCAAGCTGCCCGACGGCTCATATATGCCGCAACATTTCCATGTCACCGAAGTCGGGTTGGTCACGAAACATTTTATCGACTGCGGTGGCGTGGAACGTAAGGAAACCGTCGTCAATTTCCAGCTTTGGGAAGCTGGTGATTACGACCATCGCCTCGCCCCACAGAAGTTCCTCCATATACTCAATCTTTCCAAAAAAGTCTTGGGCGATGCCGAAGAATTGAATATCGAGGTGGAATACCAGCAGGATACGATTGGTAAATTTGATCTTGAGTTTGATGGTAAAGATTTCATTCTTACTCCCAAGCAAACTGCATGTCTGGCGCAGGATGCCTGCGGTATTCCGGCCAAACAAATGCCTGCCAAGGCAGTTTCCGGTTGCGCTCCTAAAAGCGGGTGCTGCTGATGCTAAAAGTTCTCGTTCTCTGCACTGGCAATAGCTGCCGCAGTGTGATGGCTGAGGGATTACTCAATCATCACGGTAGAGATAAACTTCTGGCATTCAGCGCCGGTAGCTTCCCGACGGGTAGTGTCCACCCGATGAGCCTTGCCACGCTAAAGCGCCACGGCGTGAATGACCAAGGTTATCGCAGCAAGTCATGGGATGAGTTCAAAGATCAGCCCATCGACATCCTGATTACCGTTTGCGACAATGCAGCTGGCGAAATCTGCCCCATATTCCCCGGAAAACCAATCAAAACGCATTGGGGCGTACCTGATCCGGCACATTATCAGGGAACACCCGCCGAAATCGAAGCTGAGTTTGACCGCATATTCTCTATGTTAGAATTGCGCGTCAAAGCCTTCCTTCGCCTGCCGTTGGAACAGATGGATAAAGCAGAGCTTCAACAAAAACTGAATGAAATTGGCAATCTATGACATCCGTATCTCCTCTTGGGTTTTTTGAGCGTTATCTTTCCTTATGGGTCGCACTATGCATCACTGCCGGTGTTGGCCTTGGCGTTGCTGCGCCTTCCATGTTCCAGACCATCGCCGCGATGGAATATGGCAGCGTCAATCTGGTCGTAGCCGTGTTTATTTGGGTGATGATTTACCCGATGATGGTGAATGTTGATTTTGCCTCCATCAAGGACGTAGGCCGAAAACCCAAAGGCCTGTGCATTACGTTGGTTATTAACTGGCTGGTGAAGCCCTTCACCATGGCCGCGCTCGGTGTGTTGTTCTTCGAGCATGTATTCGCAGGACTTGTAGCCCCCGAAACCGCCAAGGAATATATCGCCGGAATGATCCTGCTCGGCGTCGCACCTTGCACGGCAATGGTATTCGTCTGGAGCCAAATGGTGCGCGGCGATGCGAACTACACGCTAGTGCAGGTGTCAATCAACGACATCATTATGATTTTCGCTTTCGCGCCGCTGGCTGCATTCCTGTTGGGTGTGACGGATATTGTCGTGCCATGGGAAACCTTGCTCCTTTCTACCATTCTCTATGTGCTTATTCCGCTTGCGGCGGGGTATGTTACCCGCAAACGGCTGGATAAAAATCATGAGGCAGCGCGTATCGAGCAGTTCACGGCACGCATCAAGCCACTCTCGATTATCGGCTTGCTGGCGACTGTGGTGCTGCTATTCGGCTTTCAGGCACAAACCATTCTCGATAAGCCGCTGGTCATTGCGCTCATCGCTGTGCCACTCATTATCCAAAGCTACGGCATCTTTTTTATTGCCTACGCTTGGGCTTATCGCTGGCGTATGCCGTTTAATATCGCAGCACCAGCCGCACTCATCGGCACCTCTAATTTCTTCGAGTTGGCAGTCGCGGTTGCCATCAGCCTGTTCGGGCTGAATTCCGGCGCGGCGCTGGCAACTGTGGTGGGTGTGCTGGTGGAAGTTCCGGTGATGCTCTCGCTGGTGGCCTTCGCCAACCGCACTAAACAGCATTTCGTTACTTCATAAGTTCCTCCTTGCCCGTTCAATCGAACGCGCCATGTCTGCCGCAATCTGGCCTTGGCTTTGGCGGAAGCTGCGAACGTCCGGGGTTTGAATGTGCATATTCACCATGACGGGAGCCGGAGTCATGCCCATACCCGGCATAATGTGCATCGGCGTGTTACCGGCAAATGCCAGTTCGGGACCGCGTTCACCGACAATCCCGAATTTTCCCGGCTGAAGCCTGCCGCCATCGGCGAAAAACCCGCCGAAGAAATTGCCGATGCTGGAGAGCATCCCGCCGAATCCACCACCGCCACCGCTGCTACCACCGCCGAACATACCGCCGATGGAACTGAACAGGCCGTCGATGATGCCGCCCTTGCCGGAGATGCCTAAATCCTTCAGGGCATATTGCAGCAGAGTGCGGTTCAGATCGGACAGGAAGCCCTTGAAGAAATCGCCGAAGCCATCAAAGCGCCCGCCGATAGCATCCAGTGAATCGGCGATGGTGCCTTCCATTGATTCGCCTATACGGGAGAATTCGCCTTCGATGGTTTCGCCGGTTTTCTTGCTGGCTTTGCCCAGCCGTTCCCCGGCCTGTTCCACCGCCCGCCCGAACGTGTCCTGATTGATATAGCCTTTCTCCAGCAGCATGTTCAGCTGCGCCATTTCTTCATTGTATCGCTCCAGCGGCGTGCGCGTGGCCTCGAAGATGCGCTTTGCTTCCTGTTGCAGCTTATTCAGCCCTTTGACGGCTTTTGCAGTTTCCTCCACCTTTTCCGGGGTAGCGGTTTCGCCGAACAATCCATCCAGCGACTGATTTTTGGCAGCGCGGGCTTCCACAATTTTCGCGGCGGCGTCCTGAATCTCTGCATCAATGGCGCTGTTGAATTCCTGCGCTCTGGCCAACGCCTTATCAAACGCGGTTCCCATCGCATCGAGCAGGCCGGTTTCCAGCGCGGCGCGGGTATTCTCAAAGGAAATGCCGCCTAGCGGGTTATTGACGAAATTCGCCAAATCCTGCCCCAGCGCTTCGAAGCGTGAGGAAATAGCATCGCCAAACGCATTGAACGCATCACCCACACCCTCAAACACGGCGATAAATAGATTGCCGAATTTAATCACCTCCGCGATGAAGGCCTTGAAGCCCAGCCGGAAGGGTTCAATCGAATCGGTAATCAGCTGCGCCAGCCATTTAATTTTATCGGCAATGAAAATCAGAATGTCCGTCAGGCCTGCATCGCCAATGGCTTTCACCAGCTTTGAAAATGCATCGCCCATGTTGGAGAGCGCCACATTCAGCGTTCCGGCCTGTTCCTTCATGGCACCGGCAAATTGCACATCACCGATAGAGCGCAGATAGCCTTCAATCTCCTTGGCGTTTTTACCCACCGTGGTGCTGACGCCTTGGAAGGTGAAGGTCACCTGATCGCCCTGAGCGCGGCTTTTAATGCCGAACTCCTTCAGGCGCTCAAATTCACCCGTCGCAGCATCCGCTACGGCTTCAATCATCTGGTTCAGGGATTTCCCCATCGCCGTGGCAGTATTGCCGTAAGAGGTCAGTGCTTCCTCGGAAGGCGTTAGCCCCAACGCCTTCAGCTTGATGAAGGCATCCACCACTTCTTCCAGTTGAAAGGGCGTGGTGGCGGCGAAGTTTTCGATGAAGCCGAAAGCAACGCTCGCCTTATCCGCCGAACCGGTGACAGTACGCAGCGATGCTTCCAGCTTCTCGAATTTGGTGATGGTGTCGGTGATCTGCTTGCCAACAAAGGCCGTGGCCATCAATCCGCCGACGCGCTGCAACCCGCCACCAAGCCTTTTGAACCGCCGATCCATATTATCCACCCCAGACTGAATCTGGGTGAATGCGGCTTGGGTCTTATTCACCGCACGGATAATGAATTGGGCACTGCTAAACACGGCCATTTTTCTTGCTCACTGCATCATGTTGAAGTTCAAAAAACGCGACCCACTCCGTGAATTCCACGGTGGTCATCCGCTCAATTTCCGAAAGCTGCCTGTTCAGGCGGTAGGCCAGTGCTAACTGGTTGCGTCGGAGTGCGTCGCGTCGGAGTTTCCCTTGACCTGCTCCACGCTCTGGAAGAAGTGGCGCTCGATTTCGTCATTGATGCGTAGGATTACGCGGCAATCCCCGAAATTGAGCAGATCATCCTTATCTTCCATTTTGAACAGGCGGTTGCCGTCTGCATCGCGGGCTTTGACGATCAGGGAATAAACGGCGTTTTCAATGCCGGAGGCCTTCTTACCCGCCACCCGCTGAATCAGGCTGGCTTCCCCCATCGTCATCGGTAGGATATG
>CAZJFC010000091.1:0-1348 GCA_964545245.1 uncultured Rickettsiales bacterium
GATGAAGCTCTGCCCGCCGAAACCGGGGTTTACGGTCATCACCAGCACGAGGTCGATTTCCGGTAAAATGTAATCCAGCACATCCGCCGGGGTTGTCGGCACGATGGAAACACCCGCTTTTTTGCCGAATGATTTGATGAGTTGCACGCTGCGGTGCAGATGGCGCGAAGCCTCGGCGTGGATGGTGATGATATCCGCCCCGGCATCGGCATAATCCTTGATATACGGGTCAACCGGCTCGATCATCAGGTGGACGTCGAAAGTCTTCTGTGAGTGCGGGCGCAGCGCCTTCACCACCACCGGGCCGATGGTGAGGTTCGGCACGAAGTGGCCGTCCATCACGTCAACATGGATATAATCCGCACCGGCTGCGTCGATCGCGCGGATCTCCTCGCCGAGCTTGGCGAAATCCGCTGATAATATTGATGGGGCGATTTTTACCGTCATGCCCGGAAACTAACACAATGCCGGGGTGGATGCAATAGTGTCAATGGCAATGTGAGTACCGGTTTTTCTACCACTGGCACTGTCACTCCCTTGGCACCTCACCCCGACCCTCTCCTCATAGGAGAGGGAGATAAATTTTATTAGTTTTCAACAGGATCTATGCGGAAAAGTCAATAATATGTTTATTGAACCGGGTTGCCGGATACTGGTTGCCGGATACTGGCACCTAATGGCTAAAACTGCGGCTTATAGGGCTGGCGCACATATTTGTGCAATATGCTCGAAATCAGCGTCTGGTAGGGAATCCCCTCCTGCATCGCGCGGTATTTGAGCTGTTGCAGGTCATATGACGAAAGGCGGATGTTGATGCGTGAATCCTTGTTCATAAACGAGCGCGCCGCCGCCTGCGATTTTTTCAGTATGCGGTTCTTTTCGGAATCGCCCACGCTTTTCCACTCGCCACTGCTTAAGGAAGCGTCAAGCTTGCGTTCCTCGTCGTCAAAAAAATTATCTTTTCCTTTTCTTGCCATTTTCCAGCTCCCTGTATTTTTTATCCACATCGCGGTTTTTCATTATCGTTTTAAGAAAAATTCCATCATCCTGCTCGATGAACGGAACGACATGGTAATAATCATTTATTTCAATCACATACGCCAACTGATCCTTATATTTTTTTGAGTTGGGATTGGCGATAATGTCCGCCACTTCCCCGTTCTCAATAAAAAATATAACTTCCTCAAAAGAAATTTCCCGGTTCTTTTTTAACCACTGGTTCTTCTCTTCGGAAAAATAAAACATAGTTTATGCTATCACATTGTATACTTTATGTCAACCTTTTGTCATCAGGCTGGAAGGGATATGGAATATAGTACATGGTGGCTGGTGCAGCCCCCTCTCCCGC
>CAZJFC010000091.1:1358-5530 GCA_964545245.1 uncultured Rickettsiales bacterium
CCCCACCCCGACCCTCCCCCGCAAGCGGGAGAGGGTCGGGGTGGGGGAAAGGAGGGAACTTCGGAAAGTAACCCTCCTCCAACTCCTCCCTCAGGGAGGAGGGTTAGGCTCCCTCCCCTATGAGGAGAGGGGTGGGGTGGCAAGGATGGAACTCCGGAATTTCGGAATTTCGGATATTCTGAAGTTCCGGAATTCCGAAGCTCCCCCTACCTGCCGCCCGCTTTCACCAGCCTTGCGCAGAAAAACCCGCCGATGCCGCCGAATTCTTCAAATTCCGTGGGCAGGATGCGTTTTTGCTCCGCCAGCGCCCATTTTTCCGGGTTCAGTTTTTTCACCAGCCCCTCGCCTTCCTCATATTGCAATGAGCAGACCGAATAAAGCAGCGTGCCGCCCGGTTCCAGCAGGTTATGCGCGGAATCGACGAGTTCGTTTTGCAGCTTTACCATTTCCTTCACATCATCCGGGGTGCGTATGTGGAGAATTTCAGGGTTGCGCTGGATTGTCCCGGTCGCGGTGCAGGGGGCGTCCACTATGACGCAGTCATAGTAGGGAAATTGGGAGATTGGGAAATTGGGAAATTGGGAAGATGGGAAACTGGGAGATTGGGAAACTGGGAGATTGGGAGATTGAGAAATCGGGAAATTGAGATTTTGGGAATCATTTCCCTTATTCCCATTTTCCCAATTTCTCATTTTCTCATTTTCTTTACTTCCCATTTTCTCATTTTCCCAATTTCTCAATTTCCCAATTTCCCTCCCATCGGCGCAAACCACTTCCGGTTTGAAACCGAGCCGCACCATATTTTCCTCAAGGCGCTTGAGGCGGCGCTGGGAGTCATCCACCGCCATTACCACCGCGCCCGCATCGCAAAGCTGCGCCGTTTTGCCGCCGGGGGCGGCGCACATGTCGAGGACGCGCTTGCCTTTCACATCGCCCAGCATTTTCACCGCGAAGGTCGAGGCGGCGTCCTGCACCCACCATTCGCCCTGCGCGTAGCCGGGGAGTTCGGCCACGTTGCCCGCATCTTGCAGCCTGAGGCTGCCATTGGGTAAGGTGACAGGTTTCAGGTCACGGGTCACAGTGTTGTCACCTGTCACCTGTAGCCTGTGACCTCTCTTTAAGGTTATATCCAGCGCAGGTTCCTGCAACATCAGCGGCAGCATCGCCGCCACCTTCTCCGCGCCATAGGCCTTTTCCCATGAGCCGAGCAGCCATTTCAGGAAATTGAGGCGGGGGCGGCATTCCATCTTTTCGGTTGCGGCCTTGCGTAAAACCGCGTTGGTGAATGACGTCTTGTGGTTTTCCGCAAGTTTCACCATCTCATTCACCACGGCATGGGCGGGCATTCCCATAACCTTAAGCTGCGCCACGCCGAGCCGCAGGATATCATCAAACTCGCGCGTGAAACCGTGCAGGAAATGGTCGATCCCGCCCTTGTGGCGCAGCGTCGACAGCACCATCGCACGGACGAAGTTGCGGTCGCGCTGGTCAAGCGTTTTGATGTTTTCGTTGCGCTCACAGGCATCGTCAAAAGTCCATTTTTTGACAAGCACCTTCTCAAGGATTTCTAACGCTATTTCTCTGCTGTTCGATTCACTCATGGCTGGCTTTTATATGAAATGCCCGGAAAATTCCATCTTTATAATCATTAAAGCGATTGACTTTGCCGGAATAGAGCATTTGCCAACGCTCTGCCCTTATGTTAGGTTCCTTCAAAATTATTTGAGGGGATGAATGACGAAAAAATTTGATGTATTGGGTATCGGGAACGCGATAGTTGACGTTCTCGGCCTTGTTGACGAGAAATTTCTTGCCGAAAACGACATTGAAAAAGGCATCATGACCCTCATCGACGAGGAACGCGCCGAAAAGCTTTACCGCGCGATGGGGCAAACCACCGAGGTTTCAGGCGGCTGCGCCGGGAACACGGTTGCCGGGCTGGTTAGCCTTGGCGGGAACGCCGCCTATATCGGCCGCGTGAAAGACGACGAACTCGGCGGGATCTTCGCGCATGACTTGAACGGCGTCGGCGTTACCTTCCGCAGCCCCAGGGCCAAATCCGGCAAGGCCACCGCGCGCAGCTTCATCTTCGTCACCCCTGATGCGGAACGCAGCATGATGACCTATCTCGGCGCATGCACCGAACTTGATGAAAGCTATGTTGACGAGGAACTCATCGCGAACTCGAAAGTGGTTTACGCGGAAGGATATTTATGGAACCAGCCAAAGGCAAAAGCCGCTATCCGCAAGGTTTTTGAGCTGGCGAAGAAACACGGCACGAAAGTTGCCTTCACCCTTTCCGACCCGTTCTGCGTGGAACAGCACCGCGAGGAATTCCTGTTCCTGCTTTCGCAAATCGATATTTTATTCTGCAACGAGCATGAGGCTACAGCCCTGCTGAAGCTTGATAGCGCACGGGAATGCGTAGCAAAACTCGCGCAGAAATGCGAGGTTGTCGCAGTAACCCGCAGCGAGCATGGCTCGATCGTCGCCAGCGGCGAATTCATGGCGGAAGTCGCCCCGCATTTCGTTGAAAAACCTGTCGACACCACCGGCGCGGGCGACCTATACGCCGCGGGTTTCCTCTATGGTTACACCCAAGGACGCAACCTTGCCGACTGTGGAAGAATCGGCTCACTGGCCGCAGCGGAGATCATAAAACAGGTCGGCGCAAGGCCGCTCCGCCCGCTGAAAGGGGCGCTTGCGGCGTAGGGAGTGGGAGTGACAGTGGGAGTGACAGTAAAGAAAAAACTGACACTCCCACTGTCACTGACACTCAACTAACGACCAATGACTACAAACTATGGCTTATCTCAATAAAAACATCATCCTCATTTTCCTGCTTGGCATTTCCAGCGGGTTTCCGCTTGCGCTTACCGGGGCGAACCTTGGTTACTGGATGACTGAAACTAACGTGGACATTAAAACCGTCGCGTTTTTTTCGCTGGTGGGGACGGCTTATAGCCTAAAATTCCTGTGGGCGCCGCTGATCGACAAGGTTTCTCTGCCCATAATTTCCCGGCTGCTTGGCCGGCGCAAAAGCTGGATGCTGGTGACGCAGATCGCGCTGATGCTCTCCATCTTCGCGGTGGGGATGACAGACCCGGCAACCCAGCTCTGGCATACCGCGCTCTACTGCGTCGCCCTCGCCTTTGCCTCCGCCAGCCAGGATATCGTCATTGACGCTTACCGCGTGGAGATACTTGAGCCGGAAGACCAGGGGCTTGGCGCGGCGGCGATCACGCTCGGTTACCGCATCGGGATGCTGATCTCCGGCGCGGGCGGGATGTATATGCTCGCCGCCGGGTTCGCATGGCCGGAAATCTACCGGCTGCTTTCCGTCACCACACTGTTCGGCGCGGCTGTCGCGCTGTTCGGCCCGCGCCCCGAAATCGAAAAAGCCCCGCAGGAAAAAAAGGGTTTCGGCGAATGGTTCACCGATGCGGTGATAAACCCGTTCCGCAGCTTCGCCAAAACCGAGGGCTGGCTCGCCTTTTTGCTTTTCGTGCTACTGTTCAAGCTGGGCGACGCGATGATGAGCGGCGTCATCATGGGCGCGTTCTACAAAATGCTGGGAACCGACCCGGCCACGCTCGCCAATATCACCAAGGTTTTTGGCCTTATCGCCACCATTATCGGCGCGTTCGTCGGCGGATGGCTGGTGAAAAAACTGGGGCTGGTGAAAGCGCTGTGGATCGGCGCGATATTGCAGACCGCGACCAACCTGCTGTTCGCCGTGCTTGCGGAAGTAGGCAATAATATCCCGCTGCTCACCTTCGCCATCGGCGCGGATAATTTCTGCGGCGGGCTTGCCACCACCGCCTTTGTCGCCCTCATCAGCCGGTTGTGCAACCTCAATTACACCGCCACGCAATATGCGCTGCTCTCCTCGCTTTCATCGGTGGGGCGCACCGTAATTTCCGCTTATGGCGGGGTTGTCATCACCGCTGTCGGCTGGCCGCTATTCTTCGTTTTCACTGCCGCCGTAGCCCTGCCGGGGATTGTTTTGCTGGCCATTATTACGAAATATTTGAGGAAGGGATGAGGTCATTTTTTTGCCCCCGTGCGGCGCTGCTGTGCCTTCCCCCTTCGCTAAAGCTACGGCGGACGCAGCCGATGGGCTGTGCCGTTCTCCTGAACGGCTTCTCAATTCACCCCTCCCTGAGGGAGGG
>CAZJFC010000092.1:0-5524 GCA_964545245.1 uncultured Rickettsiales bacterium
CCTCCGATGGGCTGTGCCTCCGGCACGCTCAGGGCTGGCTCGGCTCCTGCCTCGCATATCAACTTAGCCAGCCTGCCAAATCCATGAGTCGCCGCAACATTTTCCGTACCCGGCCTTTTATTCTTCTCCTGCCCACCGCCAAACATGATTGGTTTGAGTTCTAAATCCGCCCTATGGACAAGTGCCGCAGCACCCACAGGGCCACCCGCTTTATGGGCTGAAATTGTCATAAAATCCACGCCAAGGGCCGCGAAATCTATAGGAATCCGCCCATAGGCCTGAATCGCGTCCGTATGTACCAGAGCGCCGTATTTTTTGGCGATTTCCACCACTTCGCGTATTGGCTGGATGACTCCGGTTTCATTATTTGCCAGCATCACTGAGATTAGTTTCGGAGTTTCGGAGTTTCGGAGTTTCGAGGTCAGGTCATTGAGGTCGATAACACCGTTTGAATTTACCCTGATATGCTTTGCGCCGGGAGCTTTATAAACCGAATCATGCTCAATTTCCGAAACCAGCAAATCCCGAAACTGAGCAAGCGCTAGATTGTTCGTCTCCGTCCCGGAGCCGCAGAAAACCAGGGATTCTGCATTTACGGAAGCCAGCACCGATTTTCTCGATTCCTCAACGATTTTACGCGCATACCTCCCCGGCGCATGCACCGAGGAAGGGTTCAGGGGCGTGCCTGCAAGTTCATCCGTCGCCTGTTTCACTTCCGGCCTTAATGGCGAAGTGGCGTTGTGGTCGAGATAAACTGGTTTAAGGTCGTAAGTCATAAGTTTAGTCATTAGTTGTTAGTTGTTGGTCATTAGGCCACCTCCCCCATCCCTCCTGATAGGAGGGGTGAAGAAGATATTTCCCTCCTGACAGGAGGGGAGAATTGTAACTCCCTCTCCTATCAGGAGAGGGTCGGGGTGAGGTGCCAAGGAAGTGTCAGTTTTTTACTCCCACTGACACTGTCACTCCCACTCACTTAATAAAATCATAGGTTTTCGCGTTCTTCGCCTTTTCGCAAATATCAGCGAGCGAAATTGAATCGAGATAGGAATTTATCTGGTTGGTCAGCCCTTCCCAAATGTCGTGGGTAACGCATTTCGCGCCATCCGGCATGCAACCATGATTTTTGTGTTTTTCCCGGTTTTCGGCGCCGCACCGGGTCATTTCCACGCTTTCCTCGACCGCATTTATGATGTTAGCGACAGTGACTTCGGAAGCAGGTTTCGCCAGCACATACCCGCCACCTGGCCCTTTAATTGCGTTAACCAATCCGGCAGTTTTGAGCTTGGAAAAAATCTGTTCGAGGTAATTAAGCGCTATATCCTGACGCGATGCAATCTCACCCAGCTTCACCGGCGCATGGTTTTCCGCGCGCGCAGAATTCCGGATGGCAATATCAGCCATTGCCATTACCGCATACCGCGCTTTTGTTGTCAGCATCATACTGGTTTCTGGTTACATGGTTACATCGTTACATGGCAAGCAACCATGTAACCATGCAACTATGCAACCACGAAACCCAACTTACCCTACCCACTTCCCGGCTGTTTCCTCCAGCCCTTTGTTCTGCTCCTCAAGCTCGGCGATGCGTTTTGTCAGTTCGCGGATGACCTTGTCCATCTCGTCGAAATTGCGCATAACTACATCGGGCAGTTCGTCACCCACGCCATAAGCGGTGAATTCCTCCGGTTTCCTGACTTCCGAAGAAACGTTGCGGGCAGGCACGCCCACCATTGTCGCGCCCGGCGGGACATCGCGCACCACCACCGCATTTGAGCCGATACGCGCGCCGTCACCCACATTGATCGGCCCCAGAACCTGCGCGCCGGAACCGATAATTACGTTATTCCCTATCTGCGGGTGGCGCTTGCCCGGCCTTGTGGAAACCCCGCCTAGCGTCACGCCGTGATACATGGTGACATTATCGCCGATCGAGGCGGTTTCGCCGATAACCACGCCCATGCCGTGGTCGATGAAGAAATTATGCCCGATCGCCGCGCCGGGGTGGATCTCGATCCCGGTGAAAACCCTTGAAATCTGGGATATCCAGCGCGGGAAAAGGCGCAGCCCGTTACGCCACATCCAGTTGGTGAAGCGGTAGGTCATGACCGCATGGAAACCGGGATAGCAAAGGAAAACCTCCAGCCGCGAACGGGCTGCCGGGTCACGTTCCCTGATGGAGGCAAGTTCGCGTCCGATGCGTGAAAACATATGGTTTCTCTCTCACAGATTAAGGCGCGGCAAGATAGCATTAACCCACCCCGGCAGTCAAGTATTCACATATCTGCCCGGTGCTTGCCTTGGCGGGCGTGGCTATTTTTCCCTGATTTTATTCTTGATGCCGTTAAATTCCTGCTGCATTTTCCTGAGTTCGGTGGCGGGAATATAATAATCATCCACCTTGAGATAATCCCCGGAAACCGCGGCCTTCACGCCGTCCTTACGCAGGGCGGCGGCAATTTCCTCCACAGTGGCATTATTCTTCTCCAGTGTCGCATCGTTTATCCGGGCTCTGGTAGCCATATTAAAGGTCTTGTCCGCGACCTTCTCCACACGTTCAAGCGCCTCTCCCACCTCAGCCACCAGCTTGTCGGAGGCTTTTGCAAAAGCCTGTTTTGCGCCCCGTATTTTCTTTTCGTCACCGGATTCCAGCGCAGTTTCCAACTCGCCGAGCCGGGTTTTGGCAGTTGCCAGATGTTTATTGATATCCTTCGCGTCCTTGCGGAAATCAGCGGCGGAAGAAGCGGCATGGTAATGTGACACGCTGTCGCTCCTTATCGGCGAACTAAGATTGTGCTCCTTCAACCCGGTATGGCCGTCAAGGCTATAGGCATTGCTTTGCAAATCCCCGGCGACTTTTTCCATCTGGCGCAGGTCAATCATTCCGGTTTTATATATCTCCTGCAATTCCTGCCCGGATTTCTCTATGTTTTCCAGCCACTTATGGAACGAGGACGTTTCCGGATAAACATTTTTCCGCACCGCCGTTCCCCGCGCATAGGAAATTTCTTCTTTGGCGCTGTCATTAAAATCCATGCCGTTGGCATAAATTTTCCGGCGGTTTTCCGGGTCGATCTTTTTCATTGCGTGGTCGGTGGTTTTTACTGTCCATTCCTCGCGTGAAGCGACAAATTTTTCATAGCTCTCAGAATGTTTCTGGATCTTTCCCAGCTCTTTCAAGGAGTCCCGCAAATGCGGGCTGCTATTTACATAACTTAAAAGCTCCTCCTCATTTTTAGAAACATAATTAAAAAATTTCTCCATGGTTTTCTCAAAATCCTTACCCGCAACCAGTTTCTGGCCGGATTCCAGCACCGGCAGGAGGTCCCTTTTCAGGCTTGCCGCCTCTTTATCACCTTTTCCGGCCATGTAATCCAGTGATTCGCTTACAATTCTTGCCGAGTGGGGCATTGCCGCGTCAATCCTCGCCTGCAGTTCCTCACCGCCGCGTACGAGCTTTATATCCCCGGCATGGGTAAGCTCGTGATGCGCTACTTCCTCAACCGACATACGGCGCGCTATACCGGTATCCGCGCTTATCATCCCTATCGTGCCCAACTGGGATGAACTCATATTCACACTGTGGTGGCGGGTGGTATGACGAAAATGGCAACTATCACTTCCTTCACCTTTGTTAATATCAAACCCGAACCTTACCTTGCCATTACGGTAATTTGCGGTTTCGGCAATGCGGTTGAACAGCTCCGGGTCGTGCTGCTGCCAGAAATCCATGACTTCGCGGCTTAATCGCTGTTTTGCGGCAGGCTGGGATTTGTCAATCTCAACCACTTCTGACCAATGAATATTCTTTTTACCCATCCCCGGAGTATATAAAATTATTGTTAAAAATTAGTGACAAATAGGGGATTATTCGAGCGTGAAACCCTTATTTCCCTGCTGTTTTTCTTGCTGGCGGGTTTCTTCCACACCTTTTGGCGGGACTGCGGCGGTTTTATCGCCCTCAACCATTTGTTCCTTAAGGGCTTTTGCCACATCCTGGAGCAATTCCTTCGCGGTTTCCGGCTGGCGGCTCGCCTGCTCGATATACGCCCCGGTTTCATTTAAAATATGCAGCGCATTCTGCAATTCCGGCCGTGAACTGACAAAATCCAGCATTTCCTGCCCGTGTTTTTCGGCATATTGGTTGAATTTCACCATTGTCGCCATGAATTGCTGCGAGATTTCGCCCTTATTGCCCTGCAGCCCGCCCAAGATCTCATCTTTCAGCTTTGCGGCCTCGCCATCGCCTTTTTCCGCCCTGAATTCCAGCGCGGCGCTCATCAGCGCCATTGCGTGCGGTCGGGCGGCTGCGATTACATCATTCAAGCTTTGTGCCATGGGTGGATTATACCCCGGAATTGTTAAAGAATGATGACCTGAAGGAATTTTATTGCGCTCAGGCGCCGCGCACAGCTTTGCGGCCACTTGGCCTTGCCTTCGGGCTAAAGCCCTCGGAACCGTTCTCGCCCTGCTATTGGACACCCAGAACTGGCCCCGGCTCCTGCCTCACGCCAAGTAAGGTCAGTAGGAGAAAAACTGACACTGACACTCTCACTGTCACTTAACCCTAGTGCCTAGTGCCTATATCCTAACTTAAATACATATAATTCAGCATATTGGCAAAATACTTCTTGATTTTACTTATGCTAATCCGTTAATACTTAACCCGGTTTCAAAAAACCACGACAAAACAAGCGACAAACAAAACAGAATCATATCATGCCAGACATTTTCTTTAACGGCCCAGAGGGCAGAATAGAAGCCAAATACCACCAATCAGAGAACAAGCTAGCCCCACTTGCCGTGGTGCTCCACCCCCACCCGCTTTATGGCGGCACAATGAACAACAAAGTGGTCTACCAGCTTTACCACCAGTTCGCGGGCAATGGTTTTTCGGTGCTGCGCTTTAATTTCCGCGGCGTGGGCAAATCCCTCGGCAAATATGACAACGGCATCGGTGAGCTGGCGGACGCCGCCGCCGCGCTTGACTGGATACAGCTCCAGAACCCGGACGCCCGCTCCTGTTGGATCGTGGGCTTCTCCTTCGGCGCGTGGGTTGCCATGCAGCTAATGATGCGCCGCCCGGAAATTGACGGTTTTGCCTGCGTTTCCCCGCCGGTGAACATGTATGATTTCAATTTCCTCACCCCGTGTCCGGCATCGGGCATTATCACGCAAGGGGACCTTGACAGCGTGGTGCCAAGCGCAAATGTGCAGATACTGGCTGAAAAACTCAATAAACAACGCGGGATAGAGGTGCAGTTCAACCTCATTCCGGGTGCCGACCACTACTACCGCACCAAAACAGAAGAACTTTCCTCGATCCTTGATACCTACATCAAGGACAGGCTGGCAAAAGCGGTCTACAAACGCCCGACCAAGCCCGACAGGAAACGCCGCAGCCCGCAACAGGCCCAGCTAGACAAAACCAAGAAAGTTGCTGCTTAAGTCAAGGTTTTCAGGTTTTAGGGATGTCATTCCCGCGCAGGCGGGAATCTTAAGTTCAGAATCCACCTCCCCCATCCCC
>CAZJFC010000093.1:0-5399 GCA_964545245.1 uncultured Rickettsiales bacterium
TTTTGCGTAACAGTGTGCCCCCACCCCGACCCTCCCCCGCAAGCGGGAGAGGGAGTAGTGCCTCGCCGTTCAGGAGAACGGCACAGCCTTGAGCGTGAGCGAACGCGAACAGCCCATCGGAGGCGCAGGAGCGCCGCACGGGGGCAAGAAAAATTACTAAAGCAACCTGTCGGTGACGTCGACGCGGCTTACCATTTCCGATACGTCGATAATGCCGTCGAGAACCTTGTTGGTGGCGTCCTGCACCATCGGGATGAAGCCCTTGTCGAGCGCGTATTGCATCATGATTTTTCTGGTCTGGCGGGTGGCGATCAACTCGTCCATGCCCTTGTCGATCGGCAGGATTTCATTGATTGCCGTCCTTCCCCTGTAGCCGATATTGTAGCAACGGTCGCAGCCTTTCGCCTTATAGATGGTTGGCGGGTGCGCCGGGTCAATGCCGAGAACCTGGCAGTCACGCTCGGTGGCGGTATAGGCTTCCTTGCAGTGCGGGCAAAGCCTGCGCGTGAGTCTTTGCGCCATGCAGCAGATAAGGTTACCCGCGAGAAGTTCCGGCGCGACGCCGATATCGGTAAGGCGCGGGATGGAGCCGAGCGCGTCATTGGTGTGGAGCGTGGTGAATACTTTGTGGCCGGTCATGGAGGCGCGTACCGCCATGGTTGCGGTTTGCTCGTCACGCACCTCGCCCACGAAGATGATGTCGGGATCCTGCCGCATGATTGACTTGATGCCGTCGACAAACCCCATGCCGGAGCCTTCGCGCACCTGTGACTGGCGGATGAGCGAAAGCTGGTATTCCACCGGGTCTTCAAGGGTCATGATGTTGACGTTCACGGTATTGATGAATTCAAGGATGGAATAAAGAGTTGTGGTTTTACCGGAACCTGTCGGGCCGGTCACGATAACGATCCCTTCGGGGCGGAGCATGAGCTTTTTCAGCAGCATTTCATTATGTTCCGAGAATCCGAGCTGGCCGAGCGGCACGAGTGATTTACGCTTGTCGAGAAGACGCATCACGATGTTTTCGCCATGGATGGTCGGCTGGGTGGCCACGCGGAAATCGACATCGCGTCCGGCGACGTTGTAGTTAATGCGCCCATCCTGCGGGAGGCGGGTTTCGGCAATGTTCATGCCGGACATGATTTTGATACGCACGACCATAGCCTGCCAGTAATCGCGGTGGAATGTCCTTACCTGCATCATCTCGCCGTCGATACGGTAGCGCATGCGGAGGAAGGTTGATTCCGGCTCGAAGTGGATGTCGGAAGCGCCGACGCGGATGGCGTCGACGAGGAAGGCGTTCACGAGGCGCACTGTCGGGTTGACGTAGCCGTCGGTCTGGCCTTCGAGTTTTGTTTTGTCGAGTATGCCGGTTTCGATCTCCTTGAGGATGCCGTCGATCGACATCTCGTAGTCGTAATATTTCTCGATGAGGTCGTTAATGTCGGATTCGGTACAGAAAACCGGGCGGATTTTTATCTGTTTCGGGAAATAGCGGCGCGCCTGGTCAATGGCCAATACGTTATAAACATCGGCCATGGCCAAAGTCAGCGTATTGCCCTTCTGGCCGACCGCGACGATTTTCTGGCGGACGGCGATATCTTTTGGTATCTGGCGGATGAGGGTGGAGTCGAGCACTGCTTCCTTCGGGTCGAATTTTTCGGTACCGGCGGATTCGGCAAGCACCTCGCCGAGTGAGGATTCGCTGATGAACCCCATATCGACAAGTATGTTGCCGAGGAGTTTTTTCTGTATTGAATTACGTTGTTCCTTTAGCGCTACCTCAAGCTGGTCGCGCGAGATGAGGCCGAGCGAAACCAGTTTCTCGCCGATACGCATTGGCGGCTGGCCGGTTGAAGCTGGCGGCGGCGCGACCGGTTTTGCCGTGATATCGCCTTGCGGTGCGGGCGGCACCTGCTGCTGGGGCGCTTCCGTAGCTACGGCATTATTATTGCCCGGAGTTATGCTTCCGCCGAAACTGTGGCTGAACCCGCCGCCTGTAGGTATTGACGGCGCGGCGGAAGGGTCGGGGTTTTGCCCCGGTGTTTGTGGCCTGAGTGTGAAATTATCGAACTCCAAAACGCTACCTTTCGCCATTTATTGGTTAGTATGGTGAAAGTTAAACTATAATGGTTAAGGAAGGGTTTAATTCAGTAGTTAACTTAGCATTTGCTGCGGGGAGTTGCCGATTTGGGGCTTGTTAAGCTCAGTCGGGGAAACCGGCCTGGTCGGGTAATCTTCGGCGTTTACCGCGGCAATGAAGGATTCGCGGTCATCATTAACCACTTGTTTAATTTTATCGCGCAGGGCGACTGCGTTGTCTTTCTGACCCAGTTCCTCAAGCGAAGCCTGGGTGTTGATTCCCTTGCTTTGCAGCGCTTTTTCAAGGTTGGGGATGTTATTCTTGCATTGCTGCCAGTTAGCGAAATCTATGCCATGGTCTTTAAATTCCCGGTTGGCGGCGCGGTAAAGCGCGATGATTTCCTCATTTGACATATTGTTGATGGCTTGCGTGGTGAGCTGTGCGCCGCCGTTCTGCTGGCTGTAAACATAATTAAGGGCTTTATATACCAGCGGCCCGGCAATTGCCGCCTGCTGGTCAGGAATTCTGGCGCGTTCCTGCGGGGGGCAGGCATGCAGTTTGACTACTGAATTGCATAAATGTTTGAGGGCTTTCCCTTGCGCTTCAATCAGGGCAGGGTTGCCTTTTTTTTTACTGCCATGCTCTTGCGGTTCATCGCCTTGCACAGCTTTGCCGCCCATCGAAACCGGGATTAGGGCATCATGGCCTGTATCATTACTGGTGGAACGGAATGAGTCTTTTTCATCAGTTTCAGGTTCCAGTATCGAGCCATTGAACAGGGCCGGCAAGGCATCCATTGATTTGGTGATGTCTGACCACTCCTTGGGTGTGGCCGGCTTGTAGTCCGGATCGGCAACTTTGCGGATGATTTCTGCGTACTGGGTTTCGTAGCGCTTATATGACTTGATGAATGCCTGTTCGTGATAAACGCTTGTTTTACCGTAATAAGTCTTGTCTTCTGCGATTTCTTTTTCGAGTCTTTGCGTGCGTTCTTCCTCAATTTTTTCCATCATTTCACGGATGAAGGCTTCATCTATGCGTTGTTCCCTCTGGGCGATGAGATATTTCGTATGTTCATCACCGGGTTTATAAATCCCTTCAAGCTTCAGCCCGGCAACTTCTTCCGCCGCTTTTGCGGCAATCCGTCTGGAAATTGCTTCATCAATGTCCGGGATCTTTACCATAATCTAGGAGTTTACACGGTATTTATGTCAGTTTAATGACAGAAAACGGCAATATATCAAAAAAATAGCGAATTACATCGCCTGCCGCAATTTCAGCGCAGTTCCGAGGGTTCCGTCATCCAGATAATCCAGCTCGCCGCCGATCGGGATGCCCTGTGAAAGCCGGGTGATTTTGAGCGGCAGCCCCTCTAAAAGCTCGGTTATGTAATGCGCGGTGGTCTGACCGAGCGCGGTGGCGTTGGTGGCGATGATGATTTCCTCAGTATTTTCAACGCGTTGCCGCAAATTGGCAAGGTTGAGGTCTTTGGCCGTCACCCCGTCGATCGCCGACAAAACCCCGCCCAGAACGTGGTAAAGCCCGCGATGCATCCCGCTGCGCTCAATTGCCCACAGATCGGCCACTTCCTCCACGATGCAGATGGTCTTGCGGTCGCGCGATTCGCTGGTGCAGATGTTGCACGGGCTTGCAGTGTCGATATTCCCGCAGGTTTCGCAGGTCACGATCGCCCCGGCGGTGGAAAGGAGCGTGTTGGCGAGCGGAACCATGAGGTTCTGCTTGTTCTTGATGAGGTGCAGCGCCGCCCTGCGTGCGCTTCTGGGGCCGAGGCCGGGCAGTTTTGAAATTAGCTGGATTAGTGATTCAATTTCATTCATAGTATCTGTATAAAAGTATTGTTTGTAATGTCACCCCCGCGTAGGCGGGGGTCTTAACCTAAGATTCCCGCCTGCGCGGGAATGACACAAACTCTAAGAAAGAAGTATGCAACAACCCGCCGCACATAATCAACCTGAATATTCAGTCTCCGAGATTTCGGGCGCGATAAAGCGCAATATCGAGAATTCCTTCGGCTATGTGCGCATCCGCGGCGAGATTTCCCAGCCCAAGCTTTACGCCAGCGGCCACCTTTACCTAACTCTCAAGGATGAGGGCGCAAACCTCAGCGCCGTCTGCTGGAAAGGCAATGTTTCACGCCTCAAAATCAAGGCGGAGGAGGGGATTGAGGTCATCGCCAGCGGCAAGCTCACCACTTTTCCCGGCCAGTCGAAATACCAGTTGGTGATCGATTCGATGGAAATCGCCGGGGCGGGGGCGCTGATGGCGCTGCTCGAAAAACGCCGCAAGGAGCTTGAGGCCAAGGGGCTGTTCGCGCCTGAGCGCAAGAAAAAACTCCCCTTCATGCCTACCCGCATCGGGGTGGTGACATCGCCTTCCGGGGCGGTTATCCGCGATATCCTCCACCGCATCAGCGAGCGTTTCCCGTGCCATGTGCTGGTGTGGCCGGTGCGCGTGCAGGGGCAGGGCGTGGAACATGAAATTGCCGCCGCCATCCGCGGTTTCAACGAATTGCCGGATAATTTGCGCCCGGAGCTGATGATTGTCGCGCGCGGCGGCGGCTCGATCGAGGATTTATGGTGCTTCAACGAGGAGGCGGTGGTTTACGCGGTGGCGGAGTCGAAAATCCCGGTTATTTCGGCGGTGGGACACGAAACCGACACTACATTGATTGATTATGTGGCGGACAAGCGCGCGCCCACGCCAAGTGCGGCGGCGGAGATTGCCGTGCCGGTGCTGGAGGATTGGAAATTCACCATAGCTGATTACAAAAACCGCATGCGCCAGGGCGTGGTGCGCCAGATGACCGAGCATTCCAGCCATTTGCGCGGGCTTCTGCGCGGTTTGCCGAAACCGGCGGAAATGCTCCAGAATTCAGCGCAAAGGCTCGATTTTGTGGTTGATAAACTACATAAATCCCTGCCCAATATCGTGCTGAAATATGAAAAAAAACTCGCCGGGCTGAAACTCACCCCGCAGGTTTTGCTTAATGATATCAACAGGTTACGTGAAAGGGTGGCTGGCTGGGATGAGCGCCTCGCAAAATCCGCCGCCAACCGGGTGGAAAAGCTTGAAACCCGCCTTGAATCATTAGTGAAACTGTTTGAAAGTTATAATTACAAAAACGTGCTGAAACGCGGTTTTGCTTTGGTAAAAACGCCGGAAGGCTCTATCATCAAATCCGTCTCTGCCGCCAGCGGCAAGATGGTAATCGAATTCGCCGACGGTGAAAAACAGGTGGTGTCAATATAGCGTGTTCACCTCACCCCGGCCCTCTCCTGATAGGAGAGGGAGTAAT
>CAZJFC010000094.1:0-5210 GCA_964545245.1 uncultured Rickettsiales bacterium
CATTAGTCGAGTAACCCCCCTTGTATTCCCCCCTCAGGGGGGAAGGATAAAGCCCTCCTCCCTGAGGGAGGAGATGGAGGAGGGTTACTTTTCAAAATCCAAAAGCGCCGAAAGGTAAACGAGGTTAGTAAACCGAGCCAGCCCTGAGTATGCCCCCACCCCAACCCTCCCCCGCAAGCGGGAGAGGGAGTAGCCTGTGACCTGTTCCCTGTCACCCGTCACCTGAAAAAGGCGCAGCAGCGCCGCACGGGGGCAAAACAAAAATACTAAATTGACTCTCAGGTAATATTTCAGTTAAGATGATTCTCCCACGGGAAATTATGAGCGTAATCAGCATCAAGGAACAGACGAAGCAGGAGGCGGCCAATAGCGCGGAGGCAGCGGCTTTGCGCGAAAAACCGCATAACTTCGATGCCGAGGCGACAGTGCTTGGCCTGCTGCTGGTTGACAACAAATATTACGAGAAGGTCAATGAGATCCTGAGGCCGGAGCATTTTTACGAGCCTGTCCACCAGCGGATTTTTGAGACTATCGCCAAACTGATTGAGCGCGGCCAGCTTGCCAGCCCGATAACGCTTAAGAACGTGTTTGATAAAGACCCGGCGCTGGCGGAGATCGGCGGCGCGAAATACCTGATGCAGCTTTCCGCGATGGCCGTCCATATCCATGACGTAAAAGACCTTGCGCTTGAGGTTTATGACCTTGCGCTGCGCCGCAAACTGATTGATATCGGCGAAGAGATAATCACCTCCGCCACCAGCCACGACGGGGAAGACAACGCCACCGCGCAGATTGAGCGCGCCGAGCATGAGTTGTTCAGCCTTGCCACGGTGGGCGAGGTTACCAAGACATTCACCCAGATTTCCAGCCCGTTGAAAGAGGTGCTGGGCATGACCGAAAGGGCGATGAAGCGCACCAAAAGCGTTGTCGGCATAACCACCGGCTTTACCGACCTTGACGACAAGCTCGGCGGTTTGCAGGATTCCGACCTTTATATTTTAGCTGGCCGTCCATCGATGGGTAAAACCGCGCTTGCCATCAATATGGCTTATAACGCCGCGAAGGAAGTCGGTGGGGAGAAAAGCGGCTGCATCGGCGTGTTTTCGCTTGAGATGTCATCAGCGCAGATTTCGATGCGTATCCTTTCAATGGGAACCGGCATCAACTCGAACGACATCCGCCTCGGCCAGATTAGTGATGATAAATTCGGCACGCTGGTTGACCGCTGCAAGGAGATAAACCAGCTTCCGATTTTCCTCGATGATACCCCGGCGCTCAGCATTTCTGCGGTGAGGACGCGCGCCCGCCGCCTGAAACGCCAGCATAACCTGCGCGTGCTGGTGGTGGATTATTTACAGCTTTTGCGCGGCCTTTCCAAACGCGCGGCGGAATCCCGCGTGCAGGAAATTTCCGAGATCACGCAAGGGCTTAAGGCGATCGCCAAGGAGCTGAACATCCCGGTTATCGCGCTTTCGCAGCTTTCGCGTTCGGTGGAGCAGCGCGAGGACAAGCGCCCGCAGCTTTCCGACCTCAGGGAATCCGGCTCCATCGAGCAGGACGCCGACGCGGTGATGTTCATTTACCGCGAGGAATATTACCTCATGCGCAAGGAACCCCCGGCGGAGAAAGAGGCGGAATACGCCAAATGGCAGGAAGAAATGGAACGCGCCCGCAACCTCACCGAAGTGATCGTGGCAAAGCAGCGTAACGGCCCGATTGGCCGCATCAAGCTGAGGTTCGACAGCCACACGACCATGTTCCAGAACTTCACGGGCGATTACGATGATTCGGTTGAAAGTTAGGGGAATAAGCCATGAGTTTTGAAGATTTCAACAAACACTGTACTGAAATTGAAAAAGGCGTTGAGGCACGCAGGCTGGAATTCAAGCGTTCATTCAAGCTTGGTTTGCTGGTGACAGTGGCAACAATTGCGCTTGCGGTGGCGGTTTTTATTCATGGGCTGAGTGGTGGTGAATTTGCGCGGAATGAAATCATAGTTTTTATTGTTTTGCTCATACTTGCATTCATATCGCTGCGATATACGGCATTACGTTCATATACCTATAAAAACCAATTGTTAATATCAGGTTTGGCCGAACAGAAGTTTTGCCTGAAAAGTAAGATATTTTCCGAGTTTATGTCATATTTTGGGAAAATTGCGTTTAAAAGCAATGCTTTCCTTCCATTCCATGAGATTGAGCCTTCAACAATCATCCCTGAATATGATGAGCTTAAATGCGAGGATTATATCGAGGGCGAGTTTAATCAGATGAAGGTTAAAATAGCTGAGACAAAGCTCATAAAAAATATTGACGGCAAACCGGTAGACTTTTTCAATGGTCTTATTGTGCTGATTGATTTTTCTGAAAGCAGAATAAAACTCCGGGCAAAGTTAAGCGGAAAATCCGTTTTAATCAATGATAACAAGAAGTTCTGCGACTTGGCTCAATCTAAGTATAAATCATTTGAGGAATTTAAACTTGAGGGAGAGCTTGAATCAAAATTTGAGGCGTACACAACCAACCGGGCTGAAGCGGAGAAATTTTTCACTCCCGAAATAATTAATTCAGTAGCCGGGTTTTCAGGTTTTCTATCCTCGCTAAAAAACCAGCAGCATGAATGGGATGATGCACTTATGCATAGGTTTGAAACCACGCTTATGAGGATGAGCCAATACCTGTGGGCAGGGATTTCGGTATCAGGCAATCTGAGCGGGCTTAAGCTGGATTTTAGCACGAATAATTATCTGGAAGGGGTGTTTGATCCCACAAAAATCAATGAGTTAAGTTCCGATATTAAAGCGATAAATTGCTCCGTCCAATGCGCGGCATATGATGATAAATTCCTCATCACATTGCCCCATGCCCATGATTTATTTGAAATAAATTCAATTTTCGAGGAAGCCATAATTGAGGAAGACAAGCGGTTTTTATATGAGCTTGTCAGGTTTATAAGCAATATCACATCCGGGCTTAACAGAATCCTGTAAATTTGAATTGAAAAAAATTACGATTTTTTTGATAATTGCGCCAAGTAAAAGCTTTCCCAGACCGTCCGACACAGATTTCTTGACAAAGGTTTATGGTTAATATATATTAATATTTCTAAAATAAGGGGGAAGCATGTCATCCAGGGAAAAACCAGAACAGAAGCCCGAACTCGTGGTAATGGCCAAAGAGGATTTTGAAGGGGTTTTTGGTTGCGCGATAGGGGAGTCCGGGCATATTATTTTTTCCAAATTGGAGCTTTGTAATATATTCGGTGAGTCATTACTGGATAATGAAAGTAAGCCGCGTATAGGTTTGAAGTGGGATACGTTCCGGGACCCGCATTCAGGAATTAACCTGCGTTGCTGTGCGGCGGAGCCGGGAGAAACCGAAAAACTTGACAGGTTTATTGAAAAGCATTTTGAACCGGTTCGTGTGAGTAATGACGGGGAAATGGAGAAAGCCCTAATAAGAGTTTCCCGTAATCCGGCTAATTACCTTGAGTATCCGGATGCGGTGGCGGCCAGTATCAATATGCCATCAAGGAAGCATTAATATAGCCGGCCAATAGTTTTTACTTCCGCGCCAGGCGCAGGCGCAGTGCGTTGAGCTTGATGAAGCCTTCCGCGTCGCGCTGGTTATAAACATCATCCGCTTCGAACGTCACGTGTTTCTGGCTGTAAATCGATTTCGGCGATTTGCGGCCAACCACGGCCACGCTGCCTTTCAGCAGCTTGAGGCGCACAGTTCCGTAAACATTTTCCTGCGAGCGGTCGATTGCGGCCTGCAACATGGAGCGTTCCGGGCTCCACCAGAAACCGTTATAAATCAGTTCCGCATAGCGTGGCATGAGTTCATCTTTCAGATGCGCCGCGCCGCGGTCGAGCGTGATAGACTCAATTCCGCGATGCGCTTCCCACAAAATTGTCCCGCCCGGAGTTTCGTAAACCCCGCGCGATTTCATGCCGACAAAGCGGTTTTCGACGATATCGAGGCGGCCAACGCCGTTGCGCCCGCCGATCTCGTTGAGTTTCGCCAGCAAATTCGCAGGAGAAAGCTTCTCGCTGTTCACCGCAACCGCGTCACCTTTTTCAAATTCAACTTCCACATATTCCGGCTCATTCGGCGCTTTTTCCGGCGCGACCGAGCGGCGGAACATCGATTCCGGCCCTTCCACCCACGGGTCTTCCAGCGCGTTGCCTTCATAGGAAATGTGCAGGAGGTTCGCGTCCATCGAATATGGCGGTTCGTCGATTTTGTCTTTCGCCACCGGAATCTGGTGCTGTGTCGCGTAATCGAGCAGTTTTGTGCGCGAGTTCAGATCCCATTCGCGCCACGGTGCGATGACCTTGATATCCGGGCGCAGCGCATAATAACCAAGCTCAAAACGCACCTGGTCATTGCCTTTGCCGGTCGCGCCGTGCGAAACCGCATCCGCGCCGACCTCATTGGCAATTTCTATCTGGCGCTTGGCTATAAGTGGCCGTGCGATTGATGTGCCGAGCAAATATTTGCCCTCATAAATCGTATTCGCGCGGAACATCGGGAAAACAAAATCGCGCACGAATTCCTCACGCAGATCGTCAATATAAATCTTCTTCACGCCAAACATTCCGGCCTTTTTACGCGCCGGTTCCAGCTCCTCACCCTGCCCAAGGTCGGCAGTGAAAGTGATGACTTCCGCCGAATAATGCTCCTGCAGCCATTTGAGGATAACCGAAGTATCAAGCCCGCCGGAATATGCGAGGACGACTTTTTTGATATCTTTGTGTGACATGAGAAATCCCTTAATTTTGGCGCAATTTATAAGACGGTTGAAATAATATTCAAGTGATTAGTCGTTGTGTATAGAGATATCGTCATTCCGGAATTTTTACCAGTAGGGAAAAATATCCGGAATCCATGAGCATTGGTGTTTCGGCAAAAAGTCAGGAGACTTTTTGCGTAATAAAATATCTGCTGACATTTTATTACCGGATCCCCGCGTATTTTTGTCTACTGACAAAAATCACGGGGATGACAGGTTAGTGGTTTGTGACTTGTGGATTGTGGCTAGTGGCTAGTGGCCGTTCAGGAGAACGGCCCAGCCCTGAGTGCTCCCGTATAGCCTCCTCCCTGAGGGAGGAGGTTGGAGGAGGGTTAAATTAGTAGAAGCGGTTCCCCCTAACCCTCCCCCATCCCCTCCTGATAGGGGCATTGTTTAGTTAATACTGTTGAGATTGA
>CAZJFC010000095.1:0-4329 GCA_964545245.1 uncultured Rickettsiales bacterium
AGTTGCAAGCATTAAGCCTGCGGCCATATAACATCTCATAGATAAGCTCCTGTTAAAGTTAGATAAAATTAAAATTTAACCTAACTAACAGGAGGGGCTTGCTTGCGTATGCTGTAAAACAACCGGTCAGCAACAAAAACGCTATAAAAAGCAATAACTTCATCACCCTTTTCAATTAACACTTTGAATTTAGGGCTTTCCTTTGCCGCAAGCGGGATGTCCTTGGCATTAACGCTGATGCAGAAAACGCAGTTTTGCTTGGTTTTATGGCCGGATTTTTCGTTCAGTTTTTTATTAAGCTCATCACCGATTATGAACGAAGGGCCGCCGGGGCTGCAAATCCCGATAATACTGTCCGGCGCGGCATAGCCCACATCTTTATGTTCCGGTGCAAAAGCAAGGGAAACTGCGGGCAGCAAGGCATTGAGCAAAAGCGCATATACCAATACGAAAGCAATATTATATCTCGTCAGGCGTCCCATGGTGTGCCATCAATATTTCATTCCCTTTGCAAAGTCAACACCCTTGCTTTTCCTTATGTTTTAGGTTATGTTCCGCCACCTTTAAAACCACTGGTTCTGAGAGAGAATTTTTGTAAATGTCGCAACCGTCACCCAAGATAGGTTTTGTTTCGCTCGGCTGCCCGAAGGCACTGGTTGATTCCGAACGCATCCTTACCCAGTTAAAAGTGGAAGGTTATGAATTCTCGCCATCTTATGAGGGCGCGGACGCGGTTATTGTGAACACCTGCGGTTTTCTGGACTCCGCGCGGAATGAATCGCTTGATGCAATCGGCGAAGCTTTGAACGAAAACGGCAAAGTTATCGTGACCGGCTGCCTTGGCGCGGAACCTGATGTTATACGCGAAAAATATCCGAACGTGCTTTCCATCACTGGCCCCGCCAAATATGAAAGCGTGCTGAAAGCCGTCCATGAAGCCGTACCGCTCAAGCATGACCCGTTCGTGAACCTTATCCCAAACCAGGGAATCAAACTCACCCCGAAGCATTATGCCTATCTGAAAATCTCCGAAGGCTGCAACAACCGCTGCTCGTTTTGCATCATCCCCTCACTGCGCGGTGACCTTGTAAGCCGCCCGCTCGCTGATGTGGTAAAAGAAGCAGAAAATCTAGTTAAGGCCGGAGTGAAAGAACTTCTGGTTATTTCACAGGATACCAGCGCTTATGGCGTGGATGTGAAATATAAGGACAACACAAAATTCCTCAATTTATGCGAAGAACTGGGTAAGTTGGGCATCTGGGTTCGCCTGCACTACGTTTACCCGTATCCACATGTGGATGAAGCAATCCCGTTGATGGCGGAAGGCAAGATCCTGCCTTATCTTGATATCCCATTCCAGCATGCAAGCGAGCGCGTGCTTAAAAACATGAAGCGCCCAGGAGCACAATCAAAAGTCACCGCCCGCCTACAAAAATGGCGTGAAATATGCCCTGATATTGCTGTTCGCTCCACCTTCATTGTCGGCTTTCCCGGCGAAACCGAGGAAGATTTCCAGATACTGCTCGACTGGCTTGAGGAAGCGCAGCTTGAAAGAGTCGGCTGCTTTAAATATGAGCCGGTCAAAGGCGCGGTCGCCAATGACCTTGGCCTTGGGCTTGTTCCGGAAGAAATCAAGGAAGAACGCTGGCACCGTTTCATGCAGGCGCAACAATGCATCAGCGAACGGAAACTAAAAAAGAAAATCGGCCTTACCACCGAAATCATTATTGATTCCACCTCCCCCGGCCAGATTATCGGCCGCACAAAATGGGATGCCCCGGAAATTGACGGAACCGTCCGGTTGGAAACAAAAGATTTCATCCCGGCAGGGGAAATCGTTAAGGCAAAAATCACCGCGGCAAGCGAATATGACCTTACCGCGCAATTAGCATAATACACGTCCTTTTCAGATTTTTTATAGCAGGGTAAAAATTCCTTATTACATTCTTACTTGCCATTGGAATGTGAATTGATAAAGTCTTTCTAGGAATAAACTCTCAAAACCAACTGGAGATAAACCATGAGAAAGACCCTTTTTGCACTTGCCATCACTGTTGTTATGGCTCCCGCAATGCTTGCTGGCAACGCCAATGCAGAACCTAAAAGAGCCGTATTCAATGAAGTGGGCGGAAAGGTTGTAAGAAGCACGAACGGCAACTGCGTCCGCACAAAATGGAGCGACAGCTCGGATGTATGCGCGCCTGAAGCGCCGCCTGCCCCGGTTGTTGTAGCTCCTCCCGCACCGGAACCTGAGCCTGAACCGGCATTGAAGCTGACAAGGGACGAAAGGACAATTTATTTCGATTTCAATAAATCAGACCTTACAGCAGAAGCAACTGCCAAGCTTGATTCCATCATCAATGCGGTTGTAGCCTCCAAGGGCGTCCAAAAGGTAGTTGTTGTTGGTTATGCCGACCAGATTGGCAGCAACGATTATAACCTAAAACTTTCACAGAAGCGTGCAAATGCAGTCGAGGATTACCTCGACGATAAAGTAACCATCCCTACCGAAGTAAAAACCGTTTCGGCCAAAGGTGAGGAAGACCCGGTTACTGACTGTGACCCTAAGCAAAAACGGACAGAACTCATCAAATGCCTTGCAGCAGACAGGCGTGTTGAAGTCCAGTTTGTTTACGCAAAATAACAACCTTAAGCAAAAACCAAAAGGCCGTCTACTGACGGCCTTTTTTTTATTTGGGCAATTACCTAACAAGATATAGAATTCCCTTATGAGCAACCTTTCAGAGTTAATCAACAAACGGATTTCACGCAGGGCTTTCCTTAGCGGCTTGCTTGTCACCACTTCCGCAATCGCTTTCGGCCCGGACATCAAACGCAAGATAAAGGAATTCCGGAACCCCGATTATGACGTGATAATTTCATGGGGCGATTCACTTGCAGACGACACTCCCTTTGACCATAATTCATTCACGCTCGCAGACCAGCTCCGCACTTTCGGATACAATAACGACTACATTGCTTACCGCGAGCTTGGCAAAGATAACGGCCTGCTTTGCATAAACCACGAATCAGCCTATTACCCAACCATGTTCCGCCGCAGCGACCTGGAGCGGGAGGAGCAGGTAAAAATCGAGCAGGCGGCGCATGGGGCTTCAGTTATCGAAGTAAAAAAGAATCACGGTAAATGGGAATTTGTCCGTGGCAGCAAATATAACTACCGCATCAACGCCTATGATACCGAAATGGAACTCACCGGGCCGGTTGGCGGCAAAAGCGTTATCGGGATGCTGGGCAATTGCGCCGGAGGAAAAACCCCGTGGGGAACCGTTCTTACCTGTGAAGAGAATTTCGGCGGATATTTCACCGGCAAGTTGGAGAAGCATTTGCGCTATGATTGCGGCACCGGCGACTGGGGAAATTATGACAGCCGTTTTGACCTGACCAAAAACCCGGATGAAGCTTATAAATTCGGCTGGGTAGTTGAATATGACCCTTATGACCCATCGTGGAAACCAAAAAAACGCACCGCGCTTGGCCG
Organism: uncultured Rickettsiales bacterium; assembly: GCA_964545245.1. Lineage (GTDB taxonomy): Bacteria > Pseudomonadota > Alphaproteobacteria > Rickettsiales > 21-14-0-20-44-7 > CAZJFC01. Next base: position 3,500 of record CAZJFC010000095.1, read on the forward strand.
CATGGCGCATGAGGGCGCGAACACCGCCCTCACAAAAGATAACCGCGTAGTGGTTTATATGGGCGATGATAAGGCTTTTGAATATCTTTATAAATTCATCACCCGCAAAAAATTCAATGCCGATAACCTGAAAAGCAACCGCAACCTGCTTGATGATGGCACGCTATACGTCGCCAAATTCCATGAAAGTGGAAAACTCGAATGGCTGCCAATTCCGCAGGAGGAACTGCTCCATACCCGCGAAGCAGCAGATAAGCTGGGGGCAACCACGATGGACAGGCCGGAAGATGTCGAGGTCAACCCGGTTACCGGCAAGGTGTATGTCACCCTGACCAATAATTACTGGCGCACTGAGACCAATCCCGCGAACCCGCGCCCAAAAAATATTCATGGCCATATAATTGAGATCACCGAAGACGACCATGCCGACCTTGAATGCGAATGGGATATTTATATCCTTGGGACAGATAGCTTCAGTTGCCCAGATAACCTCGCCTTTGATGATAAGGGTAATATGTATGTCACCACCGATACACAGAATTTCGGTGGGCTGCATATAATAAAAGGGCGTGAAGCACACCAAATTTTCCTAGTCGAAGCTGGCGCGGAAATGACAGGCCCTGAATTCGCCCCGGATTATGAATCCATTTTCTTAAGCGCGCAGGGCCCAAACAAAAAATGGCCAAACGGGGCAAAGATACCACGCCCAAGCGTTATAAATTTTGATTACAGGCAGAAGATTTAACTATCTCTTTATTATCGCGTCAATTTCCTTGAGCTGCTGCAACAGCTCTTCCTTTCGATAAACGCACTGCTGTTCGGACAAACAG
>CAZJFC010000095.1:4339-5126 GCA_964545245.1 uncultured Rickettsiales bacterium
GCAATAGTCCTTCCATATCATTCAACTTCACCATGCACGGCCCGTCAGATGGCGCATTGTCAGGGTCCTGATGGGTCTCGGCGAATACTGCCGCCACGCCCGCCGCCACCGCCGCCCGCGATATATAAGGAACCATATCACGGTTGCCGCCGCTTGCCCCGCCAAGCCCGCCCGGCTGCTGCACAGAATGCGTCGCGTCAATCACCACCGGGTAGCCGGTCTCCGCCATAATTGGCAGGGAGCGTATATCGGTCACCAGAGTATTATATCCAAATGAAGCGCCACGGTCTGTCAGGAAAATTTTCTCACATCCGGTGGAAGCAACCTTATCGGCAACATTTTTCATATCCCACGGAGCTAGGAACTGCCCTTTCTTGACATTCACCGCGCTGCCATATTTCTTTGCCGCTTCGCCGGCCGCAAGCAGTAAATCTGTCTGGCGGCAAAGGAACGCCGGAATCTGTATAACATCCACCACACTTGCCAGCTCATCGCATTGCCCGCGCTCATGGATATCAGTCAGGACAGGCACGCCGAATTCCTTTTTCAACGCTTCAAATACAGGAAGTGAGTTTTCCAGGCCAAACCCGCGCCTGCCGGAAAGCGAAGTACGGTTCGCCTTATCGAATGAGGTTTTATATATAAAAGGAATTCCGAGTTTCCCGGTAATCTCCACCAGTTGCCCGCACATCATGAACGCATGTTCTTTCGATTCCATCTGGCATGGCCCCGCGATAAGCACAAAAGGCTTGTTGTTTGCCATTTCCACATTGCCGGTTCTTACTGT
>CAZJFC010000096.1:0-5080 GCA_964545245.1 uncultured Rickettsiales bacterium
GCTTGGTTGCGGCGTGATTTTAGGGGTTATCCTCGGTTGCGCAGCGGCTTTTTGGGCAGGCGCGCGGCGCGGTACGGCGGATTTACGCGGCGGCGGCGCTTCGGCTTGCGGCTGTTGCGCCGGGGCCGGCTGGAGCTTGCTCAGCGCCCCAAGGTTGATTTCAATGGTTGGTTGTTTCGCGCCATGGTTATAACCGCTATTCTGTGCATCCGCGCCTGTTGATAAAAGGCCCAAAGACAGGATTGTCGCTGATAATAACCTAATTCTCATATCCTCAATCTGATTGGCTTCCGGTTGCCGCGGATAATAGACTGATAAGATTATCATGTAAATGATAATTAGAAGCGATTACGTCGCCTTTTTCGTAGTAGCTGTCCTTGCCGAAAACATCGGTGATTTGGCCACCAGCCTCTTTAAGGATTATTATCCCCGCGGCTATGTCCCATTTCTTGAGTGAGAGGTCAACCAGCGCGTCAAACCTTCCGGCGGCGATGAAGGCAAGGTCAAGCGCGGCGGAGTTCACGCAGCGTATGTAACCGACCTTGCGGCTGAGTATCCGCATCGCGTCAAGGATATCGAACGGCGCGTTGGTGACGCGGCGCACCGAGCTTGGGCTGCCTGATGCGATGAAAGCTTCGTTAAGGTGGCGGCGGCCTGATGTCCTGATGCGGCGGTTATTGACGAATGCGCCTTGCCCTTTTTCCGCCCAGAAAGTTTCATTCAGGATAGGGGCGGAAATCACTCCGGCAATCGGTTCGCCGTTGCGCTCAAGCGCTATGGAAATTGACCAGTAAGGGAAGCCGTGCAGGAAGTTGGTCGTGCCGTCCAGCGGGTCGATGACGAAACGGTATTCGGAGTTCTTTTTTATTTCACCGCTTTCCTCGGCAAGAATTGCGTAATCCGGCCGTGCTTTTGAAAGCTCCTCAATGATGATGCTTTCGGCTTTTTTGTCGGCGTTGCTGACGAAATCGCCGGGGCCTTTCATGCTGATCTGTAGTTTCTCAACTTCGCCGAAATCACGCACGAGGCTTTTTGCGGCTTTATCTGCCGCGCGTATCATAACACTGAGTGTGGGGGAAATTGCCATTACTAATCCTTGGCGCGTTCAACATAGGACGCATCGGTTGTGCTGACAACAATGCGGTCACCGGATGAAACAAAAGGTGGAACCAGCACGCGCGCGCCGTTTTCCATGATGGCCGGCTTATAAGAGCTTGAAGCTGTCTGGCCTTTGACCACCGGTTCGGTTTCGGAAACGGTGAGGGTGACTTTTTCCGGCAGGGCGATTGAAAGCGGGCGGCCTTCATATTGCTCTACCTGTACTTCCATATTGTCCTGAAGGAACTGGATGGCATCGCCAATCATTTCCTTTTTGATGTGGATCTGCTCATAGCTTTCAGTGTCCATCAGCACGAGGTCATCGCCTTCGGCATAAAGATACTGGTAATTTTTCTGTTCAAGGGAAACGCGCTCGATTTTATCGCTCTGCCCAAGGCGGGTATTGGCTTTTGTCCCGGTGATGACATCACGCAGCTCAACCTGGTTGAAAGAGCTTAAGTTGCCCGGCGTGCGTATCTCGTGCCTGATGACAACCCATAATTTGCCCTGGTATTCCACCACCATTCCCATGCGTACTGCCGTACCGTCTATTTTCATAAATCCTCATCTCTAGCTGAATTGTGGCGCGTAAATATCCTAATTAGCTTAATATTTCAACGAAAAATCTGTGCGGAAGGGGAATGGCTTGCTTAAACACTGCCGCCATTGGTAAAATGGGCGGGGCAGGTGGTTAAATATGCAAGTTGATATATCGCGTTTATCCTGCCGCCGGGGTTTCTCAGCGGTGGAAATAGCTATAGTTCTCGTGATTGCCGGGCTGCTTATTGCCGGGGTATTGGTAGGCAGGTCAATGATTACCACCGGCAAGCTGATAAAGCTTAACCGCGACATTACCGATCTACATATAATGGTAGAGAATTTCGAGTACCAATATAAATTCCTGCCCGGTGACTTTCCCCATGGTTTCAAGATTTTCGGCTCCGGTTGCGGCACGAATGCAATTCCCCAGATGAATAATATGAACGGCTGTAACGGCAATGGCGACGGGGTTTACGGCTGGGGCTGGGGCGGCAACCTTGAAACGTTCCTTGCCCTTGAGCATTTATACTGGGCGGAAATGACGCCGATCCGTTATGAAACCAACAGCCCGTTCGTTGCCACTGACGGCTCAACCATCGGTGACAGTTCAATGTGGGATTATTATCCCAACAAAACCTCGGTTGAAACGTCATTTAAACTGGGGATAAGGGCTGGTAATCCCGGCGGGATAGGGTTTTACCCGACTGTGTGGAATACCATGCTGAGATATGGTTTTGTAGTGGGCGCTTACCCGAATGAGGTTTGCGCCCCGGCGTGTGATGGTATGTTGCGCCCTTCGGAAATGGCTGCGTTCGACGCAAAATTTGATAATGGCATAGCCAATAGCGGCAACATCACTACTTATACCGGCAGTTCTAATTGCGCGGATGGCGCAGGCGTATACACCCACAACGATAGCGGTATAAATAGTTGCACGATACTGGTCAGTTACCCGAAATAGCGGGTTCCGGTGCTTGCCGGGTTGCATTGCGGTATTCCCGGATAATTTTACGGTATTCATTCACAAAGCGGTTATGGTCATTAAGGTTGGTGCTGAAATTATGCCCGCCATTTCCGGTTGCCACGAAAAATATATAATCAGATTCATCCGGGTTAAGCGCCGCCTCGATTGAATCCCTTCCTGGGTTGGTTATCGGGGTTGGCGGCAGCCTGTCAATGACATAGGTATTGAACGGGTTCTGGTCGCGCACATCTTTACGCAGCGGAACCCTGCCAAGCGGCTCTCCCTTGGTTATCCCATAAACGGCGGTCGGGTCGGATTCCAGCCGCATTCCTTTACGGAGGCGGTTGACAAAGACCGAGGCCACAAGTTTGCGCTCGCTGGCAATCCCGGTTTCCTTTTCCACGATTGAGGCAAGGATGAGCGCTTCCTCCTTGGTGTTTACTGGCAGCCCTTCCTGACGTTTTTCCCAGAGTTCATCAAGGGTTCTGGTCATTTCCTTCTGCATGCGTTCAATGATCTCCGCGTAGCTGTCGCCCCAATGGTAATAATAAGTGGTGGGCAGGAGCGAGCCTTCGGGGATGTCATCGGGGATTTCCCCGGTTATGCCGTCCAGCTTGCGTAGTATTTCCCTGATTTCCCAGACGGTGCGCCCTTCCGGGATGGCGATTTTGCGGATTACCGTTTCACCGCTTTCGAGCATTTCGAGGATCCTTTTCGGTGACATGCCGGGGCGGAAGGAATATTCCCCGAATTTCGGGTTAGTCTGTTTTTTATACCTTGCGACAAGGCTGAAAATCTTCGGGTGCCGTATCACCTTTTCATTGCCGAGCGCGGCCGCGACCTGGTTTATTGAAACGCCTTTTTTCACGATGATGGTTTTGGACGGCTTGTTATTGTTGAAGCCTGTTTCGTAATAATCCTCAACCAACAGATACGAAATGAAAGCAACGGTTGCCGCGCATACCAGCAGGACAAAAACAGCGGTAAGGAATCTCATGGAAAAATACTAGCCGGGATGAATTATGGCGCAAGGGGTTTTTGGTTAAATGTCGCGCATGCTGATTTTTGAAAAGATATGCAGCTCAGGTCAGTTCGTTGCCGCCGCGTGATTGCGCCTTGCCCTGAGGTGGAATATTGGAAGCGTATTGTGGAGCAGTTCGTTCATTAAGCTGCTCCCCATATTGGGCGGCGCAGAAAGCCGCGACTATGCTGACGTCATATTCTTTTACTGAGGTTAATTTATTATTATCGCGCGGTTTTTCACCCAGAAGTTTATCGACAGGCACGCCGGATATCTCAGAAACGGACTGCGCGGCACTTTCTACCGTGGCCTTGAATTTTCTTTCTGCTTCCGGAGATTGGTTTTTTAAATGAGAAAATGCTTCCAGTACATCCCGATTATTCGCGATGATTTCCCGAAGGGTAGGTATAAGAACACCGCCAACACCACTAATATCATTTTCATTTGCCATAACTTTGCCCTCTGCTATTACCCTGTCTTTATGAGGGGTATATTAGCACAGGAATTCTTAACTAACGGTTATTAATGCCTGAAATTTGAGGTTGTTTTCTGAAAATAATAAAACTGTCATATTCAAGGCTGGCAGCCTGTTATGGAAGGTGACATATTTTGCGCTGCATCAAAATGCGAGAAAAAAACCCTCTCATTTTGCGAAAGAAAAAATAGTCATTAGTCGTTAGTCGTTTGTCATTAGGAAAATTCATGAGCCGAGTGAACCCCCCTCGTATTCCCCCCTCAGAGGGGGAAGTATAAACCCTCCTCCCTGAGGGAGGAGTTGGAGGAGGGTTAGTGATTATATAGGAGAACCGTTAGCTATCCGCTGGCAAAAATTACGAGAATGACATTGGAGGGAAACGAGGTTAGTAAACCGGGCTAGGCCTTGTGTACGAACGTAGTGAGAAGCCCGTCTGAGTTGCAGGAGCAACGAAGGACAAAGAAATAATTATTCTACTTTACCCAGAATAACCGACGCATTCGTTCCGCCAAAACCGAATGAGTTTGAAAGCGCATATTTGATTTCACGCTTTTTTGCCTTATGCGGGACAAGGTCAATGTCGCATGCTTCGGAAGGTTCATCGAGGTTGAGGGTAGGCGGGGCAACCTGGTCGCGGATGGCGAGGACGGAGAAGATCGCTTCTACTGCTCCCGCTGCTCCCAGCAAATGCCCGATGGATGATTTGGTTGATGACATGGAAAGTTTGTAGGCGTGCCCGCCGAACAGGCGTTTCACCGCGCCGAGTTCGATCTCGTCGCCTTTCGGGGTGGAGGTTCCATGCGCGTTGATATAGTCGATGTCGGTGGTTTGCAGTTTCGCGTCTTTCAGCGCGGCGACCATTGCGCGGTAACCGCCGTTGCCGTCTTCGGAAGGGGCGGTGATGTGGAAAGCGTCGCCGGACATTCCGTAACCGAGAACTTCTGCATAGATTTTCGCGCCGCGTTTTTTCGCGTGTTCATAT
>CAZJFC010000097.1:0-4955 GCA_964545245.1 uncultured Rickettsiales bacterium
ATGGGCTGTGCCTCCGGCACGCTCAAGGCTGGCCGTTCTCCTGAACGGCGCTCCTAATTCTTCTCACTGACCTGACACTGACACTGACACCCCCTACTCTACAGTGACGGATTTGGCGAGGTTGCGCGGCTGGTCAACATCCGTTCCTTTCACCAGCGCAGTGTAATAGGCGAGCAACTGCACCGGGACGGCATAAACTATCGGGGTGGTGAAGCTTGGCATGACCGGCATTTCAATCGCCTTATGCACTATGTTTTTCAGCTCCTTGCAGCCCTGTTTGTTGCTGAGCAGGATCACTTTCCCGCCGCGCGCCGCCACTTCCTGCACGTTGGAGGAAGTCTTGCCGAAATATTCGTCATAAGGCGCAATCACGATAACCGGGACTTTTTCGTCAATCAGCGCGATCGGCCCGTGTTTCAACTCGCCCGCCGCATAGCCTTCGGCGTGGATGTAGGAAATTTCCTTCAGTTTCAGCGCGCCTTCCAGCGCGATCGGGAAGGAAGTGCCGCGGCCAAGGTAAAGAATGGTCTGCGCGGCGGCAAGCTCATCCGCGACTTCCTCGAACGCCTTGATATTCAGCACATCCGCCACCATCGCAGGCACATCGACAAGCTGCTGCAACAACCCCGGCGGGTTTTTTGCCAGCGAGATGGCCAGCACCGCGAGGTTGGTGAGCGTCGAGGTGAAAGCCTTGGTGGAAGCCACCCCAATCTCCGGCCCGGCGAGTATCGGGATGATTAAATCCGACTCCCGCGCGATGGAGCTTTGCTGCACATTCACGATTGAGGCGATTTTCTGCTTGTTTTCCTTCGCGTGTTTAAGCGCGGCCAGTGTATCCGCCGTTTCGCCGGATTGCGAGATAAGCAGCACCATGCCGTTCTTGTCAAAAACCGGTTTGCGGTAGCGGTATTCGGAGGCGATATCAACCTCAACCGGCAGGCCGGTGAGTTGCTCGATCCAATATTTCCCAACCAGCCCCGCGTAGTAGGAAGTTCCGCAGGCAACGATGGTGATGCGGCTCACATCGCGCAGGTTAAATTTGGTTTTCGGCAGGTTAATCCTATGCCCCACCGGATCATAATAAGCGTTAAGGGTTTCGGCGATAGCGGTTGGCTGCTCGTGGATTTCCTTAAGCATGAAATGGCGGTAATTACCCTTGCCCACCGCCGCGCCGGAGAGGCCGGAGTTTTTTGTTTCACGTGAAACATTTTTGCCACTACGGTCAAAAATCTTAACGGTTTTAGTGGTTATCTGCGCAAAATCATTGTCTTCAAGGTAGCAGATTTTCTGGGTCAGCGGCGCGAGCGCAATCGCGTCCGAGGCGACATACATCTCGCCCTTGCCATAACCGATGGCGAGCGGCGAACCTTTGCGGGCAGCCATCAACAGCCCGTCATCATCGGCAAAAATCGCGGCAATGGCGAATGCGCCTTCCAGCCTTTGCAGGGTTTTATGGAATGCGTCGAAAGGCTTTTTTCCCTTGTCGAGATAATAGGTTATCAGGATGGGGATAACCTCAGTATCGGTCTGGCTGGTGAATTCGTAACCGGCTTTTTCCATTTCTTCGCGCAACGCGTGGAAGTTCTCGATAATACCGTTATGAACGACCGAAACCCGGTTCGTGGAATGCGGGTGCGCGTTCCTTGTTACCGGCAGGCCGTGTGTTGCCCAGCGCGTATGGCCGATCCCGACGAAGCCTTTGAGCGGTTTTTCTTCAATCAGTTTGCGTAGGGAGGAGAGTTTTCCTTCCTCACGGCGGCGGTCGATCTTGTTTTTGCTGATTACGGCTATCCCGGCGGAGTCATAACCGCGATATTCGAGCCTGCTCAGCGAATCGAAGATCCGCCCGGTGACGTTTTCCTTACTGACGATTCCAACAATCCCGCACATTAAAACCTCGGTTCAGCGTAAAGTTTGAGTGTTAATAGCATAATTTTGGGTAATGTCATTAGGAAGTCTGTAGTCGGTGGTCTGTAGTCCGTAGCTTAACCCTCCCCCATCCCCTCCCTCAGGGAGGGGTGAGAAGATGTTTTCCTCCCTCAGGGAGGGTGATACTGTAGCTCCCTCTCCTATCAGGAGAGGGTGGGGGTGAGGTGCCAATTCCCTAGAACCTAACACCTAATCCCTAGAGCCTACCGCTTCTCATAAACCACCACCGTCTTTGGCGGGGTGGTAGGTTTTTCTGCCTGCTTCTCCTGCGGTAGCGCACTGATATTCTGCCGCGATGATAACGGGCTGCCGGAAGCGGTCACCAGCCTGTCGGCCTCGGCGGCGAGGTTTTCGCCGCAATCATCGGTGCGGGTGACTTTCCTTAACTCAAGCTGGTTGCTTTTGAATGAGTAATAGCTGGCGGTTATGCAGGTTCCGTCATCATTGGCGCTGATGAAGGTCCGTATCAGTTTGGTTTTCGGGTCATAGTTGAAATTATTGAAGCCGAGGTCGATCTCCTCCACGCTGGTGAGCTGGCCGGTATAGACGTCAAAACCGATAACATCATAAAGCGGCCATGCGCGGAAGCCGCCCGCGCCCTTGGTTATCACCGCCAGCGCATAGGCGTTAAGCTCGATGTCGCCATCGGGAACCGCTATCAGGAATTTGTCATTCTCCACCTGATGCACCTGCACGCGGGCAAGGTCTTTTTCGGGAACTTCCGGCGTATTCTGCGGGTAAACCGATCCGTAAACGAATTCCGCCACCTGCCGCCGGTCATAATCCTGATTGAACGCGCCGCTGGTCGCCCGCTCGAAGATTTCGCCAAGCTCGGCCTGGGTATGGGTTTTCTTATTGCCGGCAATTGCCAGAACCGGCACCACGACCAATAGCGCAATCAGGAATCTATTCATGGCGGCCCTTACCTTTTTCTGTCACCCACAACCTCTTGCCGCGGGTGGATGATACTGTTTTTACTATAATTCCGGTTTCAGTGAAATAAATATTATGCGTTCCCTCCTTAGCCAGTTCAGCAGCGGTTATGGTAAGAACCCGGAACTTCGGATTATATATCCGGAATTCAGGAGTTCCGGAATTCCGAATTTCCATCCTGTACCCCTTCACCTCATAGCTTTCCACCTTGGGGAGTTTCAGCGGTTTTTCCTGCGCGAAATGCGCCAGCCACTCGCGGGCGGCAAAGCTGCTGCGCATGTTGGAAAGGTATAGTTTCCCATCGCGGTTAACCGCGAACAGCTTGCCGTTATCGTTGATGATGATATCCGGCTGCTTCACGAAAGCGAGTGAGAGCATTCCCGCAAAAATGAACGCAAGCCCTGCATAACGCCATTTTTTCTGCCATATCAGCAGCCATAACCCGCCGGACACCACCAGCGCAAAACCCCAGAACGGCATCTGCGGAGCCATCACCGCCGCGCCTTTCATGGCGGCGGTGGTTTTCGCCACCCATAGAATTATGCTCACCCCGTAACTCATCGGCACGAAACCGATATGCTCCAGCCCGAAAGGCATCAGCGCCATGCCCAGCACCGCGAACGGCATCACAAGGAATGAAACCGTCGGGACCGCGATAAGGTTGGCGATAACCCCGTGCAGACCCGAAAACTGGTTGAAGTGATAAACCGCAAACGGCGCTGTCGCCAGCCCCGCAATCGCCGAACTCATCATCACCGAAAGCGGGTAAAGCCATAGTTTGTTATAGAATTTCTGGTACCATTTCTGGCTGTCATCATTCACTCTTTCGGGGTTGAACAGCCCGCCGCGCCGCACCAGCAGTTCATAGGCCGCTATCAGCGCCGCCACCGCCGCGAATGACATCTGGAAGCCGGGGTTCAATACCGATTCAGGGTAAAACAGCATTATCACCAGCGCCGAAACCGCCACCGAGCGCATGGGAGTAGCCTGCCTGTCGAGCAATATCCCGACCATGATTATGCTCACCATGATGAACGCGCGCTGCACCGAGGGCTGGTTACCGGAGATGATGAGGTAAAACACGTTGCACAGAATCGCGATTGCGGCAGCGATTTTTTTGGCGGAATAAACCTCGCTCAAACGGTAATTCAGCGCAAAACCGGAACGCAGGACAAAGAACACGATTGCTGCAACCATCGCTAGGTTCATGCCCGAAACCGCGAGCAAATGGGCAAGCCCCGCCTTACGCATATTTTCATAAGTTTCGCGTGAGATATAGGCGCGCTCGCCGGTGATGAGAGCCTCGGAAACCGCGCCTTTATCGCCCGATGTCGCGGCGCGGATGCGCTGGGATATCTCATAACGCATATCCTCGATATAGCTGGTTACGCCGCCTTTTTTGAGTTTCACGATTTGTTTCACCGCAAACCCGGTTGCGCCGATTCCGCGGAAATGGGCATAACGCGCGAAATCATAGCCGCCGGGAATCGCCGGGCGGGCGGGTTCCAGCAGGTGCGCGTCGGTGATTATCCGGTCGCCGGGGCGGACTTCCTCCTTGAACCGCGTGCGCACGTTAAGGCGGATTTTCTCAGGCAGGTAACGCTGGTCGATGTTATCAATACGCAGGTTTTCCAGAACCAGCACCGGGAATCCGCTGGAATAGGAAATCGAATCGATGTTGCCGGATATGGTGAACGGTTTTTTCAAATCATAAATGACCGGGGAGGAAACCGCATCGGCGCGGAGTTTGGCCACCGCAAAACCCAGCACGAAAACCGCCGCCGCGAATGCCGCTATTTTCAGAGCCGGGTGGCGGCGGCGCGATATCAGGCCAAGCGTGGCGACACCCGCGACCATTCCCGCAAGCTGGCGCTGTGAGGGTTCATACGGCAGGGCAAAATAAGCCACGATGCCGAGGCCAAGGAAAACCGGCAGCCATAATATCCAGCGTTCCGCCTCCTCCAGCAGAAGGTTCTTGATATATGGTGCGGGGTTCTTCATAATTGCCATTGCGAGGCAAAATAATGCAAAATACGCAAAACACCAAGCCGGACTGGAAAGCCGCCGCAATTGGCCGCTGCCCGGCCTGCTCA
>CAZJFC010000098.1:0-4681 GCA_964545245.1 uncultured Rickettsiales bacterium
CTTCGCTAACCGGATCGCGGGATAAACCCGCGATGACAGTTCCCTAAAACCTCCCCCCTAGAACCTAAAGCCTAGCGCCTAGTGCCTAGCGCCTACCTGGTCCCCGCCGTTTTCATAATTTCGTCAAGCCCCGGAATATGCGGCTCGCCGCGGAAATTCACTGCGTTGACGAAACGCTCCGTGCAGGTCTTGAAGTTCTTGTCGCATCCGGCGACGATGTCATAACTGTCGCCCGGTTCGATCTCATACGGCATCGGCAATGCGAGCGAGATGCGCTCATCCCTGATGTAATCCTTCACCTCCATGCCGAGGCCGGAATTCGCGCCGCTGGTAAAAATTATCTTCCCGTAATTGAAATACCCGCTTTGGTTGGAAAGCCCGGAAGGCGTGAATACCTGCCGGTTCTGCGCGGTATCCACCCCGCCGCTGAAGGTGAATTCCTCCTCATCCAGTTTGCATTTCTGGTCGCAGAATTTTGCGCGGCAGAGTGATGAGAAGATGCTCCCGACATTCTGGTTGAGCTTTTGCGCGAGGCCGCGCACCTCGGCCACGAAGCGGTTTTTGCTGATGGAAACCTCGCCCAGCCAGCCGGTGCGAACCCGCAATTTCCCGTCGCCGAGGTTCCTGTAATTCACGATGAACACCTCGATTTCGGCGAAGTCATACACCCCCGCCATGAGGTCGGCCTCGGAAATTGTGATTGAGTCAAGCACGCCCTCCACGTCCATATTGTCGACGGCGAGGCTGGCGGAAGATTGCACCGCGCTGGGCGAAAACCCGCTATTTGCCTGATATTCCACGCCATCCACGACAAGGTCGCAATCATGGTCGGTAAAGCCCATCGTCACCGCGTCGCGCCTTGTGATCTTCCAGCATGTCGCAAGCGTAGTGACCTCAGACGCAATATGCGTCTTTAAGTTATTCGATATTGATTTCATTGGTTTCTCTTTGTTAGTTGATGGATATTGGTTGATGGTTGATGGAAATCCGTCACCCCGTGCCTGTCACGGGGTCTGGTTCATGAGGCAACGCCAGGGCAGGCTTCGCTAACCGGATCGCGGGATAAACCCGCGATGACGGCCCCTAAAACCTAGTGCCTAGTGCCTGTCACCTAATCTCTATAAGCGGAATATCCGCCCATGAGCTGATGCCGTAATCATCCAGCCGCGAGGAAAGCCTGTCGGTATCGAAGCGCACCGGCACGTCGAACTCGAAATCGGCTTTTATAAAAACCCCGTCGTCCGGCGCGGTGTTGAAAGTAACTATCCCGGTATTGAGGTTCACACTCCAGCCGCTTAACTGCTGTGTCGTGCCGAAATATATTTTCAACGTCCCGCTAACGATCTTAGTGACCGGGCGGACAATCGTTTCCCCGCCGCTCACATATTTTTTCACGAGCTGGAAAACTTTTTCCTCCCCGTCCCCGGTGGCGATTTCGCCGCCCGTCACTTTATAATCCGCCCAGTCCCTGAAGCGGAAGCCATAGCCCCGCCCGCGGCGGGCGCGGAAAAAGGCGATGAGTTCATCAAGCTGCGCCTGCGTTTTTACGCCATGCGCGACATTATACCTCGCGCGTGCATTCTCCCAGTTGATGTTGCGTTGCTCGTGGCCGCCGCCGGTCACGATTATATCAGTCGAAAATTCCGGCCCGCCCGATGACCCGTACAGGATATCGGTCGGGAACCTCACTTCATGAAATGACATGGTTTCTCCTTGGTTGCGTGGTCGCTTGGTTGCGTGGTTACATGGTCTGGCCATTAGGAGATACCCCCTAAAACCTAGCTCCTGGAACCTAAAACCTAGTGCCTAGTGCCTGTCGCCGTTCAGGAGAACGGCCCAGCCTTGAGCGTGCCGGAGGCACAGCCCATCGGAGGCGCAGCAGCGCCGCACGGGGGCAAAATATAAATTAAACTTTCTTCCCGTTCCCCCCGCCACGGCGGATCATCTTCACGCGTTTGGCGAAGGAAAATTTCTTGCTTTTCTTCGGTTTTTCCGTTTTTGGCGCGCCCAGCGCATCGGTCTGCACCAGGTTTTTCGGCACCGGCAGCGGACGGCTTTTTGCCCGCGGGTTGCGGTCATGGTCAACCGCTACGGTTGGCGTTTCGTTCTTTTTCTTTTCGTTTTTTTCTTCTTCGTTCTCGTAATAAACTTCCGGTTCCTGCTCGGCGCGGAGTTTATCCCGCCATGAGCGTTTTCCGGGCATATCCGGCTTCCTTTCACGGGTAGCGGTTTTTGGTTTTTTCAATCTCCGCGGGTCGACCCCTTCGGGATTTTCCTGATTCTCCGCATTATCACCACTATCATCAAAATTCTGGGGCATAAGTCATTATATCCTCCCTAAAAACATTTACAATTACTTACCACCGGCTAGCATAGGCTCATGTTATCGATAATAATTTTCAAATGGCTGATAGTTTTCGCCGCGATATGGCTCGCCTTTTACCATTACCGGCTTGAGCGCGAGAAAATTTCCATCATCAGCAAAAACATCAGCGACCCTGATATCCGGCGCGAGTTGCAGTCCAACGCGCGGCGCAAGATGTTCTATCTGGTATTTTTCTTCACCGCGTTCATCGCCTGGGTGATGAGCTATGATTTAGTCATCGACAACGTCCGCCAGCACAACGAGGAACTCATCCGCGAGCTTGAAGTAACCTCCAGAAAGTTCGATGACCTAAGCTCCGACCAGCAGCGCCTTGTCGAGGCCAGCACCGAGCCGGATGCCGAGGTGCGGGAAGACATCAAGACCTATTACACCGATATTTTCGTCAACTTCTACATCATGCGCAACTGCGACATGGTCGAAACCGATGATATGTTCATCATCAACTCGGCGCTGCTGCGCGAGATCGGCCTCAACGGCATGCCCTTCACCCTGCGCGATGAAGTCATCATGGAAGCGAAAAGCACTTATTTAAGCCGTTTCTCCACCATGCAATGCGACCAGATTTATGGCAAACATAATAAGATCATGTCCAATTACCGCAATTACATAGCCACGGTGCGCGAAGTTTTGCGCGGGACTTTTTAGTATATTACAATAACTTACTTCCAGTAAGGTTAACTTAACGATTTGTGGTTATCCTGTATCATAAACATCCGCCAAACTTAAGTTTATAAATGGTTAAACGCCCGGGCATAAAAATATTCAACCTCCTGCTGCTGATAATAATTATCGGCGGCACGGCGGTTTATTTCACTTTTGCCGACAAGGCTTATTACCGCGATATGCTGATCAAGATAGACATGCTCGGCATCAGCGCGGCGGCGAAAAACGAAAAGGCGAGGCTCGACAAGATCGACGCGCTCAACATCCCGTTTGCCCAGCGCGAAGCCCTGAAGCGCCGCACGATCTTCATCAACGCGAACAAGGAAATGGTCAAGCTGGCTTTCGGCCCTTCGCCGAACCCGGTGCGCTTCACGCAGGACGGCAAGGAAGTATGGGTTTATTTTTTCAGTGATTATGACCGCCCTATCCTCCTTATATTCGAGGCGAACATACTGGTCGCCGCCCAACGCGGCTCCAGCGCCGATGTTGCGGAGTTTAAGTAAGTCGGTGGCCTGTAGTCGGTGGCACAGTTACCCGTCACCCCGTGCTCGTCACGGGGTCTGGTTCAGGTGGCAACACCAGAGCGGGCTTCGCTAACCGGATCGCGCAACAAGTGCGCGATGACAATTCCCTAAAACCTAGTGCCTAGTGCCTATCCCCTAGTGCCTGCAACCTACTCCCCCCTCACCCCAACACCGAACACCACCCTTCCGGCGAGCGTCTTGCCGTCGCCCATCTGGATCGTTTCCGCAGAGACATAGCGCGTAAAAACATGCCCATAGCCGGTTATGGTGAGCGGCTGGTTCTCAAGCACCTCGCGAATTTTCTCCAGCACCGCCGCTAATTCCTTGCGGCCATTGGCGCGGGAATAGGCGTTGATGCTGGCGTCGAGCGAATAATTATCCTTCCCCAGAACCGGCAGATTATCGCAGGAGATATCACCGATCGTGATATAGGGGAAAGCGTTCCCCTCCGGCACGTAATCAAAGACACCTTCTACCATCGCCATCAGCGGCGTGCTGGCGGTGAGTTTTGAATATATCGCTTTTTGCGTTTCCCAGATTGCGCTCATTGGAATAAATCCTCCTCGATTATCATTTTGGTTACGCGTTTTTCCTCGTTCTCGTTCCACACGGACTTAATACTGAAAATCCGGTTGGAGAACTTGACGCGCATATAATGCGCCACGTTTTTGAGGTAACGGATAGTTACCCGGTAAGTGGCGGTTGCCACAAGCTGCTCGCCGAGGAGCTTTTCCGTCGGCCTGTCGGTGATAAGTTCCGCCCAGGCATCGGCGAATTTGTTCCAGCTTATGGTTTTTCCCCCGCCGCCGTCATCCGTCATCACCGGAGTTTCCAGCGTGATGCGGTGCCTTAGCCGCGAAGCAAGGCCTTCTCTGTTTGGTTTCATAAGAGTTCTCTTGGTTAAGTTGCTGTATTGCTGAGTTTATGCACGCGAGGCAGGAGCCGGGCCAGCCCTGAATGTTCCCGTATAGCCTCCTCCCTGAGGGAGGAGGTTGGAGGAGGGTTAATCGGTAAAAGCGGTTCCCACTGACCCTCCCCCATCCCCTCCCTCAGGGGGCATTGTTTAGTTGATACTGTTGACAAGCAGTGATGAGTTGATATGATGAGT
>CAZJFC010000099.1:0-4536 GCA_964545245.1 uncultured Rickettsiales bacterium
GCTGGTGGGCATCCTCGCCGGGGTAGTCGAGGTGGTGCATGAACCGCCGCTATGGGTGCATATCGCGCTGTGGACGCCGGTTATCGTTATCGGCTCGCTGATAACCATCCGCCTCACCAAAACCATGATGCTCGCCCACCAGATGCGGCTCGAAATCCCACCTCCCGGATAAAATGGTTAACAATTGCTAATTTTTAATTGTTTTTTAAAGGTTGTTATGTTAATGTGGCATAACTTAATGTTAAGGGGGAATCCATGTCTGAAGATAATAAAAGAAGCCAAGTCCTTGGCGCGGAGCTTATTAAGGATAATATGGTGCTGGAAAAGGGCGTGGTTGCTGAAACCACTGTCGCAACACCCGGCAAACCGACAATTTTCTACGGACAGGACAAGGAAAATATTTTTCATGGCTCCAATGCCGGCAACCTGATTATGGGCGGCATTACATGGGGCACAGTAGAAGTTGATTATGACGATGTAAGCGATACTATCAGATTCGAGCACAAAGGTCACGACGCTCTTTACGGCGGTGATGGCCCGGACGTAATTATCGCCGACGGGCTTCCTGCGGGTATTGACCATCGCACCGGATTGCCTTTACCGGCAGAGGGGGAAGGCGTAAGGAATATAAGGATGCTGCCCACAGTAAAACTGCCGGGCGCGGAAGCAAGGGCGGCAGCGGGCATTCCCGAACCTAAAACACTGGCGGTTTTATCCCCTGGTGAAACAGAGGTCAGAAAAGTTTATTTCGAAGAAGAAAGGTTCAAGGACGCGCCTGTCACCAGAACCGAAGAAAAAGCCACGCCAAACGGTAATAAACTCACCTTCGAATATACTGAAAATAACGGGCAGGAACACATCATCAGGAAAACCGTAACCGGGAAAATCTCCAGCTCTATTGATCACAACATGATAGCAGGAGGAAAAGGGCCCGACCTACTTATCGGGGGTGATAACCGCAATAGTATAGCAGCAGGTGGCTCCGAATTTGAATCCGCATCCGAATTTGAAAAAGATGACCCTTCACAAGATATCTTACTCGGCGGTGACCAGACCAAATTACGTAACGGCGGCGATTTCTTGCTCCCTAACGGCTGCACCAACCCGGAAACTCCGGATATTAGCTACGGTAACGGCGGTGATGATTCTATCATGAATATGGGCGATGGTAAGGTATATAATGTCATGTATGGTGGCTCAGGAAATGATGACTTGTTTAATGACAACAGTTCAAGCACGACAATTATGGTCGGCGACGGCCCGAATGTATTGTTTGGCCCGAATGTTCCTGTATCGCAGCAAGGCAATGACCGGTTTTATGAACTCATTTATGAAATCGGAACAGGCAATTCAGCTATTTACGGCGCGAATATGGAAGATATCAGCGGAAAGACCGCGTCGGAACTCGCGCCGGGCGAGAAAAACAGCTATGTGCTTCATTTGATGGGTCCGGATATTGCCGCGCTCGCAAGCAAGCTAAAACTAAAAGTGCAGATCTCCGCCTATAACGAACAGACCGGCTCAACCGCGGGAACCATATCATGGCAAAACCCGGATTCGGAAGTGGTGAAGCATTTTAACGGGCTGACCGATATACAGATCAATTTGCCAAACGGCCTTGTCGTTATCGGCACCACCCCATTTGGTCATGAGGGTATCAATCCGAAAGATATCCTGAACGAGGGCGGCAGCAGGGAATTCAACCTTAAGTAAATAAGGTTATAATCACAAGCCCACTTTACAGCAGGGAATACACCTGCTACACACTGGCTTATGAAATTAATCGCCTGCAATTCCAATGTTCCGCTTGCCACCGATATTTCCAATTATCTCGGTGTGCCGCTCACTCACTCCAATATCAAGCGTTTCGCCGATATGGAGGTTTTCGTCGAAATCCTCGAAAACGTGCGCGGGCAGGACGTTTTCGTTATCCAGTCCACCTCCTACCCGGTGAATGACAACATGATGGAACTGCTCATCGCGCTCGACGCGCTGCGCCGCGCCTCCGCCCGCCGTGTCACCGCCGTCATCCCCTATTTCGGCTATGCAAGGCAGGACAGGAAACCCGGCCCGCGCACGCCGATCACCGCGAAACTCGTTTCCAACATCATCACCGAAGCGGGCGCGAACCGCGTGCTTACGCTTGATCTGCACGCAGGCCAGATACAAGGGTTTTTCGATATCCCGGTGGATAACCTCTATGCCGCGCCGGTGATTATTTCCGACATTAAAAACAAATATAAGAACCGCGATCTGATGATTGTTTCGCCGGATGTCGGCGGCGTGGTGCGCGCCCGCGCGATCGCCTCGCGCCTTGGGGCAGACCTCGCAATCGTCGATAAGCGCCGCGAACGCGCCGGGGTTTCCGAAGTGATGAACATCATCGGTGACGTTAACGGACGTGATTGCATCATGGTTGACGACATTGCCGATTCCGCAGGGACGCTGTGCAATGCCGCCGCCGCGCTCAAGAAAAACGGCGCAAAATCGGTTTCAGCCTATGTGACCCACGGCGTGCTTTCCGGCACTGCTGTCGAGCGCGTTACCGGCTCCGAACTTGACGAGATCGTCATCACCGACTCCATCCAGCCGACTGAAGAAACAAAATCTGCTGAGAAAGTTCGCGTTATCACCATCGCGCCATTGATCGCCGAAGCCATCCGCCGCATCTCGGAAGAAACTTCGGTAAGCAGCCTCTTTGATTAAAAATTAAACAAGGGTACGGAAAATGAGCTTCCTGCAAAAAGTACAATCATCCCGTAATGAATTGCTCTGGCTGGTGCGCGGCAAAGACCGCGGCATGGATTGCTGGCATTATATCCTTGTCGAAAAAAGCAAGCTGCCCATGTTCAAGGTGCGCGTGAAAACCGATTTTATCCAGCTTGATGATTACGGACAGGTGATAGAATCCGGCTGGGGCAAGAACCCGCCGGAAGAAATCGAGAAAAAAATCAAGGAACAGTTCGGCGGCTAGATCAACCCGCCAATATCACGGTAGCCGCTTAATATCCGCGCAATTTCCACTGGCGAAGCTTCCGCCCGGTAAACTATCATATAGCTGTAAACAGGGTAAAACCTTACCTTTTTGTCGGTTAAACCTTCCCTCACATGGCCGGTGTATGGGTGTTCGGAGATATTCCTGAATTTTTCCATGAATTCCTGCTTGGTCTTTCTTGCAGCGCGAGGATTATCCTTTCCGATATGGGCGATAATCTCAACCAGATCAAACTTGGCTATTTCAGAAAGTACGAATCCCTTAGCCATGTTTTTTCTCGATTGCCGAAAGAAGTTCTTCCAACTCTTCCTCAAGAGCTGACTCACTCACCACCCCTCCGCTTGCAAGCTGGTCAAGCCCGGCCTGGATGTCGCGGTTTAGAGCTTCAACCCGGCGGCGTTTATTCTCATCATGCTCGGCCAGCAGGCGCACCGCCTCACGTACCACCTCACTCGCCGACTGGTACATGCCGCTTTCCACCTTGCTGTGGATGAATTTCTCAAGTTCCGGGGTCATGGAAATATTCATTGTCACTCTCCTTTGGTTTCCTTATCAAATATATCAAAAATAACAGGAAATAGCAAGAAATAGCAAAGTTTGCTATTTTTAGCCATGATAGCGCAAATATCCATAAGTAAAACTTATCGATTTTCGATTATTGATAGGTTTTATCTATGGATGGAAGGAAGCTGGTGGGCGGTAGCTGGCTGAGCATCATTCAAACAGCTACCGGCTAACTTACGCCCATATTAGCTGTTGACAAGACGCCCGATTTCCCCTAAAAAGCCGCCTCCAAATCAGAAGGATAACAGAATTATGGCACAGATTGCACTTGAAGCTCAAACCCGCGAAACCACAGGAACCGGCTCCGCACGCGCGCTGCGTTCACAAGGCCGCCTCCCGGTCGTTGTTTATGGCGCCGGCGGGCAGAACCTCCACCTCTCCGTCCCGGCGAAGGAAATTACGCTCAACTGCAATAAGCGCGGCTTTAAAAGCACCATCATCGAAATTACCCTCAACGGCAAGAAAATCCAGACCCTGCCGCGTGAAGTCCAGCTTAACCCGGTCACTGACGTTCCTGAACATCTTGATTTGCAGGCGATATCGGACAAGGCCGCAACCGTTGTCCCTGTACCGGTGAAAATTTCCGGCCAGCAGAAATCTCCCGGCGTCAAGCGCGGTGGCGTACTTAACGTTATTCGCCGTGAAATCGAGTTTTTCTGTGCTCCGGGCAAAATCCCGGCGGAAATCGAAATCGACGTTTCAACGCTCGAAATCGGCCGTTCGATCCATATCAATGATATCCAGCTCCCTGAAGGCGTGACCCCGGCCATCAAACGCAACTTCACGCTGGTGACTGTTGTCGGTAAAGGAAGCGATGACGACGCGGCTGCAACCGCTGCCGCCAATGCCGCTGCCGCAACCGCAACTGCCGCCGCCCCTGCCGGTGGCGCTGCCGCCCCTGCTGCCCCTGCGAAGAAATAACTTTTGCCCCCGTGCGGCGCTCCTGCGCCTCCGATGGGCTGTTCGCTCCGCTCACG
>CAZJFC010000100.1:0-4536 GCA_964545245.1 uncultured Rickettsiales bacterium
GAAGAAAATAGTTCCCTCCCTCAGGGAGGGGGAAGATTTATCAGCAGCAGCGCCGCACGGGGGCAAAAAATAAGCCCGCCGGAAAAGCCGGCGGGCTTGGACAAGGAGAAACTCTCTTGGAATTATTCGACGTTTTCGAGTGCTTCGGAAACGATGTATTCTTCAGGTTCGAGTTCGTCTTCCTTCGCGCCTTTTTTGGTTTGCACGCTGGAGCGTTTCAGTTTGCCTGTATCTTCGTCCCAGGTATATTTATAAACAACGGTTTTGGTGCCGGTGGTGACGATGTCGCCATTTGCCATTTGCAGGACGTCAAAACCTTTTTGCAGTGCGTCCTGGATGAGGTTGGCGGATTGCTTGATGTAACGCGCGTCAAGCATCACGTCGCCGGGTTGGATTTCGTAATTCGGAAGTGGTTGGTCGCTCTTGCGGAAATGGATGAACGAACGTAATACGTCCTTATCGTCTTTTTTAGATTTAGCCATGATGTTCTCTCCTTGTCGTAATTTACTAACTAAATATTAACTTTTCGCATAGTAGTGACCAAAAAAGTTAATTTCAAGAACTTTTTGCGTTTATACGGATTTTTTATGTGGCAAAAAAATATGCTGCTGAAAAGACTCAGCTTTATACTCTTACGGTGCGATTGATTTTATAAAATCGAGGATGGGGAGAAAGACTTTCCGTTCTGCTTCCGCGTCGCGGATTATCACGTGTTTTTCAATCTCCGGTTTAACCAGTTGCTTGCTCCGCGCACGTATTTTGTTGAAAATAATCTCGCCCGATTCAGCCTTGATGATAGGGTCATGCGGTGACTGGATGATGAGCGAATGCACATAGACCTTGTCCAGCGAATTCATGGTTCTGGCGATGAGTTTGCCCAGCTCGTTCACGCCCTTTACATAGTTGATGCTGTAATTGATATGCGGGTTTTCGGGCTGGTCCTCGATGAAATCAAGCCCGCCGCTTTTGCCGGTGAATTTATCGACCAGCTCATTCCAGAAATTCACCGCCTTCACGAAGCGCACGCGGATATCATGCAGTTTCGCGGCGGCGTTGATGCTCACCACGCCGTGGCATTTATCCGGGTGTTGCGCGGCAGTGTAAAGCGAAACCAGCCCGCCCGTCGAGAACCCGGCGAAGATGACCTTTTCGCAAACCTGCTCCAGCGCCACCACGCCGCGCATATACGAATCATACCATTTTTGCCATGCGGTGTGTTTGAGGTTCACCGGCGCGGTTCCATGGCCGTGCAGCCGCACGCCATAAACGCTGTATCCCTGTTTGTTGAGGAACTCCGCCATCGGGCGCACCTCTTCCGGCGAGGCTTTGTAACCATGCGCGAGGACGATACCGATTTTGTTGTCGCCTTTCAGGAAGAACGGTGCGCCGAATTCCCTTGGTTTTGAAAGTTCGGATTTATATTTTTCATAATCGCGCTCGAAACGCAGCTTGTCGCTTTCATAGAGAAAATTGAAAATCTCCTGCGAGATATCTTCCTGCGGCACGTCGGCATAGGTTTTCACCACGCGCACGACATCATCAAGCAGCAGCATCTCATTCACCAGCATCTTCATGATGTTCTTCTGGCGGATGTTGTGGAACTCATATTCGTTCTCGAACGCCTCGCGGTTCACGGTGAGGAACTCGTTCTGCTCGCCGCCGACGATTATGCCTTCCTTCACCGCGAGGTCGAAAATGCTTTTCAGCGCCGGGAATTGTTTTCCCGCGAGGACCTTGAACACGTCGAGCTTCACCGAGTCATGCATCCGGTGGTGCGGCGCGTGCTGGATGGCCTTGATGTTGAGGTAAACGCGCGACATCAGTTCGCGGATATGCACTTCGGTTTTCGGGAAGAAATAAAGCGTGAGCGCGAAGATGTGGTCGAGGTTGATGCTCACATTGTTGTAAACGTCGCCCATGAATTCGGTGGTCAGCTTATGGCGGTAATTGTTGATGATGAGGCTATGGCGCTTTTCGTCGTCCGGTTCTTTTTTGGCGGTGGCCATGAAAATTTTTGAGCTGTTGATATATTCATTCACGCAGATAGGGTTGCCGAAATGCACCGTCATATTTGCCTCGGCGAGGATATTCCCCTCGATCTCCAATTCCTCGGCCATGCGCGGGTGCAGGTTCCCTTTCGCGCGTTTTGCCATCCAGTTCATCATCTTGTTTTCGCCGGGGCGTATCGGGTAATAGGTGATGCTGACCGGAACAACCGTTACCGGCTGCGGGGAGATCGGCACGCTGTCATTGATGAAATATTTCCAGCAGTTGAGGCGGTTGCGCTCTTTCAGCAGATCCTGCCGTAATAGCTCGGCTTTGATCGTCATCGAGGCGGTTCCGGTGAACAGGCTGCGCACGTTGTCCTTGAGGTGGAGGAAGAACTTGCCGCGGTCGAACGTGACCTTCTTGTTCTTCATCATGTTGCCTTCGGGGTAGATTATCCAGTTGTTTTCCCCGGTTATCAAATCGCCGATGATAATCTCGTCGCGGCTTGGGTCGTCGGTCGCCATCGTGCCGGTTTTGGCGAGGAATTCGCCCATGAAGCCGACGAACAGCTTGCCGTCGGCAAGGCTGCGCGCCACTTTTCCGGTGTGCTTATGCACGATGTAAGGCAAGAATAATGTTTCGGAACGGGTGAAGTGGTTGGCGACGAACATCACCGGCCTGTCCTTCGGCACGTTCTCCGCGCCGGAAACCGTCACCTTGTCGCCAAATATGTTTTCGAGGAATTCCAGCGCAAGGCCGGTTGATTTCATGTAAAAATGCATCTTACCCAGATTCTAGACTATTATAGCTTAATTTTGGCTTAATTTCCGCCACTTTCCAAGCGGTTTTCGTTGTTGCGGCGCAGCATTTGGGAGGGAGCTTCGGAACATCGGATACCACCCCCCCTTATTCCCCCCTGATAGGGGGGAGAATCGTACTCCCTCTCCTATCAGGAGAGGGTGGGGGTGAGGTGCAAGGGGGAACTTCGGAAATTCCGAAACTCCATATGTAACAAAATTTTCTTATATTTTTCATAATCATGTAATAATCGTTATATATTGTTAACCAATTACCTGAGGGGGGTATATGTTGGGTACATTGTATAAATTCGTGAAAACTTCTGCAATCACTGTTTCGGACTGGACGGTTTCCCGTGACCGCGGCAAGCTTCTTTCCGAACTGCATGATTCGCTGGCGCATTCCCATGTAAAGCTATCCAAATCGCGGATCCGTTCCTCAAAACATTATGACCTGCTGTTCGGCGATGAGAAGGGCGCGGCGATGGTGCGTGACATCATAGACGGCGCAAACCGCAGCACGGCGCGTGAGGCAAAGGAAACGCTGGTTGAACTCAGCGAAGGTAGCAATACGAAAAAAATAGTGAAACATTACGCCGAACTTAAGGAAATATGCGGGAATGACGTTCCCCTGCATACTCTTGCAGTCAGCCAGAATACGCCGATGGTGCTAAAAAAATTATCAAAGACCGCGGAATTGCTCGAAAATCTCCCAAGGGAAGACAAGGGCAGGGGCTTGAATGCCGTCCTGCACGCTTCCGGCGCGGTGGCGGAAAAACTGTTCAAAAAACATGATGGGTTAAATAACCTGCTTGCAAAAACGCCTGAGCCTAAACGCGCGAAACTGTTTGAAACAATCGCGCTTATGCCCGCCGATAAGGTTGAACTTTTGCTGAAACACAGCAAGAACCTCGGCAAAATCATTGAGCATAAGGGTGATGCTGTCGGGCTTGTGAAGGATATAGCCGCCAGCCCGAATGCAGTGGCGATATTAAAACATCCGCGCGTGGTGAACCGCATCGCGGGCGATGATGCCGACACCGTGAAAGCGCTCGCAAAACTTGATAAATCGAAGTTCGACGAGATAAAATCCAATTTTGGCTCGGTAAAAAAATTCGATAAGGTGATAGGTAAGCAAGACCGTGCGGAGGTGATAGAGGAAATCGGCTGCATGAAGGACGTCAATTTCAAAAAGCTCATGGGCGCGGTGAAAGAACTTGCGGCAAGCATGGATGATAAATGGTTCCGCAGCACCCGCATTGACGCGGCGCAATTCAAGGAAATCACTAACAGCAACAATTTTGACCAGATAATGGAAAATTCGGTGCGGGTGGCAAAATTGATGAAGCTGTTCCGGCCACGCGACAGGAGCGAGGCAATGAGCGCGGTATGCCGCATGGAGCCAGACCATTTGAAGGCCATTATGGGGCGGTTCGATGATGTTTCGGATGCAATCAAGGAAGTGCCGAAAAATGAACGCCTGAAAGAATTTATGGATGATTTAGGGCTTCAGACCAGCCACCGCTACCAGCAACAGCAGCGCTCCAACTCGCGGTCGCAGGGCTACCAGCATAGTGCGCCTTGATAACCTTTCAGTTTTTGAATATTTCTCCCATCGTCACCCCGTGCTTGTCACGGGGGCCGGTTCAGGGGGCAACGGTAGAGCATGCTCCGCTAACCGGATCGCGGGATAAACGGCGTTGTTGCATGGCTCGTCCCTCCTGTCATTCCCGTGCAGATAAATCTTAAT
>CAZJFC010000101.1:0-4364 GCA_964545245.1 uncultured Rickettsiales bacterium
AACTCATGCCTTAACTCTTTCCTGCAAAAACTGTAGCCATGCAACAACGCCACTTAACCCGCAAAAAACGTATGATGCAATCTGCGCACTTGCCGCGCCTCATGAGCCAGTGTTGCTGTGTTGGGAAGATTTGACCAAACCGGACGAATGGTGTCACCGCCGCATGGTAGCCGAATGGCTGGAGCAGGAATTGCGAATCAGCATCCCGGAATTCGTGCCAGCCCCGGCAAAAAATCCTGCCCAACTGGAGATGATTTGATGAGCCGTAAAATTGCCCTCGCGCACGCGCGCGCTTTTTTTAGGGATTCATTTATTCCTAAAACACCGTGTGGAGCTAGGAAAACTGCAACTTTCAAGAGGGAGAGCAAAATAACGCTTATAGCAAAATTGGGTAAAAGTAGTGATTCAGAGGGGCTAAACCGACATTTTTTAGGGAAAAACAGGGTAAAACTTGGGCATTTTCTGTCCCCGAAATTCATTTATCCAGCACCAAAAATAAAAAAAGAGGGAATATGAAAGCAGTAATTTTAGCCCGTGTATCTACCGCCGAGCAGGAGGAAGGGCATTCAGTTGATGCACAAGTTGACCGCCTGCGCGAATACTGCCAAAGGCGGAACTTAAATGTATTACAGATATTCCGCATCGTGGAATCATCCACCAAAGGTAAGCGCAAAGATTTCCATGCCATGCTGGACTTTGTAAATTCCCAGCGCGAAACAATAGCAGTGGTGGCAGATGCAGTAGACAGGGTGCAGCGCAGTTTTAAGGAAAGCATCATCCTGCAAGATTTGGTGGATAAGGGAAAAATTGAAATCCACTTCAACCGCGAAGGTATGATTATTGGCAAGAATGCCAGCAGCAGCGATATTATCCGCTGGGACTTTTCCGTGGTCATGGCAAAAAGCTATGTCGCCTCCCTAAGCGAGAACGTGAAACGCTCAATCCAGCATAAGCTAAAAAATGGCGAATGGACAGCCGCCGCACCGCTCGGTTACTGGAATGATTTTGATTCCGTCAAAAATAAGCGCACCGTGATTATTGATAAGGAACGTGCTTTCATCATCCGCCAGATGTTTGAGGATTACGCCACTGGCACGGTCAGCGTCCAAGAAGTAGCGCGGAGGTCGCACGAGTGGGGATTGACCAATAAGAAAAGCGGCAAGCTAGTTGCTAAAAGCCAAGTCCATAATTTACTGCAAAACCCATTCTATTCAGGCTTCATGAGAGTGAACGGCAATTTATACCCCCACTATTATGAGCGCATCGTCCCGCTGGAATTGTTTGAACGGTGCGAAGCTGTCCGGCTCGGCCATAATAAAAAGCCATTCAGGTATGGCGGCAAAGAGTTCCTTTTTCGTGGCCTGCTATATTGCGCCGATTGCGATTGTGCATTTTCCACAGAATTGAAGAAGGGTAAATACCGCTACCTGCGCCCAACTAAATCACAAGGCAAATGTGAATGCGCCACTATGCGGGAAGAAGTGATACTGGAGCAGGTGCAAGATGCTTTCAAAACTATCCGTATGCCAGACGTTCTGCTGGCGCAAATTAAGGATGACTTAAAAAAAGGTGTAGAGAGCGAGAAATCCCATCAGTTCAACGCCATTGCGCAAATCCGTAAAGATTATGACATGACGAAAAAGAAACTGGATAATGCGCTCGAAATGCGGCTGGAAGGGAGTATTACTAAGGAGCTATACGACGAAACAGCGTCAAAGCTCCGGCTGAAACAGCACCAGTTAAACGAAAAGCTGCAAGGCCAGACAAGCGCGAATGAATCCTTCGCGGTTACCGTGTCAGCGTTGCTGGATATAGCTTCCAACGCCTATGACCTGTTCATCAGTTCGGAGGTAGAGGAAAAACGGCAGTTGATGGGATTTGTATTCTCGAACTTGAAAATCCGAGGTAAAAACCTTGAATATTCAATGCGAAGGCCATTCAATATGCTGGCCAACACACCAAATCGTCAAGAATGGCTCCGCGAGCAGGATTCGAACCTGCGACCGATCGATTAACAGTCGATTGCTCTACCGCTGAGCTATCGCGGAACACTGGGCAGTTTTTAGTTGCTAAAACCCGAACTGGCAAGAGAAAATTACCCGCAAACGGCCATTTCCACAAAAAATATTATTTTCCAATAACATCCTTCACTTTTGCCGCTAAGTCCTTCAATGTAAATGGCTTTTGGAGGAAATTAATTTCAGCCACATCCCCCTCATAATCTTCAAGGGCGTCTTCAGTATAACCTGACATAAAAATAACTTTGGAATCAGGATAGGTTTTCTTAATTTCATTAACCATTGTTGGCCCATTCATACCCGGCATAATTACATCCGTAACAATCAGGTCAATAGATGTACCGTGTTCTTTAATAAGTTCCAGCGCCGTTTCCGCATTTTCCGCTTCAATGATTTTATACCCTTTATTGGAAAGCGCGCGGCTGGCAAAGATCCTTACAGGAACCTCATCTTCCACGATAAGAATAGTTCCTGAACCGGTAAGATCCTGACTTACCTGACGTTTTTCTTCCCGTTCTTCAATATAGGCAGATTCCTCGGCGCGCTTCAGGTAAATGCGGAACTCAGTGCCGGCATTAACTTCACTGTTAACAAGGATATGGCCGCCTGTCTGCTTCACGATCCCATAAACCGTAGCCAGCCCTAGCCCCGTACCAGCACCAACTTCCTTGGTAGAGAAGAAAGGCTCAAATATCTTGAGCATTACTTCACGCGGCATTCCGGTTCCCGTATCCACTATACGCAATAAAACATATTCCCCCGGTTTTATTGGGTCTTCAGGATCTGGCGCAAAGAACTCAGTAAGTTCAGCATCGCTTTCGCCTATTGTCATATTGGAAGTTTCAATGGTGAGCGTTCCCCCCTTTGGCATTGCATCACGTGCGTTTACCGCAAGGTTAATGGTCACCTGGTCAATTTGCCCCTGATCGGCAAGAACTTTACCCAAATCCCTGCCATGCTTCATTTCAAGCTGTACCTTTTCACCAAGCAAGCGGCGCAAAAGGCTTGAGAGATCAGAGAGAACATCTGTCAGGTCAAGCAGCTTTGGCTTTAAAACCTGCTTACGTGAAAATGCAAGAAGCTGGCGCACAAGGTTAGCAGCGCGGTTTACGTTCTGCTTGATCTGCATAATATCCGGAAAAGACCTGTCGCCCGGCGGGTGACGTTGCAATAAAAGGTCGCAGAAGCCGTTCATTGCCGTAAGAAGGTTATTGAAATCATGCGCAATACCCCCGGCAAGCTGGCCTACCGCCTGCATTTTCTGGGAGTGATTCAGTTTTTGTTCCAGCGAAACTTTTTCCTGAGCGTCAATCAACGTGACCAGATATTCAATGGCTTCAAAATTCTCAGCTTGCGCCTGCCCTGAAATGCGGCGAAGGAATATCTGCGCCGCGCGCTCACCTGTACCACGTATCTTGGTAATAAACTCATAATCGGAAACGCTATATTTCTTGATGCGTCCAAACGCACGCTCAAAGTCTTCCGCACGTTCGCTGGCAGCCAGCTTATCAATATTATCGCCTACCTGAATAGTCTCACCGACATATTTGAAGAATGCCTTATTACCAACAATCAATTCACCATTTTCGCCCAGAAAAGCAGTTGCCACCGGAGAAAGCTCAAGATACACTTCCGGATTGAACTCTTTCTGCTTTTTCTTTCTGAACAAGCCCATACGGTAAATATACACCCGCTCTTAATCATAGCAATAAACTTTAGATTTTCTGTGAATTATAACCGCACAATTTTTACGTTCAAACCGCGGGATTACAGGCTGCCAAGGGTTTTAATCTTGAATCTGGAATGAATTTCGTTCTGGCTCATAACAACCGTAGAATTGCGGAAGCGCTCAATAAGCCCACGAACATAAGGACGAATATAAGGACTGGTAAGAAGCACCGGAAGCTCCCCTTTCATCGCGTAATTATCATATGTCTTGCGAATTTCATTGATGAAATCCTGCAAAGCGGATGGAGGCATGGCAAGCTGCATTTCCCCATTTTGCGCTACAAGGCTTTCAGCAAAGATTTTCTCCCATTTAGGCGAAAGCGTAATAACCGGAATATAACCTTGCGGGCCAATCTGCGAAGCGCAGATCTGGCGGGAAAGTTTGGTTCTTACATGCTCGGTGATAAGCGTTATATTCTTGGTGGTAAGTACCGCTTCCTGAATCCCCTCCAGAATTGAAGGCAGGTCGCGTATTGACACCATCTCGCCTAGAAGGCTTTGCAGGACGGATTTTAACCCGCCGACAGTGATCTGCCCTGGGATAACCTCGGCTGCCAGCTTTTTGTGCGGTTCAGGAATATCATCAATAAGTTTCTGAACTTCAGAGAACACCAGAAG
>CAZJFC010000102.1:0-3806 GCA_964545245.1 uncultured Rickettsiales bacterium
CCCCTCCTGATAGGAGGGGTGAAGAAAGATATTTCCCTCCTGATAGGAGGGGTGACAGTATCACAGAACCTCCCCCCTATGAGGGGGGATTGAGGGGGGTGCGCTGGGTAACGGGAGAGTTATCACGCAATATGGTACATAAGCTGCGCTCGCAATATGATGTGATAATTACCGGAACGGGAACGGTCATTGCCGACAACCCGCAACTGAACGTACGCCTGCCGGGAATGGAAAATTATTCGCCGCTGAAAGTGGTTATAGGAAAGCGGGAGATTCCATCAGAATCCGGAGTACTTCGTTTCGAGGGCAATGATTTGAAGGGCGCTTTAAAAGAGTTTGGCAAGCAAGGCATAACCCGCGTGATGGTTGAGGCTGGCCCAAAACTTTCCAACGCTTTCCTTAAAGAAAAACTGGTTGATGAGGTGATTATTTTCCAATCCCCCAACAAGCTCGGCAAGGCAGAAAAAAATTTCTTTTCTAAAAATGCGCTGGAGGGTTTAGTGCAAGCTGAGAGAAAAGAAGTTGGCACAGACTTAATGCTTAGGCTCACAAGATCCCCAACATTGGCGAGGATTTCCTAATCCCACTTCGCTACCGGGGGCATGGACATCAGGATCGCCTCGGTATTCCCGCCGGTCATCAGGCCGAACTTGGTCCCCCGGTCATGCAGCAGGTTGAATTCGACATAGCGCCCGCGCTTCCTTAGCTGGTGCTCGCGCTGCTCCTCCGTCCACGGTTTATCCTTATGGCGCAGGACGATATCGGCATAAACCTCAATGAATGTCTTGCCGACATCCTGCGTGAAGGCAAAATCGCGCTCCCATGCGCCGGTATCGAGATAATCATAGAAAATACCGCCCACGCCGCGCGGCTCGCCGCGGTGGGGAAGGAAGAAATAGTCATCGCACCATTTGCTGAATTTTGCGTAGTAATCATCGGCATAGGCATCGCAAACCTGTTTGAATGCGAGGTGAAAATCCTTGGTGTCGGCCTCTACCGGATACATCGGGGTTAGGTCCGCCCCGCCGCCGAACCAGTGTTTGGTGGTGACGATAAACCGCGTATTCATATGCACCGCCGGAACCAGGGGCGAAGCCATATGCGCCACCAGCGAAACCCCGGTCGCGTAAAATTTCGGGTCCTTGTCCGCGCCCGGAACCTGCTTGCGGAACTCCGGCGAGAACTCACCGAATACGGTGGAGATGTTCACCCCTACCTTCTCAAAAACCTTGCCCTTCATCAGCGACATTTCGCCGCCGCCACCTCCGGAATTATCATTGGTCTGACGGCTCCATTTCCTGCGCTCAAACTTTCCCGCGCCGTCGATTTCCTCGAACTTATCGCAGATAATATCGCGCAGGTCGCGGAACCATTTTGATGCCTTTGTTTTTCTTTCTTCAAGCAATTCGTCCATTATCGGCAACTCATTTTTAGTTTGTCATATTATCCGTTGCGGTTAAGATAACCCATGGCAAAAAAAATTCTACTATTCTCTTTGCTGTTTGCCGCGGCGTGCTCCTCCGGTGAAAAGGCTCAGAAACCGGTCACGGGAAATGACGGATATCCTTATTATTACCAGTAAAATAATGAAAAGACCCAGCCTTGCCGCATTACTGCTGATTGCCGCCTGCGTTACACGGCACGACCCTTATGACGATTATGACTGGGATTATGTCTTCCCGGAAGAAGGGGATTACGGAGATTATTGCGGTCATTACTACGAACCGGGCTGTGTTTACTATCCGCCGTATTATTTTTAATTAACCTTCGCATCTTTTTTGCTTTTCGGATTATTATCGGTAATCGATTTTTTAAG
This sequence comes from uncultured Rickettsiales bacterium, assembly GCA_964545245.1. Lineage (GTDB taxonomy): Bacteria > Pseudomonadota > Alphaproteobacteria > Rickettsiales > 21-14-0-20-44-7 > CAZJFC01. Next base: position 1,817 of record CAZJFC010000102.1, read on the forward strand.
GAGGATGATACTGATACGGCGGTTACGCGGTGAAATTGGATCTTTTTCATCAAAATGGTCCTTGTCCGCCTTGCCTTCCACACGGTAGATGCGCCCATCATCAAGGCCGGAAGCTTCAAGGAAACGGCGGCTTGCATTCGCCCTGTCGGATGAAAGCTCCCAGTTGCTGTAATCGCGCTTGCCGCTATAGCTCAGGGAATCCGTATGGCCGACAATAGCCACTTTATTGTCAGTTTTCCTTATAACTTCGGTAACTTTCGCAAGGAGAGGCTGTATTTCGGTCTTAAGGCTGGAACTGCCCAGTTCGAACATTGAAACACCCTCAAGGTCCGTGACCTCAATCTGCAATCCCTCCTGGGTTTGCGTTACCTGCATGTTCTTCTTGAACTCTTTTAATTCAGGGCTGTCTTCAATCGCTTTGTTTATCTCATCCTGAATACGCTCAAATTTCTTTTTCTCAAGCTCAGATGAAATCTCCTCCGCTTTTGATTCTGTAACCTGCAGTTTTTCCTGATAGTAATCACCAACATCCATAATATCGGTTTCCGGGGCTTTAGCTACGTCACCGGTAGTAGGAGGAGCGCCAAACACCACCGACGGAGTACCCCCGGATTTCATTTTCGGGCCGGCATCCACATCACCGCTCATGCCCTTCTCATTCTGCCCTATCATCCCCTTAATACCAACAGTCGGGGTGAAATAATCTGAAAGACCTTTAAGCTTTTCCTGCGGAACCTGATTAAGCAACCATAACAACAGGAAGAACGCCATCATCGCGGTCACGAAATCGGCATAGGCAACTTTCCACGCGCCACCGTGGTGGCCGCCACCGCCCTTTTTTATCCTTTTAATGATAATTGGGCGTTTTTTACTGTTATCCGCGTCTTTTCCTGCTGCCATACTGCAATCAAGACTAGGACAAATTAATGAAGGAATTATTAACCATCCAACCGCGAAAAACCGCCAAATTTATTAGCCCATGATAAACCAAACTTTAACCTTTTTGCAGTTAACTGGCATGGAAGGTTTGTTATGGCAATTATAGTCGGTCTTGTAATAGTTCTTGGTTGCGTATTCGGTATTTACGCGGCAATCGGCGGTAATATGGAAATTATTACCCATGCCGCCCCGCATGAATTCGGAACAATCTTCGGCGCCTCCGTCGGCGCGTTCATTATCGCCAACCGAGGACATATATTAAAAGGTGTACTTAAAGGTTTCGGAAAAGCCTTCAAAGGCCCTAAATGGAAAAAACAGGATTACATCGACCTGCTCTGCCTGATGTTCGCGCTCATCAAAGTAGCAAAATCAAAAGGGCTTATCGGACTGGAACCGCATATCGAAAAACCGCATGAAAGCCCTATCTTCCAGAAATACCCGCACATATTGCATGACCATTTCGCAACCGACTTCATCGCCGACACTTTCCGCATGATAACCATGAGCCTCGAAGACCCTTATCAGATTGAAGATAACATGCAGAAGCAGATCGACAAACATCATCATGAAGCAATCCACCCGGCGCATTCTTTACAGACAATGGCAGACGGCCTCCCCGCTATCGGCATCGTTGCGGCGGTTCTCGGCGTTATCAAAACCATGGGCAGCATCAACGCCCCGGTCGCGGTGCTCGGCGCGATGATCGGCGGCGCGCTCGTGGGTACGTTCCTCGGCGTATTTTTATCTTACTGCCTTGTGGGTCCAATCGCCTCACGTCTTAATGAAATCATCGAGGAAGAAGGGCAATTCTATAACATCATCCGCGACGTGATGGTGGGTTATCTTCACGGGCAGGCTGTTCAGGTTGCGGTTGAAGTTGGCCGCGGACAGGTTCCTTCCCATATGCAGCCGACATTTTTCGAGCTTGAAGAAGCAATCAACACTGCGCAGAGTTCGTAGTCTATATTTTGCCCCCTTCGCGGCTCCTGCCGCTCAGATGGGCTGTGCCTCCGGCACGCTCAAGGCTGGCTCGGTTTGCTAACCTCGTTTT
>CAZJFC010000103.1:0-3195 GCA_964545245.1 uncultured Rickettsiales bacterium
GCCAATTTAGCCGGTTACGCGCATGATTGCCCGAATGATAAGGGCTATAAGAACCTGCTTATTCAAACTATTTACCAGACCGGCGGCGATCTTCGGAAGATGAAGGAAATTGATAACGTGATTGGCGGCGCGCAAAAATTCCCTGAGAAGACAAGGGGCAAAGTTATCGCGGAAGGGCTTGAACCGTTAATAGGAAAATGGAATGGGCAGGCACAGCTTAGGGAAAGGGCGGCTGATAGGGATAGTGGCCCATATCAATATGGTGAGTCTTCTAAAGAAACGCCTGTGCCTCCTGCGCAGCTTAGAAGGGATAATCCTGATGAAATTGAGTTGATGGAACCGGGAGGAACACCTTCTCCGGCGCCACTGCCGACACCGTCTGCAACGCCAACTCCGCCTCCATCCGAGGATACGCTGTATCATAGACATGCTGAGTTGTTCAACAAGCTGATTGATGGCGATAAGGGCGGTGCCAGAAATGATAAAGCGGCTCTTATAGAGCTGGCGAATAAGTTTGTTCCTGAGGGTAGTGAAAGGGAGGGGCTTATCGCTTCATTGGGTAAACTTTCAGATAATACTTTCCTTACTTCCGAACACTCGAAAGCAATAATTGGTGCGGCCCTGCAAAACAATGAAGAAGGCCTTGCAAACCTTTTGAAGGGGTCGGTCGAGCATATGCGAGGTGAGGGTTTGAACAGTAATAAGGATGTCAGCGGAAGCATAGACCCTACACTTATAGCCATAATCAATCAGGCTCGCAGCCAGGCAGTGGGTGGTTAACTCCGGCGAGTGCCTTAGTTTCCCAGCAATTACCCCGCAAGCAACCCGTGGTCATCGCGGGTTTATCCCGCGATCCGGTTAGCTTTGCCGCGTCCTGTCGTTGCCACCTGAACCAGCCCCCGCGACAGGCGCGGGGTGACGTATTCAGGATTTAGGGGATAATTACCAAACGTAACATTGCCTGATTCCCGCAACCCTTGCCATCTTCGGACAATTAATGTAACAAGCGCATAGAGAATTTCTATGGCGCAGAATGATTCCGTAAAAATCGTTGTGATCGGCACCGGCTATGTCGGGCTGGTGACGGGGGCATGCCTTGCGAAGCTTGGCCATTCGGTTGTTTGTGTCGATAAGGACAGCGCAAAAATCGACACCCTTAAAAATGGCGGCATCCCGATTTTTGAGCCGGGGCTTGACGCTGTGGTGGCGGAAGCGGTGCAGGCGGGGAACCTGGAGTTTTCCGTTGAAGGCTCGTTCGATGAGGCGGACGCGGTTTTTCTTGCCGTCGGCACGCCGACCGACCCGAAAACCCAAAATGCCGATATGACCGCGTTTTTCGCGGCAGCGCGGGAAGTGGCGGAAAAGACAAAAAACAAAATTACGGTTGTGACAAAATCCACGGTTCCGGTGGGAACCGGCGCGAAGCTGAAAGAGATTTTCGGCGATAAGGCGGATATCGTTTCCAACCCCGAATTCCTGCGCGAAGGCAACGCCATCCATGATTTCATGCACCCTGACCGCGTGGTTGTCGGGGCGGATTCCGAAGCTGCGTTCAAATTACTGCGCGGGATATACGCGCCGCTGGGCGCGGAAATTATGGAAACCTCCATCGCCAGCAGCGAGTTAATCAAATATGCCTCAAACGCGTTCCTTGCCGCGAAAGTTGTGTTCATCAACGAGATTGCCGATTTCTGTGAGAAGGTCGGCGCGGATGTTGAGGAAGTCGCCAAAGGTATGGGGCTGGATGGGCGCATAGGCCCGAAATTCCTGAAGGCAGGGCCGGGCATCGGCGGCTCGTGCTTCCCGAAAGATGCGCGGGCGCTTGGCGTTCAGGCGGCGGCGGCGGGGGTTCCCTCCAGAATCATTGACGGGCTGATAGAATCGAACGAGCAGCGCAAACTCCACATGGCGGAGCGCATCATCAGCCTTGCCGGGCAGGGTGCGAAGGTCGCGGTGCTTGGACTCACCTTCAAAGCGCAAACCGACGATATGCGCGAAGCCGCGTCACTTACCATTATTCCGCTGCTGCAAAAAGCAGGATTGAAAGTTTCCGCCTATGACCCGGAAGGGGTGCATGAGGCAAAAAAATACCTGCCTGGCTTGGATTATGCCCGAACTGCCGAAGAAGCTGCAAAAGGCGCGGATGCGGTGGTTATCCTCACCGAATGGGATGAGTTCAGGAAGCTTGATTACTCAAAACTGCCTCTTAACCGCAAGCTCATCATCGACCTGCGTAATATCCTCGACAGGAAAAACCTGCCGGGTTTTGAATACCATTCAGTCGGGCGGTAATAGTGTCAGTGACAGTGTGAGTGCCAGTTTTTCTCCCACTCCCACTCTCTGCCGGATTGCGCAACAAGTGCGCGATGACATTTGATCAGGCCTCAACCTCGGCATAGCTGCGCGCGGGGGAGACTCCGGCGACTTTGTCATGCAGCAGCGCCTCAAATGACGGGCGCGATTTCATGGTCTGGTACCATGATTTCGCCTGCTGGTTATGCTCCCACGGGACATCGCCGAAATAATCGAGCACCGAAAGATGCGCAGCGGCGGCGATATCGGCAAGGCCGATCTCGTCCCCGTTCAGCCAGCGGTGTTTGGCGGTGAGGAAGCCGATATAATCGAGGTGGTAATGGATATTCGAGCGGCCTGCGGAGAGGGCTTTTGAGTTCGGGTAGCCTGCGCCTTCCGCGTGTTTGAAGAATTTTTCCCAGACGAGGTTCTTTGTCACCTCGTGATAAAATTTATGGTTGAACCACTCTACCAGCCTGCGCGTTTCGGCGCGGAGGGCGGGGCTGCGGCCAAGCAGGTTGCGGCCTTCGGCGGTTTCCTCGATGAATTCGCAAATGGGCATCGCGCCGCAGACGGGCTTGCTGCGCTCGCTGAGCAGAACCGGGATCTCACCCGCCGGGTTCAGCTCAAGGAAATGCTGTTCACGCTCCCAGTATTTTTCGTCGATCAGGTCGAAATCGATATTTTTCTCGGCAAGCACGATGCGTACCATGCGGCTCGGCGCGGAAAAAGGGTGATGCAATAATGTGAACATATATTTACCTCTGGCCGCACAGAATCCTATTCTGCCTGTGAAATGTCAAGCCAAATTAAGTTAGTCATTAGTTGATAGTCATTTGTCGTTAGGCCACCTCCCCCATCCCCTCCTGATAGGAGGGGTGAAGAAGATATTTCCCTCCTGAT
>CAZJFC010000104.1:0-3181 GCA_964545245.1 uncultured Rickettsiales bacterium
TCCGATGGGCTGTGCCTCCGGCACGCTCAAGGCTGGCTCGGCTCCTGCCTCGCTCTCTACGACAAATTTCTTACCAGCGGCGCCCTAATCCAACTTCGCCAGCAATCGTGACGCAGCTTCCTGCTCCGCCGCGCGTTTTGAGGTTCCGTTGCCATGCCCGGATTCCTGCCCCTGAACCACCACCTCGACTTCAAAGATCGGGGCGTGGGAAGGCCCCTCGACCGAGCGCACATTATATTCCGGCAGCGGCAACCCGCGCGCCTGCGCCCATTCCTGCAAGGTGGATTTCGGGTCTTTTGGCGGCTCGATCATTTTATCGATAACTTCATCCCAGTGGCGGATAATGAACCGTTCGGCGGGTTCCAGCCCCTGGTCGAGGTAAATCGCGCCGATAATCGCCTCAAGCGCGTTTTCGAGGTTGGCCTTGTTGAGCCTGCCCCCGCCGGATTCCTCGCTCTGCGCCATGCGGATATGCTCGCCGAGGTTCATTTCAGCGGCGATTTTTGCGAGCATTTCCCCGCATATCAGCCCGGCAAGGCGCTTGGTAAGCTGCCCTTCGTTCTCTTTCGGGAAGCGGTTGAACAGCTCCTTTGAGATCACCATCCCCAGCACGTGGTCGCCAAGGAATTCGAGCCGTTCATAATTGGCGCTCTGGCGGCTGAGCGAAGGGTGGGTAAGCGCCTGGTCGACAAGGCTCTTATCATTGAATTTGAAAGGAAAAAGTGATTCTACCATATAACCTATCTGAGTGAGGTGAAGAACCGTTCCAGACGCCAGTTCAGCGGGTTCAGGAAGAAACCTTCGCTTGAAAAAAGGATGATTTCCGCGCGGCCTATTATATTTTCAACCGGGATAAAACCCGGCATCGGGAAGCGGCTGTCGTTTGAATCATCGCGGTTATCGCCCATCACGAAATAATGGTCTTCGGGGATTTTATAGACCTCGGTATTGTCGGCATCAATAATTTCATCAGCGCGTTTGTTTTCATTATCAAGCACGATATGGGTTCTGTTATTTGGCAGTTCCTCAATATAGCGGCGGAGTTTCGCGCCGTTTTGCGGGTCATGATATTCGCCGTCATCGGCAAGCTTCACCGGCTCATTATTGATGAACACAACACCTTCGCGCACCTGCACCCTGTCACCCGGCAGGCCGATAATGCGCTTGATCCATATCTGGCGGAAGAACGGCAGTTCAGGGATGCGGAAAACGATAATGTCACCGCGTTCCGGCGCGGTATAGAACTTACGCCCTTCGATGGAATTTATGGTGAACGGGTTGGCGGAATGCTTGCTGTAACCGTATGAATATTTCGAGACAATGAGGTAATCGCCGACTTCGAGCGTTGGTTTCATGGAGCCGGAAGGGATATGGAACGGCTGGAAAACGAGCGTACGGAAAACGAAGGCGATCGCGATTGCCCAAAGCATTGTCTTTGTCACGTCCCACCATGTTGATGTGGATTTTTGTCTTGTTTTCTGCATAATCCGAGCTTAATTCAGTGCAGGCGTAACCTATATGAAATTTATTTATATACAAGGAGATTTCACAAATCCGGATGAGGCGCAGGTAAATATTTCCGACCGCGCATTCCGGCTGGGCGACGGCGTGTTTGATACGATACGTATTGAGAATTCCAAATGCTATAACCTGAAATTCCATCTCGCGCGGCTGCAACTTGGGCTTAATGCGCTGAGCATCGCTTATGATACGCACACCCTGCCCGCCCTGCTTGGGCAGTCGATCATGCGTAACAATCTTGCATCAGGTTTTTTGCGCGTTTCGGTTTCGCGCGGCAGCGGCAGCAAGGGATACCTCCCTTCCGGCATCTGCAAGCCCTCGCTGGTGATTGAGCCGGTTGAGCAAAAACCGGAAGATAAAACGCCGAAGAAACTGTTCATTTCATCCTATGAAGCAACGCAGTTCGTCGCTGCAAAAACCGCAAGTTCGCTCACTTATATTATGGCGCTTATCGAGGCGCAGAAAAACGGCGCGGATAACGCGCTTATCCTTGACGGCCATGACCATATCTGCGAATGCGCTTCGGGAAATATTTTCTGGTTCAGGGATGGCAAGCTTCACACACCGGAACGCAAACTACCGCTGATTCCCGGCTCGGTACAGGAGCGCATTTTTAAACTTTACAACGGTAAAATAATCGAAGGCAGGTTCAAGCTGGACGAGCTTTATAAGGCCGACGAAATCTTCATGACCAACATTAACTGCATCGTGCAAAGCTTCAGCGAGATTGTGAATAACCGCCGCGCATTTTCCGCCACCGGAAAAGCGGATGAAATCAGGAAATTAATCGAAAATGACATCAACTCCGCCTGCAACTGAGTGGGCGCCGCCGCTGGAATATGCCGCCGCGCTTGAGCATGAGGAACATCTCGTGCTGCTCCATTCCGGCATGGAACCGGGTAGGTTTTCCTTCCTCGCCTGGGGGCTGGCGGAAGAAACTAAAGATATAAAAAACTTCGGCGCAAAGCTGCAACAGGCAGGCGGAAAATTCGATAATATCTGGTTCGGCTGGCTTGGTTATGGCCTGCGCCACCTCAACGAAAACCTGCCGCGCACCAAGGGGACAATCATCCCCCTGCCTGAGTTTTTAATGATGAAGTTCAATAACTTAATGGTTTTCGACCATTCCCTGAAAACCATAATTTCATTCGGTAAAATTCCGGCAAAAAAAACTTTAACCCCGGCAGCCGCATCAATTGAGGGCGTGTTGCAATCAAATATGAGCGATGCGGAGTTCATGTCAAAAACCGCAGAAATCATAGAAAAAATCAATAATGGCGATTTATATCAGGCCAACCTCACCCGCAAATTTTTTGGCCGCGCGGCGCAAAACACCAACAAACTCGCGCTCTTTGCCCGGTTATGCGAAATTTCGCCCGCGCCATACAGCGCGTTCATCAGATATGGCGATTATTGCATAATTTCCGCCAGCCCGGAAAAATACTTAAGCGCGGAAAACGGTATCGCCACCACCACCCCGATAAAAGGCACGCTCCCGGCGGAAAGCCCGGCGGCGTTGCTTTCGCTCAGTGAAAAAGACCGCGCCGAAAACCTGATGATCGTTGATTTAATGCGCAATGATTTATCGCGCACATGCTCAAACGTAAAGGTGAGCAAGCTTTTTGAGGTTACATCATACGCGAAATACCACCACATGTCC
>CAZJFC010000105.1:0-3036 GCA_964545245.1 uncultured Rickettsiales bacterium
ATCCACAAGCTGATAGTGCATCTGCGCGAAAAAGGAATCGGCATTTTAATCACCGACCACAACGTGCGCGAGGCGCTGGACATAATCGACCGCGCCTACATCATCCACGACGGCGTGGTAATGATGGAAGGCACCCCGTCTGAAATCGTGAAGAACAAGGATGTTAAGCGCGTCTACCTCGGCGAGCGGTTTTAGTTTTCAGGATGTGTTTTTAAAGCTGGGCACTCCCCGGTTTTGCAGGTTATCCAACCTTTCTCTTTCCAATTCGTCCGGAATTTATTAGTATTCACCGCAGAGTAGCAGATATTGCCGCTCCGGGGCTTTACAACCTCTCAATTAGCGGTTGGCATCAGCCGTAATGGTGCCTCCTTCAGCTTCGGCTGGGGAGGCATTGGCGCATATAACAGGTCTTTGACTAAAGGCCAGTGCGGTCGTCTAATTGCGACTTGTAAACTCCCCGGCTACCAGAGCGATCTGGTGGCCGATTCAACAAAAGGGAGTCGATATGGAATACAATTTTTTCGCGGATTTACTTAACAAATTTTCCCAGCTCACACCGTGGGTACAGGCAATTGTTTCTGCCGGAACTGTGGTTATAATGGTAGCGCCATTTTATTTCCTAAAAGAAACGATGCGGGTTATCGTGAATAGGAATAAAGAGCCGGAAAAAGAATGGCGGGACAAGCTTTACCGGGGTGGGCATGACAAGGCGTAAACCTGCCCTATATCCGATGGAACGTCGTTGCGAACGCAAGTGAAGCAATCCAGCCTTCGGGAGCCGCTTTTTCTGGATTCCTGCTTTTTACGTCATGCACTAAACCGCGAGTCCTTCCGAGCCGCGTGAGATGGCAGTCGAGCCGGTGCGGCAGAATTCCACCATGCCGATTTCCTGCATCATATTGGTGAAAGTATCAATCTCCTGCGGCGTGCCGGTTATCTCGAACACGTAGGAATTTTTGGTCGAATCGACAATTTTCGCGCGGAATTCATCGGCGACTTTCAGCGCCTTCGCGCGTTCCTTGCCTTCCTTCACAACCTTCACCAGCGCCAGTTCGCGCTCAACATGCGGGCCGTCAGTGGTGAGGTCAACCACCGTATGCACCGGGATGATGCGGGCAAGCAAAGCCTTTATCTGCTCGATAACCATATCCGAGCCGCTGGTAACGATGGTGATGCGGGAAATGTTTTTTTCCTTGCTGACTTCCGCCACGGTGAGGCTTTCGATGTTGTAACCGCGCCCGGAGAACAACCCGATAACCCGCGCCAGCACGCCGAATTCGTTATCGACGAGGCATGAAATAATATGGCGGTGCGGCTGTTCGGCTTTTTTCATATAATATTTGCGTTTTCCTGTTGGAAGCCTATATAAACAATCAAGTAACAACAATCAACCTGTATGTGTCATTCCCGCGTAGGCGGGAATCTTAATTTAAGAACGATGTGGAGAGGAAAACATGACTATTCAACCCTTTGACGACCGCGATGGTTCAATCTGGTATAACGGCAAACTCACCCCGTGGAGGGAAACCAAACTGCACGTGCTTTCGCACGGTCTGCACTACGGCGGCGCGGTGTTCGAGGGCATCAGGGTTTATAACGGCAAAGCGTTCAAACTAACCGAGCATAACGAACGCCTGCTGAAATCGGCGGAGATACTTGGGTTTAAAATCCCCTACACGGTTGAGGAGATCAACAAGGCGTGCGAGGACGTCATCGCCGCGCAGAAAGTCACCAACGGCTATTTGCGGCCCATCGCGTGGCGCGGCTCGGAAATGATCGCGGTTTCCGCTCAGCAATGCAAAATCCATGTTGCGGTGGCGACATGGGAATGGCCGTCGTATTTCGGCAAGGAAGCGCGTGAAAACGGCTTGAAACTCTGCTGGGCGGATTACCAGCGGCCAGACCCGAAAACCGCGCCCACCGCCAGCAAGGCCGCCGGTTTATATATGATCTGCACCATCAGCAAACACGCCGCCGAGTCGAAAGGTTTTCAGGACGCTATGATGATCGATTACCGTGGCTATGTGGCCGAAGCAACCGGCGCAAATGCGTTCTTCGTGATTGACGGTAAAATCCACACCCCGACGCCGGATTGTTTCCTTGACGGCATCACCCGCCGCACGGTTATCGGCCTTGCGAAAAATGTCGGGTTTGAAGTTATTGAGCGCCACATAAAACCGGAGGAACTCGCAACCGCGACCGAAGCTTTCCTCACCGGAACCGCCGCCGAAGTCACGCCCATCGCCTCGATCTCCGGCGAGCATGGCGATTTCAAGTTCACCGTCGGCAATATCGGCAAATCGCTGATAGCGGAATTCGACAAAATGGTTGGCCGCGCGGCTTAGCTTAGTGCGAAATCACCGGTCCCAGCAGGCTCTTACCCGGCTCATATTCCGCATCCAGCGGCGGGCGCTGGGCATTTTCGGCACCAGGATTGGCAACCTTACTTTGCGGAACCCCAAACCTCTCCCTGATTTGCTCACGGGTCAACCGGCCACCACTGCTGACCGTAACTAACTGAGGCTCTAAATTCCTCTTTTCCTCAAGCCGCCTGATATTAACTACCAGACCTTGATATTTCGCGGCAGTTAACTCAATCTGATAGCCCTCTGAATCATCAGGCCTTCTTATACCGCCTTCGCCAAATGCTTTCTTGGCAGCCGGGGGAATTGCCGTATAATCATGCCCCTGAGGCATTGTTATTAAATAGGTATGGCTGCCATCGGGACTGGTTTTACAGCTGACTTCTTCAGCTTGGAATATCGCCCTGATATGGTCGATCACGGTTGTCTCTTCCACATCTAAATCTTCGGCTTCGGCTTCATCTTTAGCTTCCCCGGCTGCCTTTAGCCTTTGCTGTCTGGCCTGTTCCCTTATCAGATACCTGAATGTCATAATCCCTTCCCATGCGTTTAAAACAATGTTGAAAACAGGAAGTTGTTTACATTAATTAACCAATAAAGTCAAGCTACTTTATTGGCATATATACCATCGGCATAAGTAAAGACTTGTTTCTGGAATACCCCCTTATAGTCA
>CAZJFC010000106.1:0-2975 GCA_964545245.1 uncultured Rickettsiales bacterium
CGAAGATGAACTGCTCGATCCCCGCTTCGCGCGCCTCATCAAAAACATATTGGATGATCGGTTTATCGACTATCGGCAGCATTTCCTTCGGCATTGCCTTGGTGGCGGGGAGGAAGCGCGTTCCGAGGCCGCCAACGGGAAATACCGCTTTTTTTAATTTCGACATAAAGCTATAAGTTTTTTATTGGTTATTATGAAATTATTTTGTTTCGGATTTGGTTATACCGCAAGCTATTTTGCCAATTCCCCCGGTTGGGAAAGCGTTAGCGGCACGCACCGTGCGGATTTTCCGCTGGACGGCGAAAAACTGGCGCAACTTGCGGAGGCGACCCATATCCTCCATTCCATCCCGCCAACGGCTGGGGGCGATATGGTCCTCGATATTTTCCGGCGCGGCGCGAAACCGGATAACCTCAAATGGTTCGGTTATCTTTCCACCACCGGGGTTTACGGCAACCATGATGGCGGCTGGGTGGATGAAACCACCAAGGTCAACCCCAACAACGCCCGCTCCGAATGGCGGGTGAGGGCGGAGCGCGAGTGGCTGGGATCCGGCCTGCCGGTGAATGTTTTCCGCCTTTCGGGCATTTATGGGCCGGGACGCAGCGCGATTGACGATTTGAAACAGGGCAAGGCAAGGAGAATCCACAAGGAAAACCAGTATTTTTCACGCATCCATGTGGAGGATATCGCGCAAATCCTCATAAAATCGCTGGATGTTTCACATGAAACATTCAACTGCGCCGATGATTTACCCTGTTCCGCCGCCGAAGTCGTTGAATTTGCAGCAGAATTGCTGGGGGTGGAGCCGCCGCCGCTGGTTCCGTTCGCGCAGGCGGAACTAAGCGAAATGGCACGGAGTTTTTATTCTTCCTCAAGGCGGGTGGAAAACGGTAAGATAAAGCAAAAGCTTGGCGTGGAACTTGCATATCCGACATATAAGGAAGGTTTGCAGGCAATTTTTACGAAATATCAATAAATTGCAGGCATTATGTTGATTATGAAAAAACTGGCCGCCATATCATTGGTTTTAACCCTTTCCGCCTGCGCCAACACGTTCGACGGCATCAGCGAAGGCGCGAGGAAAGACACGCATCCGCTGCGTAAAAGCATAGCACGCGGGCTTTTTCCCGAAGCCAATTATGATTATGAGGCAATAACCACCCGCCAGTATTCCTACTGCTACAAGACCTGGGCATCCGCCACCTGCTACCCGCAACCCGTAGCAGGGCAGGAATTCCGCCAGATAGCGCCGCAATAGTCTCTGGTCTCTAGTCGCTGGTCTCTAGCCATCTTACAGTAGATTGAGGGCTGTTCAGGAGAACAGCCCAGCCCTGAGCGCGAGCGGAGCGAGCAGCCCATCTGAGCGGCAGGAGCCGCGAAGGGGGCAAAAAAATAATTATCTCATGCGAAGGAAATCTTTCCAGCCTGCGTATATATCGTATAACAAGGGAAAATATTGAATAAACTAACTTAAAAAGGAAAACAGCATGAAAAAGTTACTTACAGCAACCGCTATCGTAATCGCCCTTGGCACGGCGACTCCGGTTATGGCGCAGGGTCATGGTTTTGACAAAGCGAAATATGAGCAGTTCAAAAAAATGAGCCCGGAAGAAAGGAAAGCCCATTTTGAAAAGAAAAAAGCCGATTGGCAAAAACTCACCAAGGAAGAAAAACTGAAAGTGATCGAAACCAAACGCGCGGAACGCATCAAGGCTATGGACGAACACTGGAAGTCGTTAAGCGATGATGATAAGATCAAATTTGTGGAAAAGCGCATGGAGCGCGGCGAGAAGCGTTTCGACAAGAAAGGCTTTGGTGAGCACAAAAAAGGCGACTACAAGAAAGACTAGTGCATGACACAAATTGTCCAGTTAAGATCGGCGGCCATGAGTGACCCTAAGGCCAATGAAAGAGCGCAGTTGCGGTTAATCGCAGCAGGAGATGAACGTGCCTTCTCGGAATATGTCCGCTTGAAGGCACGTTACTTCTACGCAGTGGTTTACCGCATCACGCTTTCAAGGGCCACAGCCGAGGATGTCGTCCAGAACGCATTCATGAAGCTGTGGGAAAAGCGCGAAACGCTCGATGTTGTGAACGGCAACCTTTCGGCATGGCTTTACCGTGTGGTCTTCAACCTCGCGGTGGATGACAAGAGAAGGCTGAAATTCGCCGAGGTGCCGGAAAATATAACCAGCGGGGACGATGTTCATGAAAACCTCGCGGTGAAGGAAGAAAGCGCAGCCCTGCATAAAGGACTCGCCGGGCTTCCGCCAAGGCAACGCGCCGCGATTGCGCTGGTTTATTACGACGAAATGCCGCAAAAAGAGGCGGCGGAAGTGATGGGAATCAATTTAAAGGCGCTGGAATCCCTGCTATCCCGCGGGAAGGAAGCGCTAAGGAAAAGTTTTGAGGAGAGTGCCTGAAATGAAAGATGAAACAATGAAAGACGAAGTAATTAAACAAAAGCTGGAAAACCTGCAAATCCCGCAGCCCGACCTTGGTTTTGAGGAGCGTATAATCGCAAAAGCGATGGCTTCCGGCAGCAAGTCGAAAGTTTTCCCGTTCGTCCGCACACCGGGCGGGAATGCGGTTGCTAACGACAACTTCATCCTCAAGCGCGTGGCGGTAGCCGCCTGCCTTGCGGTGATCTTGTTCGCAACGCTGACCACCCGCAACACCCCGGATTCCGCCGGCGATTACGCAAGCCTGTTCGCTGAAAATGAATTTTACAGCGACGCGGATATCTACGACGACATAATACTCGCCGGGAATTTCTAGTTTATCTTTTTGCCCCCTTCGCAGCTACCTGCTGCTCAGATGGGCTGTGCCTTGCGGCACGCTCAGGGCTGTGCCGTTCTCCTGAACGGCTTCTCAATTCTCCCCTCCCTGAGGGAGGGAACTATTTTCTTCACCCCTCCCTGAGGGAGGGGATGGGGGAGGGTTAGGAGAAACTGCCTTTATCGCAAACCCTC
>CAZJFC010000107.1:0-2707 GCA_964545245.1 uncultured Rickettsiales bacterium
TTTCCTTACGGAGCAGCTTCACACGGACATTGGCGGTTCCGGCGCGCACCACGTCCAGCGCTTCGGCGGCGGCTTTGGAAACATCGATGATGCGGCTGCTGTGGAACGGCCCGCGGTCATTCACGCGGACATGGACGGTTTTTCCGTTATCGAGGTTCGTGACCTCCACAATCGAGGGCATCGGCAGGCTTGGATGCGCGGCGGTGTAATCGCCGGAATTAAAGGTTTCGCCATTGGCGGTTTTTTTGCCGTGGAAACCGGGGCCGTACCATGAGGCTTTCCCGGTTTTATCGTAGGAAGGTTCCTGCGCGGGGAAATACCATTCGTTCTTGATGGTATAAGGCGTGCCCAGCTTCACTTTCTGCCCGCTTGCCGGGGCGAGTTTCTGGTACTGGTCAATGAACTCCATATCGAACTTGCTGTAGTTGATTTTCGGAGGCTCAGGTTTAGTAGGTGTACATGCAGAAATTACTGCCAGTAAAACTAATATTCCGAGTTTTTTCATCATTATTCTCTCGTTGGTTAAACTAGTTCGGCTAATTCAGCCTTATTTTCTCCGCCAGCAGGAAAACCGAGGCCACGAAATATGACGAGCGGTTCCAGTTCATCAGCGCTTTTTCCTTGGCGGCGGCGTCTTTGCCCCAGCCCACCGTGTAAAGGTAATTCGCTATCGAGGCGAAAACATCCTTGCGGTTTTTCCAGATATCCGCGCGGCCATCGCCGTCATAATCCACGGCATAGGCAAGGAAGCTGGACGGCATGAACTGGCACTGCCCCATCGCGCCCGCCCATGAACCGATCATGTTACCAAGGCTGATATGCCCCTGGTCGATGATAAGAAGCGCACTAAGAAGTTCATTTTCAAAAAACTCGCGGCGGCGGCCTTCATAGGCAAGGGTCGCCAGCGAATTCACCACCGAGAAATTGCCGGTGTTCTCGCCATATCCGGTTTCGAGGCCCCACAGCGCCACGATGAATTCCGGCTCAACGCCTGATTTTTTAGAGATTTCATCAAGCAGGGCGCGGTTCTCGGCAAAGAGCCTGCGGCCTTTCTGGATACGCGCGTCGTTGATGACGTTACGCAGGTATTCTTCCTTGGTCAGCTTGTGTTCCGGCTGTTTGCGGTCGAGCGAGATAACCCGCTCATTCACGTAAATATCGGCAAGCGCCTCATCCACCAGCCGCTGGCTGATGCCCGCATTAAGCGCCTTTTCGTGGAAAGAGGTTTTCCACTGCGCGAAGGCGGGGCTGTTTTCATTACCAACATTTGGCGCGGGTTTCGGCGTGGGAACCGGCGCAGGTGTAAGCGTGCGGCTCTGCACCGCCACCGGGGGCGCGGCAACCGGGATTTCTCCCCCCGCCTGCGCTTTGCAACCGGTAAGCGCGGCGGCAATGATTAAATTGGCAAGAATTATGTTCCTAATCTTCATGTAACCCCTATAATCCTATGTAATCCTTATGACTTGAGTTGTATAATCCATGGCCATGAAAAAAGAAACCAATATTTCCCTGCCGGATCCAGCAGATATTCTTGCCGAAATACCCTTTGATATTCCAATAAAGGAGATAATCCTGCAACCCGGAATAGCCAATCGGGCGGTTGAAATATGCAAAAAATGGGGCGAGCGTGGCTTATTGGTTAATGACGAAAATACCAGGGATTTCGTCAAAACCGGCCTCAAAACCCATACCCTGCCCGGCTTACACAAGGCCACGCTCAAAACCGCGGAGGAAATTTCGCGGAAAGGGGCGGATTTCTTCGTGGCGGTGGGCAGCGGCAGTTTGAACGATATGGTGAAACACGCCGCACATCTTGCGGGCAAGCCATATATCGTCTTTGCCACCGCGCCATCGATGAACGGTTACGCCTCGGCCAACGCTTCGCTGATCGATGCGGATGGGTTCAAGAAAAGCTTTTCCGCCACCGCGCCGCAGGGAATTTACCTCGATACGGAAATCCTTGCCGCCGCGCCGAAACGCCTGATTATCAGCGGCATTGGCGACGCTATCTGCCGCTCCACCTCGGAGGCGGACGCACTGCTTTCGGCGCAACTGCTGAAAACGCCGGATTATCAGGAATATTTCGGTCTTTTGCGCAGCATTGAGGAGAATATTTTTGAAGCGGTGAACGGCAAGGTGGAGGCGCTCGCCCGCACGCTGGTTTTCGGCGGCGCGGCAATGCTGAAAGCGGGGAATTCCGCCCCGGCCAGCCAGGGTGAGCATATGCTGGCGCATTACATGGAGCTGAAACAACCGGATGCGGGGTCTTCTTTCCACGGTGAGCAGATTGCCGTCACCACGCTAAAAATGGCGGAATTGCAGGAGAAATTAATCAATCAGGGCAGCATTGAGATCGCCTCGATCGATGAGGAAAAAATCCTTACCCATTTCGGCGGGGAATTAGGCGAATATTGCATCGGCCAGACCACTGAAAAATATAGTAAAATCAAAGACGTAAAATTCCGCCCGGATATGCGCCGCATCGAAAAGAATTTGATCCGGGCGCGGGATTTGAAAGAAAAACTGAAATCGGTTGAAGCGCCAATCTCCCCCGCCGAAATCGGCTGGGATATGTATGTTTTCGACGAAGCGCTGGCTTACGCGAAATATACTCGTAACCGTTTGACTTTCCTTGATTTAGCCTGAATTATCTTTTTGCCCCCGTGCGGCGCTGCTGCGCCTCCGATGGGCTGTGCCTCCGGCACGC
>CAZJFC010000108.1:0-2609 GCA_964545245.1 uncultured Rickettsiales bacterium
CTCCTGATAGGAGGGAAACATTTTCTTCACCCCTCCTATCAGGAGGGGATGGGGGAGGTGGCCTTTCGGTACGTGAATGCTGGTAAAACGGAAATGGACTATACAGGGAAAAATTATGAGCAAAAGAACCCAAAAACTTGGCGATAAAATAAAAGCGGCGAAAGAGCAGCGTGAGGATTCGCCGGAGAATATGCGCAACAACAACCCGCAGGCGACGGAAGATACTTCGCTGGGCATGCGCGTAGTGACCGAGCTTTTCGCCGGGGTACTGGTGGGAACCATTATAGGCTATTTTTTCGATAGTATTTTCAATACCTTGCCGATATTCCTGATTATTTTCATCCTACTCGGCGCGGCGGCGGGTTTCTGGAATGTCTATAAAAGCGTCCTTAAAAACTCCGATGGGGAATAACCCACGTAATATCCACAATTCATTGATTATTAACCGGTAGATGTTATAACTTCTTATAGAAGCGGGTGTTCCGCTTCCGGGGTGTAGTAACCTTGCACAGAGCGTAATGGCATGAACCGAAAAATCATGTCGCCTTCCCTTTGCCCTTTTTGGCCGGGAGGCGGCAGTGTATGTCCAAGCCTCGGCCAAAGATTGTCGCACTATCTCTGTGTAGTTACTAACTCCCGGCTGCCAAGGAATTGGTGGCCTCTTAGTTTGTAACTTGGGGCGTTGTTATGGGCAGTTGCCAGTTTCAGTTTTCAGTTTCAGTTGGTGATGCCTCGCAACGTCATCGCGGGCCTTCCGGATTGCTTCGTCACTCTATTCCCCGCAATGACAAATCCCATCAACCATCAACCAATACCCTTCAACCAAAGCAGGGCTTCAGCCTCATCGAACTCTCAATCGTGCTGGTGATAATCGGCGTCATATTAAGCTCGATCATTCCGCTTGCCTCTGCGCATGTAGATGTAAAGAAAATCGAAACCACCCGCGAGAAGCTGGTGGTGATACAAAAAGCCCTTAACCTCTATGCAACCTTAAACAAAGCCCTTCCTTGCCCGGCCAGCAAGACCGCAGCGCCTGATTCCGCGAATTTCGGCTTGGCGAGTGATTGCACGGCAGCGCCGGTGGCGGGCGTGACACAAATCGGCACGAATCCCAACTATGTGCGGGTGGGGGCGATTCCGGTGCGGGCGCTGAACCTGCCGGAAGCGATGATGTTCGACTCGTGGAACAACCGTTTTACCTATGCCGTGACCAGGGCGGCTACGGGAGCCGCGTTGGCTGACGGGATAATCAGCGTTACGGACGCAAACAATAATCCGGTGACCAGCCCTGCTTCAAGCGCGGTGTATGTGGTTTTCAGTTCGGGCAAGGATGGTAAAGGCACGCACAACCGGAGGGGCGTGGCCACCTCCGCCTGCGCTACCGGCGCAAAGGACGGCGAGAATTGTGACGGCGACATCATTTTCCGCGATACCGCCATCAATGACGGTGACAACGCCTCGCTGTATTTTGATGACCTTGTGCTGTGGCGCACCAAGCCGATGGTGGAAGACGAAAGCGGCGCTCTCAATGGCGGCGGCAGTGGCGGCGGCCCGCCTTCCGGCTCCGGTGGGGAATATAATGAGGATGCAGGTATGGATTGGAGCAGTTTCCGTGGGGAGTTTGTGAATCGAGGAGGTGGGGGTGGGGCCTATTCCAGATTTACATATGATCCTGAGAATGTAAGGAGGGATTGTCGAAATGAACCAGGTTACAACTATTTCTGCAAAGAACTTTTAGTACCTGATGACATTAACGCCATATTAATAAGCGGCATGAATTGTACGGCTCATTTCTATAATGGCTCCAAAATTGGGCATTGGTTCCATGCCGGCCAGAGTGTTCTTGCTCATCCATCTTATGTAAAAACAAACACTAATAAAAGAATCACTATCAGTGGCTGGTGCATCGTTCAATTCATTGAATGACGCAATCCGGAATGGCTGTGAATTTATTGATGCTCACAAGGAAAAAAAGAATGAAACATTTTAAATATCTTGTACCGGTTCCAGACAAGGGCTTTTCATTGGTTGAGCTTTCCATCGTGATGGTAGTGGTGGGCGTTCTGCTGGCCGCGCTTATTCCCATAGGCACGGGGCAGAATAACGTCAGGCAATATGAATTGACCAAAAACAGGCTGGACATAATCCAGAAAGCGCTGAACACGCATATAAAACTTAAGGGCGGGCTGCCATGCCCGGCCAGCAAGACTGCGCTGCCCGATACCGCCGGTTTCGGCGTGGCGACTGATTGCGTAGCTGCAGCAGCCGCCGGAACGTTACAGATTGGCGCCAACCCCAACTATGTGCGTATAGGCGCTGTGCCGGTGCGGACACTGAACCTACCGGAAGCGATGATGTTCGACGCATGGGGAAGAAGGTTCACCTACGCCGTGACCAGGGCCGCTACCGGGACATCATTATCCGGGGTTATCAGCATCATTGACGCAAACAATAATTCCGTCATCACCTCGGCGGGAAGCGCTGCCTATGCGGTGTTCAGCTCCGGCCGGGAAGGAAAGGGCACGCATTCACGCCATGGCGGCGCGACAGCTTCCTGCGGGACAACCACGAAAGATTCGGAGAATTGTGATAATGACATAACCTTCCGT
>CAZJFC010000109.1:0-2527 GCA_964545245.1 uncultured Rickettsiales bacterium
GACCGACGCCGGCGTCGGCGTCCGGGCGCTCGCGGCCAAGGTCGGGCGCTCACCAGCAGCCATCAGCCACCTGCGGACCGGGCGCAACAAGGGCGTTATCAACAACCATTTTGACCATTCCTACGAATTGCAGCAGGTTTTAAGCGAGAATGACAAACGCAAGGAACTTGAGGAAACCACGAAATGGATGCCGGAACCGGGCGCGATTGCCTTCGTGCGCCAGCAGGAGCCGCTGGGGCTTGGCCACGCCGTATGGTGCGCGCGCCATTTCATTGGCGATGAGCCTTTCGCGGTGTTGCTGCCGGATGAGTTGATGCTTTCAAACCCCGGCTGCCTCGCGCAGATGGTTGCTGTCCATGATAAAACAGGCGGCAGCGTGGTTGCGGTTTCGGAAGTTCCCAACCGGGAAATCTCGCGCTATGGTTCAATCATCCCCGATGGGGAAATCAGGGATGGGACGGTGAAACTGAAAGGAATGGTGGAAAAACCAAAGCCGGAGGAAGCACCTTCCAACTTCGCGATTGTCGGGCGTTATATCCTTGACCGCAGGATCTTTGACTATCTGGACAAGGGCGAAAAAGGCGCAGGCGGGGAGATCCAGCTAACTGACGCAATGGCGAAAATGGCCGCGAAAGAGCCTTATTTCGCAATGAATTATACCGGCAAACGCTTTGATTGCGGGAATAAGCTGGGCTTCCTTGAAGCTAACCTTGCCTTTGCGCTGGAACGTGATGACCTTAAGGACGGCACAGCCCAACTTTTGAAAAAATATGCCGAATAGCGCCCAGAAAAACAGTTTCCATGAACTGAGGGAATTTTATGAATCCCCCCTCGGCAAGCTGGTCTGCCGCATATTGCGTAAATAAATCGTCCGTTTCTGGGCGGTGCCGGAAGGGGAAAAAATCGCCGGGTTCGGCTTCACCCTGCCCTATCTGCCGCTGTTCGCCAATAACAACTCCGAAATCTCGCTCACGCCCGGTGCGCTTGGCGCGGAGAATTTGAATTCCCCGGTGAATATGGCGCTCTGCGTGGAGGATATGCTGCCGCTCAAGAATGAATATTTCGATAAAATACTGGTCGCGCATGGTTTCGAGAATATTGATAACGACGAAGCCCTGATGCAGGAATTCTGGCGGGTGCTGAAACCGGGCGGGAAATTGCTGGTAATCGCGGCCAATGACGACAGTTTCTGGCGCAAAACCGCCACCCCTTTCGCCAAAGGCAAAGGTTTAACCCATTTCCGCCTGCTGGAACTTGCAATGGGATCAAAATTTTTCTCCCGCGGGTTTGACCGCGCGCTGTTCTTCCCGCCCTCAAGCAACGCGTTCCTGAACCTGTTCCTTGAGCGGGCGATCGGGCTGGTGTGCCGCGCCGCCAGCGGGGTGATGGTCATTGAAATGGAAAAAATCATTTTCGTGCCGCGCGGACGCACAAGCAAGGTAACCCCTTCCCTCATCGAAAGGATTTTTAAACCAAAAGCTGCTACGGTCAGGGCATGGCAAAAGTCCTGATAGCAGAATCGGTCGATGTTAAGGTGCTCGATGAAATGAAGCAGGGAACCGGCGTTGAATTCGTTTACAGGCCGGAAATCACCGTGCAGGAGCTTGAGCAGGAAATCGCGGGTTATGACGGGCTTATCGTGCGCCCGAAACAGGTGACGGAAACCGCCATCAGGAACGCAGACAAGCTGCAACTGGTCATCCGTGGCGGCGCGGGGGTCAACTCAATCGCGCTGGAAGCCTGCAAGGAGAAAAAAATTATCGTGGAGAACACTCCCGGCCTTAACAGCGACGCAACCGCTGAATTTACAATCGCCCTGATGCTCCAGCTTTTCCGCCGGAATATGATTAACAAAAGTGACGAAATCCTGCGCCAGCGCGACCCCGGCCCGCCGGAGCCGTTCTGGGGAACCGAGCTGCGCGGCAAGAAAATCGGGCTGGTCGGCATGGGGAATATCGGTTTCCGCGTCGCCACAATTGCCGAGGCTTTCGGCATGGATGCGATTTTTTATGTGCGCGAGCAGAAGAAAATGCCTTACGAGCAAATAGACAATTTACGCGAATTCCTCACCTATGGGCATGATGTAGTTTCGCTGCACATTCCGCTAACGAGCCAGACAAAGCATTTTTTCAAGGACGCGCAATTCAACCTGCTTAAAAAAGGCACGATATTGGTAAACACCGCAAGGCCACAGCTTATTGAGGTGGAATCATTCGCGCGGGCGCTGGAAAGCGGCATAATTTCCGGTTTCGGTATCGACGGCGATTATGACCTTGTTGAGCCTTTCGCAAAGGTTGATAAGGAACACCGGGGGATCATCACCCACCACATTGCCGATTGCACGGTTGAGGCGCAGGCGAACATTACGAGGCAGGCGCTGAAACAGGCTATCGCCTATTTTGAAGGGAATGAGATTGTTAACCGGGTGGTTTAGGAATCAGGTTTTAGAGGGACGTCATCGCGCACTTGTTGCGGCGTTGTTGCATGGCGGATAGAAGTAAAGAGTGATTTCATAGGTAAGTTTATA
>CAZJFC010000110.1:0-2385 GCA_964545245.1 uncultured Rickettsiales bacterium
GAAACGTCATCGCGCACTTGTTGCGCGATCCGGTTAGCGAAGCCTGCACTGGCATTGCCACAAGAACCAGACCCCGTGACAAGCACGGGGTGACGAGGGGGAGTGGGAGTGACAGTGTCAGTGGGAGAAAAAGCTGACACTCAACTTCCTAATGACCAGCGACTAATCACTAAAAAATGCAAAAGTAATTTTTGCCCGAATTCCCTTTATCATCCAAAAGCTTATAAACTTTTTTTGCACAAGAATCCGGGTTTTGGGGAAAACATGTGTTATAATGGAATCCATGGCTAGTTTAGCTGAAGTAAAAGTCAGGCAGTCTGACTGCGAGGAGGCGTTGCGAACCGCAAAAGACCTCCTTAAAAAACTGGAAGACCAAACCGAATGGGAAAAGGACGACGAGAAAAAACTTTCCAAACTAACGAAAATCGTCGCCATCCTTTCAAAACTAATCCCGCTTGCGGAGAAAAATTCCACCTCGGAAATTACCTTCAACTCGAAGGAAGACGAGGAGATTATCCGCAATTTCCTTGCCCGCCAGAAGCCCGCGCCCAAAAAGGCCGCGGCCAAGAAAACGGCAAAAAAACCGGTAAGGAAGGTAGTGAAGAAAACTGCCAAGAAATCTAAATAAGCGGGGTGGTGATGAGTGAGATTGAATCAATCCTGCGCAGCGATCTGTGCAGTTTTATCGGCAAGGGTTTCCATACCCTGAACCCGAACACGAAATACCTGCATAACTGGCATATCGAGGCTATCGCCGCGAAGCTGGAGGCCGTCACGCGGGGGGAGATCAAGCGGCTCATCATCAACATGCCGCCGCGCTACCTGAAGTCGATTTGCGCTTCGGTGGCGTGGCCGGCATGGCTGCTGGGGCATGACCCTTCGCGGCGGGTTATCGTCGCCTCGCACAACTCCGCGCTTTCGGTGAAGCATTCGCTCGATACGCGGAAAATCATGCAGGGCGGGTGGTATAAGAAAATCTTCCCGCAGGTGAAATTCGCGCGCGACCAGAACGAAAAAACCAAGTTCATGACCAGCGAATCCGGCTTCCGCATGGCGGCCTCGGTGGGCGCTGGTATAACCGGGGAGGGCGGCAATTTTTTAATTATCGACGACCCCATCGCCGCGCAGGACGCGCATAGTGACCACGCGCGGAACACCGCGCTGAGCTGGTTCGACCAGAGTTTCTCGACACGGCTCGACGATAAGAAGAACGGCGCGATAATCGTGGTGATGCAGCGTTTGCATGACGAGGACCTATCGGGCGTTTTGCTCAGGCGCGGCGGCTGGGAGCATCTGTGCCTGCCGGTTTATGACGATGGTATGAACCTGCTGCACGGCGCGCGCGAAGGCATGGCGGAAATCAAAAAACTCCGCGGGGATTTGGGCGAATACGGTTTCGCCGCGCAGTATTTACAGGCTCCGCACAAAACCGAAGGCGGGGTCATACGCCGCAGCTGGCTTGTGTTTTATGAGTTCGATCATCACCCCTCCCTGAGGGAGGGGCAGGGGGAGGGTTCCTCTCCGCAAGGAACTGTAGCAAAGTTAAAACCCTCACCCCCACCCTCTCCCTCAGGGAGAGGGAGTGAAGATAATTTCTCTCCCTGAGGGAGAGAAATTATCTTCTCTCCCCCCTATGAGGGGGGATGTAAGGGGGGTGCAACTCCTGTTTACCAATCATGGGACACCGCAATCAAATGCGGGGAGAATTGTGATTTCTCGGTGTGCCTTACCTTCGCCGAAACCGCCGACGGCTATTACCTAATCGACCTTTTCCGCGACAAGCTAAGCTACCCGGAGCTGAAACGCGCGATAATCACGCAGGCGGAAAAGCACAATCCGCAGGCGGTGCTGGTGGAGGATAAAGCCAGCGGCCAGAGCCTGATCCAGGATTTGCGGGCGGAGACCACGCTGCCGATCATCGCGCAGAATCCGGTGCAGGATAAGCTGAGCCGCCTTGCCAGCGTTTCGCCGATGATCGAGGCGGGGAAATTGAAACTGCCGCGCCACGAGCATTGGTATGCGGGCTTCGAGGCGGAACTGCTGAGTTTCCCGCGCGGCAAGCACGACGACCAGGTGGACGCGCTTTCGCAGTTCCTGAACTGGGTACGCGGGCGCGGGGCGAATGTTGCGCGGATAAGGAGGGTTTAGGTTTAGGCACTAGGCGCTAGGCATTAGGTGCGAGGCACTAGGGGTTGCGTCATCCCCGCCTGCGCCGGGATGACTATTATCCTTATGTAAAGGGGATAATTGCTTCTCCATAAGGTTGGATTCCTGCCTTCGCAGGAATGACGAGTAAAAGATAATATAAAATGTCATCGCGGGTTTATCCCGGCGTTGTTGCATGGCTACAGTTTTTGCAGGAAAGAGTTAAGGCATGAGTTGGTA
>CAZJFC010000111.1:0-2340 GCA_964545245.1 uncultured Rickettsiales bacterium
CTGTTCAAGCATATGTATCGCCACTACAAGGTGAACCGCATGACCAGCAAGGCGAGGCGCATCGTGGTTGACCTGTTCGGCTTCTTCGCCGAAAACCCGGATTGCCTGCCGACGGAATGGCAGAAAAAAATCAGCGGCGGGAATTTGGATGAGATCGTCGCGGATTATATCGCCGGAATGACCGACCGGTTTGCTACGCAGGAATATAAGCGGATTTTTACGGTTTAGGTTTTTTTATTCTTAGTGTCACCTCCGCGCAGGCGGAGGTCTTAAGATTCCCGCCTGCGCGGGAATGACAAAGGATGCGTGGGAGTTTTTTCTACGGCTTGAATAATATATATTTTCTGTTACTTAAAACCCATGAAAATTTTTGTCAAAAAAGAAACTGCGGAATTTGAGCAGCGGGTTGCGGCGACGCCGGATTCGGTAAAAAAACTCATCAAACTCGGCGCGGGTGTTGTGGTTGAGCCGGGGGCGGGAATTGCCGCCAGCATTTCGGATGAGGATTATAAATCTGCCGGGGCGGAAATCGGCGATGGGAGCGGAGCGGATATCACGCTTTCGGTGAACCCGGCGAAAATTACCGCTGGCGGGGCGGAGTTTGACCTTGTGAAAGTTCCGCGCATCACGCGGGCGCAGAGCATGGATATTTTGTCGTCACAGGCGAACCTTGCGGGTTATCGCGCGGTGATCGAGGCAGTTTCGGAATATGGCCGCGCCGTGCCGATGATGATGACGGCGGCGGGAACCGTTACCCCGGCGAAGGTCGTGATCGTGGGCGCAGGCGTTGCCGGGCTTCAGGCGATTGCGACGGCACGCCGCATGGGCGCGGTGGTGAGCGCGTTTGACGTGCGGGCGGCGGCGAAGGAACAGGTGGAATCGCTGGGCGCGAAATTCGTGGAGGTCGCGGGCGATGACGCGGAAGATAAATCCGGCTACGCGAAAGAGGTTTCCGAGGAATATAAAAAACGTCAGGCGCAGGCGCTTAGTGATGTTATCGCGAAGTCGGACATTGTTATTACTACTGCGCTGATTCCAGGTAAACCCGCGCCGCGCATCGTGACCGCCGATATGGTTGCACTGATGCGTGCGGGCGGCGTTATCGTTGACCTTGCGGTGGCAAGCGGCGGCAATGTGGAAGGCTCGAAAGCGGGCGAAACCGTGGTGACGGCGAACAGGGTTAAAATCCTCGGCCACCCGAATTTGCCGAGCAAACTGGCGGCGGATGCGAGCAAGCTTTTTGCACAGAACGTGGTCAATTTCCTTGGGCTTATCATCAAGGACGGCAAGCTGGAAATTGATGAAAATGACGAGATTATTAAGGCGACCATCAACCATCAACCATCAACCAAAGACTGATTTTATGCACGAATTTGAACAGCTATTCACCGTTTTTGTGCTCGCATGTTTTGTGGGCTATTATGTCGTCTGGAAAGTTACCCCGGCGCTGCACACGCCGCTGATGTCCGTTACTAACGCGATTTCCTCGATCATCATTCTGGGCGGGATCATTGCTGCGGGTGCTTCATACGGGTTTTCCGGCTGGCTGGGTTTCTTTGCCACTATGATTGCGGCTGTGAATATTTTCGGCGGGTTCCTCGTTACGCAGCGGATGTTGGCGATGTTTAAATCTAAGGATGATAAAAAGAAGAAATAACAAAAATAAGTTGTCACCCCCGCGCAGGCGGGGGGCTTAAAGAATAAGATTCCCGCCTTCGCGGGAATGACAGAGTAAGAAAAGGGAAAATAATGAACTCGACTCAGGCAATGTTATATCTGGCTTCTTCGGTGCTTTTTATCCTTGCGCTGCGCGGCCTTTCAAGCCCAAAGACCGCGCGTCAGGGCAATTTTTTTGGCATGTTCGGCATGGCGATCGCCATCGGTACAACGCTCACGCTTGATGCTGTGAAGTCGTTTGAATTCATTATCGGCGGGTTGGCGGTCGGCGGAATCATCGGCGCGGTAATGGCTAAAAAAGTGCAAATGACGCAAATGCCGCAACTTGTGGCGGGTTTCCACTCGCTTATTGGCCTTGCGGCGGTGTTGATCGCGGCGGCGGCCTATTATGACCCTTATAGCTTCGGCATCGGCATGAAAGGTATGATAAAAACCGCCAGCCTGATTGAAATGAGCATCGGCGCGGTTATCGGGGCTATCACCTTCAGCGGTTCGGTGGTGGCGTTCGGCAAACTGCATGGTTTGATCGGCTCTGCCCCGGTGCGTTTTAAAGGGCAGCATCCCCTGAATGCGGTACTTGCTATTTCCATTGTTGGTCTGCTGGTGTTTTTCTGCATGGAGCAGCAGCAGGAGGTTTTCTGGATAATGGTGGCACTTGCTTTC
>CAZJFC010000112.1:0-2332 GCA_964545245.1 uncultured Rickettsiales bacterium
GCCTGTTTATCCGGGCACCAGAACGGGTTGTTCCCGATCTCGTTCCAATCCCAGTTATCGCGGTTGATTTTCTGCGTGCCGATCTGCACCAGCGCCCCGCGGATTTTGATATCCGGGATTATCTTGCGTGCGATAGCGCCGGCGGCAACGCGCATCGCGGTTTCACGGGCGGAGCTTCTGCCGCCGCCGCGCGGGTCGCGGATGCCGTATTTCGCATGATAAGTATAATCCGCGTGGCCGGGGCGGAATTTCTGCGCGATATCGCCATAATCCTTACTGCGCTGGTCTTCGTTGCGGATGATGAGGCTTATCGGCGTGCCGGTGGTTTTGCCTTCATAAACCCCGGAGAGGATTTTAACGGTATCCGGCTCCTTGCGCTGGGTGACGAATTTGCTGCCCCCCGGTTTGCGCCTGTCGAGGAACGGCTGGATGTCCGCCTCCGAAAGCGGGATGAGCGAAGGAACGCCGTCCACCACCGCGCCAATGGCCTCGCCATGGCTTTCGCCCCAGGTGGTGAAGTTGAAAATCGTGCCGAATGTGTTGTTCATTTATAGAGTCTAGGAAATTGGGAAATTGAGAACAAGAGAATTATTAGTTCTTTACCAAAATTCTCTTTTTCTCATATTCCCAGTTTCCCAAATTCCCTGTTTCCTAATTTCCCAATTTCCCATTAAGCCGCATTATCGGCCTTCTCAACCGTGATATCCGGCGCATCTACGGATTTCATGCCTACAACGTGGTAGCCGCTGTCAACGTGCAAAATCTCGCCGGTGGTGCCGGTTCCGAGGTCGGAAAGCAGGTAAACGCCTGAGCCGCCGACTTCTTCAATGGTGGTGTTGCGGCGGAGCGGGGAGTTATATTCGTTCCATTTCAGGATATAGCGGAAATCGCCGATGCCGCTGGCCGCGAGCGTGCGGATAGGCCCTGCGGAGATGGCGTTGACGCGGATATTGTCTTTGCCAAGGTCAACCGCGAGATAGCGCACGGAAACTTCCAGCGCCGCTTTTGCCACGCCCATAACGTTATAATGCGGCATTACTTTTTCTGCGCCGTAATAGGTGAGGGTGAGCAGGCTGCCACCGTCTTTCATCAGTTTCGCGGCACGCTGGCACACGGCGGTGAATGAATAAACCGAGATATTCATCGAAGTAAGGAAATTGTTGAGCGTGGTGTCGACATAACGTCCTTTCAACTCGTTCTTGTCGGAAAAGGCGATTGCATGGACGACGAAATCCAGTTTGCCCCATTTCTTTTCCAACTCGGAGAATACGCTGTCGACGCTTTCCATGTTGGTGACGTCGCATTCCAGCACTGTGTCGGAGCCGACGCTGGCGGCGAGCGGCTGCACGCGTTTCAGCAGCGCTTCGCCCTGATAGGTGAAGGCGAGTTCAGCGCCCTGATCGGCCACTGCCTTGGAAATTCCCCATGCTATAGATTTATCATTCGCAACGCCCATGATGAGGCCGCGTTTTCCCTGCATAAGTTTTGACATATTCTCTCTCTCCGGTAATAAAAATGGCGGAATTTTTATACCCGCCATTTTACTAATTATCAACCAATTAACTAGTTTACAACTGTCATTCCCGCGGAGGCGGGAATCTTAAGCTTAAGACCCCCGCCTCCGCGGGGGTGACAAAAAGAGGGGGTTACTGCACGATCCTCCACGAGCCGTCCGGCTGGCGGCAGGCTGTGCCGTAGGCTTTTTCGGTTTTTCCGCCAACGGTGATTGTTTGCTGGTATTCGCGGCAGTTGGTTCCCGCCTGGTCATAGGTGCGGGTAGGGGTGACTGTGCCATATGCGCCGGAATCAGGGTTTTTCCATGAACTGGTCTGGCCGACTTTGTTGTGCTCAAGCGCGGTTTGGGAAGTGCGGTCATAATATGCGATATCCGCCTTGTCGAGCGATGAGCCGACCTGGTTGCCAAGGTAAGCGCCAAGCAAAGTACCGGCTGCAACACCAACTAATTGTCCGCGCCCTTTACCGAATTGCGCGCCGACCAATGCGCCGGTTGCGCCGCCGATGACGGTTCCGACATCCTGCTTGTTGAGTCCGCCCTGGCCGGTCTGCTGGTTTTGGCAGGCGGCGAGCGGGGTGATAGCCAGTGCTACGATGAGAAGTTTTGAAATTGGTTTTTTCATGGTGCGTCCGTGGTTTGTTATGCTGCGATGATATTGCGGGTTATGTTAATTTGCAATTGTCATTATTGGGTTATTATATAAGTTTCAAATAACTAACATAATGATTACGGAGTTGTTTTAGATATCCTTCGTTTTTTTTAGTCATTAGTCGAGTAACCCCCCTTGTATTCCCCCCTCAGGGGGGAAGGATAAAG
>CAZJFC010000113.1:0-2286 GCA_964545245.1 uncultured Rickettsiales bacterium
GCTAAATTGGCCGCCAGCTTCATCTGGTTGAGGTCGCGTCCCTTATCGGCTACCTGGCTTGCGAATTGCCCCAGCCCGTCATTCGGGTGACGTTGCGCAACCCAATTAAGGTCTTTCTGCGCCTCGCCGAACTCCGCGCGGAATTCTGCTTCCTGTTTAGCCTGTTCCGCCTTGTGGCGCTCCGCCCTTTCCTCGGCGGTTTCGCGCTGCCTGCTTCCCCAGCCGCCACCGCGGTTACTGAAGCTGAAACCAAAAAAACCATGACCGTGCCCATGGCCGTGACGGTGTCCACCGCCCCATCTTCCGCCACCGGCACCAAAGCTGAATCCCATAAATTTATCTCCTAACCAGCTATTTTTAACATTTATTTAACCCTTGTTCAAGCCTTTCTGTTTGAAAGTTTTGTTACAAACCCATATGGTTAACCATTAACGGAGGGAAAATGGTCAAGGCGATAGTTATTTCATCACCGGGGGGCACGGAAGCGCTGAATTTCAAGGAGATCACCCTTGGCGGCCCGTTCGAGGGGGAAGCGCTCATCCGCCACACAGCTATCGGCCTGAATTATATAGATATTTACCACCGCACCGGGTTTTATAAGAATGACCTGCCGATGGTTCCCGGAATTGAGGCGAGCGGCGTGGTTGAGGCCGTCGGCACCGGCGTTGAGGGCTTAAAGCCGGGCGACAGGGTATGTTACGGCACCGCACCGCACCTGCCATTTGGATACGCCACCCACCGCACCATCCCGGCGGAATTCCTGGTCAAGATCCCCAATGACATCACCGACGAGGACGCCGCCACCATCATGGTCAAGGGCATGACCGCGCATTTCCTGCTGCGCCGCACCTTCGCCGTCACACCCGATGATTACATACTCGTCCATGCCGCCGCCGGCGGGGTGGGAACATATCTCTGCCAATGGGCGTCAAACCTTGGCGCAATCGTCATCGGCACGGTCGGCAGCAGGGAAAAAGCCGCATGGGCGGAAGAGAACGGCTGCCACCATGTCATCAACTACACCACCGAAGACTGGGTTACCCGTGTGCGCGAAATCACCCACGACAAGGGCGTGGTCGTCGTTTATGACTCGGTCGGCGAAGCGACATTCAAAAAATCGCTCGAATGCCTGATGCCGCTCGGCCTGCTGGTAAGCTTCGGGCAAAGCAGCGGCCCCGTTCCGCCGATCGATATCTCCCTGCTCGCGCAAGGTTCATTCTTCCTTACCCGCCCCAGCATCGCGCATTATAAAAGCGAACGCAGCGAACTGGTCATGAGCGCGCTGGAGATTTTCCAGGCCGTGCGTACCGGTGTGCTGAAACCGCGGATCACCCACCGCATCCCGCTCAAAGACGCCGCCGAAGCCCACCGCCTGCTCGAATCGCGCAGCACGATGGGGAGTATTGTCCTAATTCCGTGAATTTTAATTATCGTTCAGTCGCCACTAAGGCTAGCGCCCTCAATGGGCTTGCCTTCGCGCTCCGCGCTCGGAGCCGTTCTCCCTATGTTGTCATTCCGCCTGAGAAAGCAAATCCCCGTCATTGCGAGGGAGCGTAAGCGAACGCGGCAATCCAGACCGGATCACCGCTGGTTTACTTCCCTTTCCCCTTCATCCCTCATCCTTCCCCCTTAATTCCAAATCCATAAACAAAACCTATCAATAATCGAAAATCGATAAGTTTTATCTATCGATCCCTTGCCATGCGCCGGAAATAAATATGATATATCCTATTATACTGTATTTTATAACTAATTATCTTTAAACAGTATTTTCTAAAAATCTCCTTGACTTTGTGCAATTAAAGGTGGTATTATATAGAAATATCAGAATAATCGCGGGGTGATATCCGCATGGTATTTGACATCGTGAGTGAATTTACAAACAGGCGCTAGGCAACAGGCACTAGGCCATAGGAAGGGTTTTGCCCCCTTCGCTCACGCTCAGGGCTGGCTCGGCTCCTGCCTCGCTCCCCCTTTCCCCCATTTGTCATTCCGGAATTTTTACCAGCAGGGAAAAATATCCGGAATCCACAACATTGGGGTTTCGGCAAAAAGTCAGGAGACTTTTTGCGTAATAAAATATCCAGGGAAGGAGTGAGGCACTAGGCCATGGGGGGTTGGAACTTTGGAATTCCAAAGTTCCATTCCTTAGCACCTCACCCCAACCCTCTCCTCATAGGAGAGGGAGCTACAGTTTCACCCCTCCTATCAGGAGGGAAATATCTTCTTCTCCCCTCCTATCAGGGGCATTGTTTAGTTGATACTGTTGACAAGCAGTGATGAGTT
>CAZJFC010000114.1:0-2152 GCA_964545245.1 uncultured Rickettsiales bacterium
CTTGTCAACAGTATCAACTAAACAATGCCCCTATCAGGAGGGGATGGGGGAGGTGTTCCTAATGACCAATGACTAATGACTTCTCCTTATCCATATATAAAACCTATCAATTTCTAATTATTGATAGATTTTATATATGAATGAACCGCCAACAAACCCCGCTGGACAAAGCCGCGCATTCGCCATATTTTAACCTTGTGCCAGTCCAGTTAAAAAACCTTCGGCTTTATAATTTCCGCTCCTACCCGGAACTTTCGGTGGGGTTTTCTGCGCCTTTTACCGTTATTCACGGCGCGAACGGGGCGGGGAAGACCAACCTGCTCGAAGCCATCTCCCTGCTCGCTCCCGGCAAGGGTTTGCGCGGCGCGGCGCTGGACGAACTCGGCCATCACGGCGCGGGCGAATGGTCGGTGATCTCCGAGGCGGGCGGCTATAAAATCACCACCGGGATGGAATGCGGCAACGCCAAGCGCATCGCCAAAGTCGATGACGAGAAACAGAAAGGAACCAGCACGCTTGCCGAATATGTTTCCTGCATCTGGCTCACTCCGCAGATGGACGGGATTTTCATCGAATCCAACTCCGAACGCCGCCGTTTTTTTGACCGCGTGATATACAATTTCGACCCGGAACATGCCTCCCGCGTGGCGGTTTATGAGAACGCGATGCGCGAACGCATGAAGCTTTTGAAAGACGGGAATTTTGACCAGACATGGCTCAAAGTGCTGGAAAAACGCATGGCGGAATATGGTACGGCAATTGCCGCCGCGCGCAATGAGGTGATTCACTATTTGCAGGAGGAACTCAACAAATCCGCCACCCTGTTCCCGCGCCCGGAAATCCATGTGGACGGGCGTTATGAGAACCTGCTGCACGAAATGAAAGCGCTGGAGGTTGAGGATATTTTCACCCGCGAACTTTTCGACTCCCGCAATGATGACCGCCGCAGTTTGCGTACCGGGCGCGGTGTCCACAAGACCGATTTCAAAGTCACCAACACCAACAAAAACATGCCTGCGAATTTATG
This sequence comes from uncultured Rickettsiales bacterium, assembly GCA_964545245.1. GTDB lineage: Bacteria > Pseudomonadota > Alphaproteobacteria > Rickettsiales > 21-14-0-20-44-7 > CAZJFC01. The sequence continues at coordinate 1,028 of CAZJFC010000114.1, forward strand.
TTCCACCGGGGAGCAGAAGGCGCTGTTGCTCTCAATCATCCTCTCGCTGGCGAAACTGCTGCGCACGCGCAAGAACAAAACACCGATAGTGCTGCTGGATGAGGTTATCGCCCATCTTGACGAAAACCGCCGCCGGGAGCTTTATGCCGAAATCACCGCGCTGGGCTGCCAGAGCTTTTTAACCGGCACTGAGGAAGAGTTGTTCAGCGGCATTGATGCCGAGTTTCTAGAGGTCAGGAATGAGGAGGTTGGAACTTCGGAATTCCGGAATTTCGGAACATCGGATGCCACCCCCCTTTCATCCCCCCTGATAGGGGGGAGAATCAGCGCTCCCTCTCCTATGAGGATAGGGTCGGGGTGAGGTACTTAGCGACCGCGGCAATCCAGGCTGGATCGCCACGCTCCCGCTGGTCGCTCGCGATGACGAATTACAGACATATCCCGATAATATGAATTATTTAACATATTGATAATCATGAATTAAATTTTAACTAAAATCCTTGACAAGCAACTTTTAGCTGTGCTATACTGGGGATATATCATACTATACAACCAAGCTTCAGGAGGAATGGTTTAGACAAAAAGAAAAACAGGCAGGTTTTCGCAAAAAACGCATCCGCTAAAAGCGCAACTAACACGAGTTCTCGGCAAAGATTATCCCATTGAAAAACAAGCCCTTTTTTTTAGCAAAACCCCTGCAATTCCCTTGCTTTTCGGGGTAGAAAAGTCTAACTTCACGCGATATGACAAACACAGCACAGAAAATGGAAGCAGAACCAGCACAAAACCCGGCCGCCAACGCGGAATATGGCGCAGATTCAATCAAAGTTTTAAAGGGCCTTGAAGCAGTTCGCAAACGCCCCGGCATGTATATCGGCGACACTGATGACGGCTCCGGCCTTCACCACATGGTCTATGAGGTTGTCGATAACGCGATCGACGAAGCGCTCGCCGGACATTGCGACGGTGTTGACGTTATCCTCAACGCCGACGGTTCATGCACGGTGCGCGATAATGGCCGTGGTATCCCGGTCGATATCCACACTGAAGAAGGCATTTCCGCCGCCGAAGTCATCATGACGCAACTCCACGCGGGCGGCAAATTCGACCAGAATTCCTACAAGG
>CAZJFC010000115.1:0-2114 GCA_964545245.1 uncultured Rickettsiales bacterium
GAGGGAGCTACAATTCAACCCTCCTATCAGGAGGGAAACATCTTCTTCTCCCCTCCTATCAGGAGGGGATGGGGGAGGTGGCCTAATGACCAATGACTAATGACTTCACTTACGACCCACTAACCAGCGACTATCAAAGGCATGGTTCTTGCTTGTTTTCACGGAATTTATAACTATATCAACCATCCCCAACTGCAAATTTGCATTCCGGGGTGGTATTATGGTATAATTCCTGTGCTTGGATATACAACTAAAATTAAAGCTAATATTTAACTTATTATTTTAGTATGGTATATTGAGAAGGAATCATTCATAATATGCGTATATAGGGATATCAGGAGAATTTGATAGTCTATGAAAGTAAGAACCCAGACCAATCTTCCCAGCGTTGATAACGGCCTCAGCGCCTATGTGACACAAATCAAGAAATTCCCGATGCTGGACGCGCAGGAAGAGTACATGCTCGCCAAGCGCTACAAAACCTATGACGACAAGGAAGCCGCGCACAGGCTTGTCACCAGCCATTTGCGCCTCGTGGTAAAAATTGCCTACGGCTACAAGAATTATGGCCTGCCGGTGCCAGAGTTAATTGCCGAGGGCAATATCGGGCTCATGCAGGCGGTAAAAAAATTCGACCCGGAAAAAGGTTTCCGCCTCTCCACCTATGCGATGTGGTGGATAAAAGCGGCAATGCAGGAATATATTTTGCGCTCATGGTCGCTGGTGAAAATCGGCACCACCGCCGCGCAGAAAAAACTGTTCTTCAACCTCCGCCGCCTGAAAGGCAAAATCCTGAAATCGCAGGAGGAAAACCTCACCCCGGCGCAAATGCGCGAAATCGCCAGTGAGCTTGAGGTGGAATATCGCGAAGTTGAGGAAATGGACCGGCGCATGCACGGCGCTGACCAGTCGCTCAACGCAAAATTCGGCGATGAGGAAGGAAATGAATGGATCGATATGCTCGCCGATGACGTGAGCAACCAGGAAATCGTGCTGGGCGAAAACCAGGAATATTCCAAGCGCAAAAACATGCTCGACAAGGCGATGCTCACCCTAACCGACCGCGAGCGCGATATTGTGCATAAAAGATTGCTCTCCGAAGAACCTTCGACGCTGGAGGATTTAAGCCAGACTTATGGCATCAGCCGCGAGCGCGTCCGCCAGATCGAAGCCCGCGCGCTGGAAAAATTGCAGGATGAGGTGAGAAGTTAAATGACTGGGAAAATCATCGGCCCTGCCCTTTTCAACCCGCTGGACAAAGTTGACGGCGAATCACCCGTGCGCAAAAAACTGCGTGAAATGCTTGAGGAGATCGACCTCGATGACTATGAGGATGACCACGGTTCCTGCGGCCACGGCTGCTCGCATAAACATCATCGTTAATTTGCTTGACTAGCGCAAACTTAAACCCATAACTATCCGCCATGTATGTTGAAACGCAAAGGCTCATCCTAAGGCCGATCCGGGTGGAGGAAGCGGAAATTGTCGCTTCGCTCATCACTGAAAATATCCATAACTGGACGGCGCTTGTTCCGTGGCCTTATTCCGTTGCGGACGCGCAAAAATGGCTTTCCGTAACCGAAGAAACCGGCAGGCTCGGCCTTTACCTGAAGCCGCAGAATATCCTGGTTGGCACTATCCGCGCGCCGCTGGTGGATGAAGACGAGATCGGGTTCTGGATAAATGACGAATTCGCAAATCAGGGTTTGATGTCGGAAGCCGCAGAGGCGCTGGTTGAGCATGTGTTCGCGGAAACGGATATTACAAATATAAAATCTTCAGTTCATGTGGATAATACCCCTTCCATCCGCATCCATGAAAAACTCGGCTTTGAGCTGTTATATCAAACTGAGCATTACTGGAAGAACAAGGAAAGGAAGGAGCAGATTCTGGTTTATAGCCTTGATAAGTAATTTTTTGCTCCCTTGCGGCGCTTTTGATGGAATTTTAGAACTTCAGAAAATTCACCTCGATTCTCCCCCCTATCAGGGGGATTTAAGGGGAGTGGTTGCTTACGACTTATGAGGTGATACCACGAACATAAGTATATTGTCACCCTCGCGCAGGCGGGGGGGTGGATTCACGTTTGAAGTGCAACAGTGGATAAAGCAATA
>CAZJFC010000116.1:0-2100 GCA_964545245.1 uncultured Rickettsiales bacterium
TGCTCATCCGCCGCTTTGAGGAAAAAGCCGGGCAGCTTTACGGTATGGGCTTAATTGCCGGTTTCTGCCACCTTTATATCGGGCAGGAAGCGGTCATCGTGGGTATGCAAAGCGTCGCGAAGGAGGGGGATTCCTCGGTGACTTCATACCGCGACCACGGGCATATCATTGCCAGCGGGATTGACCCGAAAGACGTTATGGCCGAGCTTACAGGCCGCGCAACCGGCTGCTCGAAAGGCAAGGGCGGCTCGATGCACATGTTCAACACCAAAGGCAATTTCTATGGCGGCCACGGCATTGTGGGCGCGCAGGTGCCTATCGGGACGGGGCTTGCCTTCGCCAATAAATATCGCAAAAACGGCAAGGTTTCATTCACTTATCTGGGTGACGGCGCGATCAACCAGGGGCAGGTTTATGAATCGTTCAACATGGCGAAGCTGTGGAACCTCCCGGTGGTTTATGTGGTGGAAAACAACCAATATGCGATGGGAACCAGCGTGAACCGCTCAACCTCGGTGCTGGATTTATATAAGCGCGGGATTTCATTCGGCATCCCCGGCGAGCAGATTGACGGAATGGACGTGCTGGCGGTGCGCGAGGCGGCGCTGAAAGCCACGAAATATGTGCGTGACGGCAATGGGCCGATTATTCTTGAGATGAAAACTTACCGTTATCGCGGCCATTCAATGAGCGACCCGGCGAAATATCGCAGCAAGGAAGAAGTTGACGAATATAAGCTGAAACATGACCCTATCGAGCGCCTGAAAAAAGAAATGGCTGACCGTTTCAAAATCAGCGAGGCGGAGCTGGCGAAGATTGAGAAGCAAATCAAAGACCAGATAAAAGAAGTAGAAGAATTCGCCAAAAACAGCCCGGAACCGGATGAGAGCGAGCTGTTTACTGATATTTATAATGAGGTTTAAATTATCCGTCATCCCGCCAAAAATTCATTTAATTGGCCGGGATCCATCGGTAAGGCTGGATTCCAGCTTTCGCTGGAATGACGTAAATGAAACGGGGTTTAGATGAAAAGATTCTTCTTATTGGCGCTTTTGTTTGCTCTGGCCTTTGTTCCTGCTCAGGCCGCTGATAACCTTCTTGATGCGGAGCAGATAGAGGAGTTAAGGCAAAAGGGCATGAAGGTTGAAGAGTATGACGATTATTATACGATTGTATTCGCCAAGGATAGAAACATTATCTATTTTACTACCAAAAAGAATAATGAGGGATATCCTTTCAGGGTGGCGGTGGAATTCACCGAGAAAGACGGAGAAGTCGTTGAAAAAATAACTCCCGCTTATGACGAGATTAAGAAAGGTGAATTGCGGAACAAGCTGAAGGGGTTTTATAAAACTATCGATGCAAGGATACCGGAACTGAAGGCTTTGCTTAAGAGGCAAATTAAGAAATAAATAATTAGATAACAAGAAGATAACCATGACAGAAACAACAGTTAGAGTAGCTTTAAGGGATGCAATGGCCGAGGAGATGCGCCGGGATAAGGACGTGTTCCTGATGGGTGAGGAAGTGGCGGAATATAACGGGGCTTATAAGGTTTCCGAGGGGTTGCTGGCCGAATTCGGGGCGGAGCGGGTAATTGATACGCCAATCACCGAGCATGGGTTTACCGGGCTTGCGGTGGGGGCTTCGATGACGGGCTTGCGGCCTATCGTGGAGTTCATGACCTTTAACTTCGCTATGCAGGCGATTGACCAGATCATCAACTCCGCCGCAAAAACCAATTATATGTCCGGCGGGCAGGTGCGCTGCCCTATCGTGTTCCGTGGCCCGAACGGCGCGGCTTCGCGGGTTGGCGCGCAGCACTCACAATGCTATGCGGCTTGGTATGCGCATATTCCGGGGCTGAAAGTGGTTGCGCCTTATGATGCGGCATCGGCGAAAGGATTGCTGAAAGCGGCTATACGCGACCCGAACCCGGTGATTTTCCTTGAGAATGAAATGCTGTATGGCCAGAAATTCGATGTGCCGGATAATGACGATTTCGTGCTGCCGCTCGGCAAGGCGGAAGTGGTGCGCGAGGGGAGTGATGTTACTATTGCGACATTCTCGATCATGGTCGGCAAGGCGCTGAAAGCAGCG
>CAZJFC010000117.1:0-2025 GCA_964545245.1 uncultured Rickettsiales bacterium
GCGTGAGCGGAGCGAACAGCCCATCTGAGCGGCAGGAGCCGCGAAGGGGGCAAAATTATAACTGCGTCAAAATCTGTCTTGCGCGTTGGGAGATGGAAATCGGGGTTTCCGGGTTTTTGGCCAGTTCTTCAAGGATTTCCTGGGCTTCCTTTTTCTGCCCGTTTTCAATATGGTAAATGGCGAGGAATTCACGCGCGGTGTATTTATACGTGCTTTTGTCGCCGGTCAGCGGCGCGAGTTTTTTCTCGATCTCCGGGTTTTTCGGGTCGGCGTTGAGCAGAAGGTTCACGGCATTGAGCGCGGCGAGTTCACGGAAAGGCTGTTCGGCGGATTTATCAGCGGCGAGTTCCTCGAAAAGCTTTTGCGCTTCTTCGGTTTGCCCGGTCTGCAGGAGGATCTGCGCGCGGTCAAGCTTCGCCATTTCGGAATAGACCGGGATGCCTTCAATTTCTTTCAGCTTTTCGGCGGTTTCCGCGTCCTGCGGGTTAACCACCACCTCAAAAAGCTTAATACCCGCGTCTTCGAGTTTTTTGGTGTGGAAATGGTCCCAGATTTTATAGCCGGAAACAACCAGCAGGATGATAACCAGCGCGGTTACTATGCGGTTGCTGTTATGGCTGAAGAAACGCACCATCTCGTCGCGGCTCATTTCCTCCTGCATTTCGAGGAAAAGCGTATCTTTCCTGAGGGCTTTTTCCGCCGCCCGCTGGGATTTCGGCACGCCGCGCGCCGGTTTGCTGTCGTTGTTCCTGTTAGCCTGTGCCATATCGTCCACTGTTGGTTTCCGGCATGGAAGATAAACAATTAGTGTATGAAATCAATGTGAAAGTTTGGTCATTAGTTGTTAGTCATTGGTCATTAGGCAAGTCAAAGAAAGGGCGTCATCGCGAGCGACCAACGGGAGCGTGGCGATCCAGTCTTCTGGATTGCTTCGTCGGCTATGCCTTCTCGCAATGACGTTTCCCTAAAGCCTGGCGTCTAGTTCCTAGCGCCTGCTACCTCCCCAGAATCCACCATTTTTGCCACTTTGTCATAGATATTTCATGAATTGTTAACATATATTTAGCTTTGCTGGGGTATGATAAAACTGGGAAAATAAGGGAGCTACATGGCAGAAAACCCAACTATACCGATTCCGGCAATCCAAGCAGAGCTGGACGCCAACTTGCGGCGTATGGACAGTAACAACGACGGAACAGTAGTTCCGGGCGAATTGGCAAAAAGTAATTTACAGGACCTGAAAGATGGCGGTGTCCGGGTTGACCGGGAAACCAGAAATCAGGTTAGGGAAGGCGCGGAAACGATTGGCCCGATCAATGTAGCCGAAGCATCTGCCCGCGGCGCGCAGATGTTGAAAGAGGCGGATACGCGCAAGCCGTTCGGTGAGCTTGACAGCAAAGAGCTTGGCGCGATGCGTGACAAGGTCGTTGCCGATATGGAAAAAGCGGGGATGGATACTTCGCAGTTCAAGGCATCTGTTGATGGGATGCTGGGGCAGTTGGAAGCGCAAAAACGCGGCGTGCCGATTGATGACATAGTGAACGGCGTGAAGGATAACTTCAGGCGCATGGATACGGGCGAGGGGCTGCTCAGGAATGGCAGGAATGACGGAACCGTGACCTCCGCTGAGCTGGCAAACGCTTCCATAAAAGATTTGAACCGTGCGGGAATCAACCTTACCGGCGCTGAGAAGAAAGAGATCAGGGCCGGGGCAAAAGATGTTGCCGGCGACATAAATATTGAAGAAGCGGGCAGGATGGCGAAAGCCCTTTTAGATAAACATGACCTTTATCCGCGGGATGGGCATATCAATGACCGGGAAATGAGGGAAGTTGAAAAAACCGCCACAAAGACGTTGGAAAACAACGGTGTAAGCCCTGCTGCGCTGGTGCAGGAACTCGCCAATCGCGGACAGGGCGGTGGCCGTGGGCGGCCTTAGTTTCAGTTTTTAGTTTTAGTTATGAGGCGAAGAAACGTCATCGCGCACTTGTTGCGCGATCCGGTTAGCGAAGCCTGCACTGGCAT
>CAZJFC010000118.1:0-1908 GCA_964545245.1 uncultured Rickettsiales bacterium
GGCTCGCCTATGTAGAACTGCACCGGGACTTTCTGCCCGTTAACGTCGCATGGGATTACGAACATCTTCATGCTCGCATGTTAGCAGCAAATTGTTACCAAATGAAGAAAGTTTTTAAAATTATCCGGCTCTTGAGCGTGATACCGGTTGTTTTGTATCAACAAGGCCGAAATTTGCCTCAATTCCGGCAGCCGCATTCAGGAATTTTGCCACATCCCCCTGCATTTCCGGGCGGTTTTCAGGCTTTGCCACCACGCTTATCAGCGCCGCCACGCCTTTGATAAAACCTTCCGCCGGATGGGCAACCCGTGCAGATTGTGGCGCTCCCGGCTTGTAGGATGCCGAAAAAAACGTGTGCGGTTCAAGGTTCTCACCCGCTGCCGCAACAATTTCTTCGGGAAGTTTTATCGTGGTAACAGGGCTGAAGCCCGCGTTTCCCAGCTTGGCCTGCAATACCCAGCTTTTCGTTTTATATACGCTGATTTTAGGCTCGGATTGCGGGGTGGGCAGCAAAGCGCCCGCATATAGCCTGTTGTAACCGCCGTTATTGCTGAATTCGATGAACAGCGCCGGGAATTCCCCGCCATCGCTTTTCACCACCAGATAACTTGTATTGCCTGTTTGGCTGGCAATTGCCGCGCCGGAGAAATTGACTGACGCTAACTGCGAAAACCGCGCTGTATTCATGGATACCTTCCCTGTTATGCTCCGCAGGATAGCAAGATGGGGAAAGAAAAGCAAGAAGTTATTAAATTAATTTAAGATAATTCCACAGAGGAAAATCGATATATAAAACCTATCGATTTTTGGATATTGATAGGTTTTGTTTATAGGAGGGGAGATACTGTAGCTCCCTCTCCTATGAGGAGAGGGTTGGGGTGAGGTGCAAAGAGAGTGGGAGGACAGTGCTAGTGGGAGTAAGAAACTGACACTCACACTGTCACTGACACTACAGAATCCACCCCCCTTACATCCCCCCTGATAGGGGAGAGGTTTTTTGTTGAACTTACGACTCAAAACTACTAACGCGAATAATACTCGATTACGAGGTTCGGTTCCATTTTTACTGCGTAAGGGATCTCGGTGTATTGCGGCTGGCGCAGGTATTTCGCGGAATATTTGTTAGTGTCGACTTCGATATAACCCGGAACATCGCGCTCCTTGGAAGTTGCAGCGCCGATAACCAAGGCGAGCTGGCGTGATTTTTCCTTAACTTCGATGATATCGCCGTCTTTCACCTGATAGCTGGCGATGTTCACTTTTTTACCGTTAACAAGGATGTGCTTGTGCGAAACGAGCTGGCGCGCGGCGAAGATGGTCGGCGCGAAAGTCGCGCGGTAAACCACCATATCGAGGCGGCGCTCAAGCAGGCCCACGAGGTTCTCGGAGGAGTCGCCTTTCAGGCGGCGGGCTTCCTTGTAAGTGCGGAGGAACTGGCGTTCGCCCATGTTGTAATAGCCTTTAAGCTGTTGTTTCGCGCGGAGCTGCTTGCCGAAATCGGAGTATTTTTTGCGGGTTGCGGCTGCGCCGTGCTGGCCCGGAGGCGTCGGACGGACGTTGAACGCGTCTTTGGAGCGACCCCAGAGGCTTGCGCCAAGGCGGCGGCTGATTTTGTATTTTGATTTAACTACTTTAGTCATTGTTATTACCTTATTACTGTCCACCCCGTTCAGGACGGGGGCCAAATCTAGATTTCACGTAAAACAACTCACGCAAAAACGACAATTTCCTGAATTTGGAGGGCGGAATATAGCCATTTTTTACCGCTTGTCAATGCTTTATGGAATTTCAGAAATTTAACGTCACACGGGGCAATGACGGTGCATGCTTCGCTAACCGGATCGCGGGATAAACGGCGTTGTTGCATGGCTCCCGCCGCCCATTGAAATATAAGCATAATTTTTGTCA
>CAZJFC010000119.1:0-1722 GCA_964545245.1 uncultured Rickettsiales bacterium
CTTCGCGGCTCCTGCCGCTCAGATGGGCTGTTCGCTCCGCTCACGCTCAGGGCTGAACGTTCTCCTGAACGGGATTATCTTTTGCCCCCGTGCGGCGCTACTGCGCCTCCGATGGGCTGTGCCTCCGGCACGCTCAAGGCTGGGCCGTTCTCCTGAACGGCCACTAGCCACAAACCACAAGTTACAAACCACAAAAGAGCACCTCACCCCGACCCTCTCCTCATAGGAGAGGGAGTGCGATTCTCCCCCCTATCAGGGGGGACGTAAGGGGGGTGATTCTTACGACATACGACTTATGACTTACGACTCCCCATTTGACTAAATCCAAATACGCCATATAACTAAATACATGAAAAAATTTCTGTTGTTCAGCGCCGCAATCACCCTCGCATCATGCAGCTACCTGCCCGAATGGATGGGCGCGTCCGATGACGGGAAAATCCTTCCCGGCACGCGCTATGCGGTGATGGAAGACAATATGCGCATCACGCCCGATGCAAGCCTGACCGACAATGTCGATATCCCCGAAATTTCCGACGATGCGGAGTTTGAAACCCATAACGGCAATTTCGGCATCAACGGCAATTTGCAGGACGTCACCACGGCAAACGCAGGCTCGGCGGCGGATTCCGGGCTGTTCCTCACCAGCCAGCCGGTAATCGCGGAAGGGAAGATTTTCGTGATTGACGGCGAAAGCAATGTTGTCGCGCTCGACGCTGGAACGCTCAAGCAGGCATGGAAGCTTGACCTTGACGCGCCGGAAGAAGACCGCGACCTGCCCGGCGGCGGCGTGGCTTATGCTTATGGCGTGCTCTATGCCGCAACCGGATATGGGCATGTGGTGGCAATTTCTGCCAGCAACGGGCAAGAACTATGGCGCAAGGATGTAGGCATGGCACTGCGCCGCCCGCCGGTGGTGGTGGATGACAAGCTTTTCGCGGTGACGGCTGACAACCAGCTTTTCTGCCTTTCCGTTGTTGATGGCGGCACGATATGGCGGCATTCCGGCGCGCGGGAAACCACCGCGGTTTATGGCAGCTCCGTCCCGGTCATCAAGAACAATGTCGCGGTCATCGCCTATTCATCGGGCGAGATTTTCGGCATCAACACCGCGCGCGGCAATGAGCTGTGGAGCGAACTCATTGGCCTCGGCAGCAGCCGCAAAAGCGCCGCCGCCGGGATTAACGACGTTACCGCCGCACCGGTCGTGGCTGACGGCATCGCCTATGTAGCGGGTCACGGGGGCGACCTCGCCGCGTTCAACCTCGCCAGCGGGTTCCGCATCTGGTCGCAGAAAGTCGGCAGCGTATCCGCCACGCCGTGGGTTGCCGGAAGATGGATATTCGTTATCGGCAACGGTAACAACATCATCGCGCTCAACCGCTTCGATGGCCGCATCAAATGGGCAAGCGCCCTCGAAAAACTCGACGGGAAAACACCAATCAACTGGTCAGGCCCGGTGATGGCGGGCGGCAGGCTGGTTGTCGCCGGCTCGCACGGCAAACTCATCCAGCTCGACCCGCAAACCGGAACCTCAACCGGTGAAACCAAAATCAGGGACGGCGTATACTCCGCCCCGGTCGTCAATGGCGGCAAGGTTTACCTGCTGGGCAACAATGCCGATTTGGTTGTTGTAGAGTAGTTGTAAGTTTCAGTTATGAAACAGGGAAACGTCATCGCGCACTTGTTGCGCGATCCGGTTAGCGAAGCCTGCACTGGCAT
>CAZJFC010000120.1:0-1702 GCA_964545245.1 uncultured Rickettsiales bacterium
ACGTCCATGAACGGGAAAAAGGCGATTTTTTCTTTCCGGCAGAAGAAATATATGGCGAGGATGCAGCCTATCATCCCGCCGTGGAAAGACATGCCGCCTTGCCACAGGTAGAAGATCTCATGCGGGTGGAAGATGAAATATCCTGGTTTGTAGAACAATACATAGCCAAGCCTGCCGCCTGCGATTATACCGACGACAACCCATGTTAATATATCCTCGAACTGTTTTTCATTGGCGAAACGTGAGGTTTTGTTCATGCGTTTTGCGTAAAGCCAGCCGAAAATGATGCCGAAAATATAGGCGAGCGAATACCAGCGGATTGCGAATGAGCCGATTTGCAGCGCGATTGGGTCAATATTCGGGTAGGTAATCATAATAACTTGAACTTTTGGTTCAGGATAATTATTATACTTTTTTTCAAAGATAAAGGATTCATTATGACAGACTATAACAAGTTCCTCGACGATATCGCTAAATTCGGCAATAATACGCTTTCCGCCATGGGCTCCATGCAGCGCCAGGTGCGTAAATGGGCTTCCGAGCAGGTTGATTCCGCGATCCGCGGGATGGACCTTGTTACAAGGCAGGATTTTAATGACCAGTCGGCTGAAGCCGGCAAAAGAATTTCCGAACTGGAAAGGCGTGTTAAAGAACTTGAGGCGAAACTCGGCAAGCCAGCCTCCGCCAAACCGGTATCCAATAAAAAAGCGGCTGCAAAGCCCGCTCCCAAGAAAAACGGGCCGAAAGCCGCATAATGAAGATATTACTTGTCGGATATGGAAAAATGGGCGCGGCCATGATGAGTGGCTGGCTCAAGGGCGGCGTTAAAAAATCTGACATTAAAATAATCGACCCGGTGCTGGGCAAGGATTTTTCCAGCCTGCCGAAATCATACCAGCCTGATTTCATCCTCGTCGCCGTCAAGCCGCAGAGCGTCAGCGAGATATTACCGGAACTGAAGCGTTTCAAGGGGGCTGTAATCATTTCAATCGCCGCCGGGAAAACCATCAGCTCATTCACCAAAGAACTGCGCGGGTTCACCATTGTCCGCACTATGCCGAACCTCCCGGCGGTGATAGGGAAGGGGATAACCGCAGCGGTGGCGAATAAAAAGCTTAAGCCGATGCAGAAAAAAAATGTTGATAAGCTGCTTCAGGCCTGCGGCAAGGTTGTCTGGGTGCGGCGCGAGGTGGATATTGATTCCATCACCGCGATTTCCGGCAGCGGCCCTGCCTATGTGTTCCTGTTTGCCCAGTCGATGATAGAGGCGGCGGTGAAAGAGGGGCTAACCGGGGCGCTCGCGCGGGAACTGGTGCTTGAGACCATAAAGGGCAGCGCCGAGCTTGCCATGCAGTCGGAATCGCCGCTGAAAAAACTGAAGGAAGACGTCACCAGCAAGCGCGGCACAACGGAAGCGGCGCTGAAAGTGCTTGAGAATAAGAACGTCCTGAAAAAGAATATCGCGCTGGCCGTGAACAAAGCCAAAAAACGCGCGAAAGAACTTTCTTCGTAGAGGTTATTTTTTTTGCCCCCTTCGCGGCTCCTGCCGCTCAGATGGGCTGTTCGCTCCGCTCACGCTCAAGGCTGGGCCGTTCTCCTGAACGGGATTATTTTTTTGCCCCCGTGCGGCGCTCCTGCGCCTCCGATGGGCTGTGCCGTTCTCCTGAACGGCTTCTCAATTCTCCCCTCCCTGAGGGAGGGA
>CAZJFC010000121.1:0-1673 GCA_964545245.1 uncultured Rickettsiales bacterium
CCCTCCCCCCGTGCGGCGCTGCTGCTCCTAAATCTTCACCCCTCCCTGAGGGAGGGGATGGGGGAGGGTCAGGGGAAACCGCTTCTACCGATTTAACCCTCCTCCAACCTCCTCCCTCAGGGAGGAGGCTTTACGGGAACGCCCAGGTAAAAATTCCGGTATGACGAACTTTATCTCTACACAGATCCCTAAAACCTGAGCTTATGCTGCCGCGCCGAAATAATTGCCCTGCATATAGTCAATCCCATAAGAAATCAACAGCTTGGCGGTGCTGCCGCCGTCAACATGCTCGGCAATGGTTTTCAGGCCAAGACCCTTAAGGAATTTCATCAGCGACTTGACCAGCAGGTTGTTGTGGTGGTTGTTCACAAGGTCATGGATAAGCGAACCGTCGATTTTGACATAATCGAGCGAAAGCTGGCGAATCTGGCGGAAGGAGGTGTAGCCGGAGCCGAAATCATCCAGCGCGACCTGCACCCCGACTTCCTGAAGGCTGGTGATAAACAGGCTGGTTTCGCGCAGGTCACGCATCACGGCGGTTTCGGTTATCTCCACCACCATGCGCGAGGCGATTTCCGGCGTTACCCGCTCAAAGAATTTTTTTGTCCATGCCTTGTCGCCGATCGTCAGGCTGGAAATATTAAAGGACAGGATTTTGCCGGGGTAGCGCTCAAGTTCGCTGATAACTAGCTCAAGCACCTGCATGTCAATCCGCTGGATGATGCCCATTTTCTCCGCGATCGGGATAAAACTCCCGGCGGAGCGCAGATTACCCTTCGCGTCACGGATGCGGAGCAGCGCCTCGTAAAAAGCCGGTTTGCCGTTTTCCGCGCTGATTATAGGCTGGAAAACAAGCCGCAGCCGCTTTTCGTTGATCGCTTTGGTAAGCTCATTGGTGAGCTGCATGTAAACCTGCGAGGTGGAGCTTAAGCTCTCGTCATCCTCAAGGATATGCGCCATATCGACATCATTGCGCAGCACCTTGCCATAAAGCCCGGTGAACCATGTTTCCGCGTCCTGTGGCGGCCTGCTGATAAATTCCGAACCGAAAATCGCGACTATATGCCCGGTTTCCTTTGTTTCCAGCGCGACCCAGCCATCGGCGATTTTTTTTATGGCCTTATTCGCCGCTTTTGCCGCCTGCGGGCAGATAAGCGCGATCTGGTTGTGCTGGATGCGGAAAACCTGTCCGGCCTCCTCAAGGCTGCGGCAGAAATTCCTGATCAACCCGTCGGTTTTTTTCTGCCCATAGGCAAGCAGCAGCATCTGCATGTTCTGGATGATGACCAGACATACTGTCGAGTTTTTAACCCCGGCAAGCTCCGCCAGGAATTTGTTATATGTGCCGAGTTTGCCGTAAGCCATTATTCAAAACCGTAGCTGCCTGACCGTGTGGTTATTAACTCCGCCCTGAAATTCTCCGAGATTTTCTGGCGTAAACGGGAAATATGCGTTTCCACGGTGTTGGTGTCAACCCCGCCGGAATATCCCCACACGTTTTTAAGAAGTTCCGCGCGGGTTGCGGTTTTATTGTCATGGATATATTTCATTATTTCGTATTCTTTTTCGGTCAGCGGCGCTGATTTTCCGCCGTGTGATATCTGGCCGTGCGTAACCTCAAACCCGGAGATTTTTAACGCCCCGCCTGCCTCCAGCACGCTGAGGATATCGGC
>CAZJFC010000122.1:0-1560 GCA_964545245.1 uncultured Rickettsiales bacterium
AATATCTTGTCGAACGGTGAAAAGAACGGTTGAAAGGGGAAGCTGTTATGCACCGGCCGGCGATCCCGTTACGGCCGGCAACCCCGCAAGCGCAGCGCCGCCGAATCATCGATTCGGCGGCGCTGCGCTTGCTTTCAGAAAGGGAGAGGTTACCACAATACCTGGATACCGGCGACAAAACCTATATGGATCCCCTGAAAGGTGTCACAGTGGGTTTGCTCCCAGATATATTTGCGGAAAGGGTCGCGTACCTCGTCCGTTTCAAAGCGGACGTAGTTGATGGTAGGACCTCCGAAAATTTCGATTTGCCTGAGCGCTTTGAAGGCGGGAAGCAGCCTGATACTTCCTTTCATCCGGCCATCGCCCGAAAAGTCCGTCAGGACCTGATGCACCAGCTCCCCTTTCAATCTGAATCGCGGCGCCGGGCTCCAATGTGCGCCGATACCGCTTTCAAAGGCCAGAAGCCGGTCTTCCGGGTACCTCAGCTGGTAGCCAATCCCCAAAATGCTGTACAGTACCCGGCCACCGGAGCGGAAAGCAGCCGTGGTGGTCAATGTCTCATCGATGCTGATGCTGATGCCTTTTTCACCGTTCCTGATGAAATTGAGCACGCCTATCGGATAGTCGCTGCTGTCTGCGATGTTGATAAAACCAGACAGCTGGACACCCTTTACCTTACGGGCCACGTTCAGGAAGCCCGCCACCTGTGTGTTGGCTTCATCGGCTTTATTCAGGAAACCAGACACCTGTACCGCTGACAAGCCAGGGCCCGCCAGGTTGGCAAAGCCCGCTACCTGGGTATTGACAAGGGCGCCCTTGTTCATAAAGCCCGCTATTTGCGTGCCCTGTACGCTGTCCCCCGCCAGGTTAGCGATCCCCGCGATCTGTACACCGGAAACGTTGCCGCCCACGTAGTTGACAATGCCGCTGATCTGGGCCCCACGGGCGTTTTCCCGGATAATATTGGCGAGGCCTGAGATCGCCAGCGCATTTTCATTTTTTGAAATTCCCGACAGCAGGTGAAATGAAAACTGATTGGTATAATAGGGTGCTTCAGTGCCGTTGTTGCTGATAGGATACAGCATGCCGACATGTATGGATCTGACTCGCTCCGTTTGTCCGGAGGCAGCGGAGAGGCTTACCCAAAGATATCCGGTAATGATTAAAGTGATTCGCTTTTGCATGGAATGATTGAATGTACCGTCAAATGAAAATGCTCCGGCAGAGACGCGCGCTATTATCTCGTTCAGTGCTTCTGTATAATTGACAACTCAACCTGTCTTTCCCCTGCGGTGAAGGCGCCATTTGTTTTGCGGTTGTGTTGTGCCGTCGGGAATCAGCCGGCGTAAGCAGCGCCTGACTCCCGTTTAGGGACACACCGAACGCTTCAAATACAGGTTTTCCTATACGCCTTATACAGGTTTCCATAGATTGACGACGCAAAGAAGCCGGAGTACCTTTGTTTTATTGAAATTAGTGCTGCAGCCGGGATCAGCAATAACCTACGCCGTGATCCCTACTTTCCGGAAAATCCTGTGTATGAAAGCCATCCTGTTTTTC
>CAZJFC010000123.1:0-1553 GCA_964545245.1 uncultured Rickettsiales bacterium
CGCTCGGAGGCGGGGGTGACGGGAATAAGGAAGAGAGGGGACGATTAGGGGGGTATTGCGAGGTGGCGCTATTTCTGAAGTTCCGAAACTCCGAAGTTCTGAAATTCCACCTATTAGAACGCATCTATCAGCGATTTGAACATCTCGTTGATGGTGGTGATTACCCGCGCATTTGCTGAATATGCGTTCTGGAATATGATGGTGTTCGCCATTTCCTCGTCGATATTCACGCCACGGGTATTGGTGTCTTTTTCAACGAAGCCGCCGTAAATGAGGTTTTGCTGGTCATAATCGGCGATTGCCTGTGTGGTTGCGGATGAGATGAAACCGATGATTTCCGCTGCATAATCGCTGAACGACAGGGAAAGTTCCGGTATTGAGCCTGCGGCGGCGAAGCGGATCGGCGTCAGGCCAAGCTCTGCCATCTGGTCGGCGATTTTGTTGGAACCGGCGGAAAGGCTGTAGGTATAGCGTGGATACGCCCCTTCCGCGGTTGGCTGGCTGGAGCGGGAAAGGACGCCGGTTGAGATCGCCTGCGGTTCGTCAATGATGGACTGCTTGACCTTGAAGTCCAGCGCGGCATTCTTGGTTTCGCCATTATCCTCAAAAAAGTTGTTAAGTCCGAAATAATGCGTGAACCCGCGGTTTGAAGCCGGGATACCGTTGGGAAGATCGCCCATATGCTTGCTGTCGAGGCTGTCGATCGCAATGCGGTATGACTGGTTGTTGCCTTCAATCACAAGATATCCGCCGTAAAGGTAATCGCCCGTGACCGGATCCTTGGGGATTTCAAGCCCGTTAGCGTCAACCAGCTTGGCGGCGGCGAAGCGCTGGGTGGTCAACGGAGTTTCGGTTTGCGCGTCACCTGCGATGGCGGTTGCCTCGAAACGGTCATTCCTCATGCCTGCCTCGGCTTCGGGGATCTCGTAAGTGATGGTCGAGGTGCTGATATTGCCCTCGCTGTCGGTGATCTGGACATCGAAACTGATGCTGACCGCGCCCGCGCCGGTTATGTCCAGGTCGAATTGCAGGTTGCCGCCGCTGCGGTTGCCCACATCGCCTGCCACGACGTTATAACCCGTGGTCGGGAAGGCTGTCGGGCTGTCGATGGTGGCATTGCCGCTGTTGACGGTTGAGCCGGTAATGACGACGCTGGCATTGTTGCCGGTGAGGTTTGAGAAATCGAAATCGAATGAGAAAGTCCCCGCGCCGCCATCGAGGGAATCGCTGATCGCGGCGATTTTCATGTCGGTTAAAATCGGCTTGTCGGCAGTTGCGGAGGTGAAGTTGGTGCGTGGTTTGGGAACGCCGTAATAGCGGTTGATCTCGTCAATAATGCCCTGATAGGAAGGCTTGCCTGCGCCGTTACCGGTATCAAGCTGGGAAAGGTTGAGCGTAAGCGGGGCGTAACCCGTTCCGGCGGCGGATTCGCTGGCATAGGGCGAGGCATACGGGATGCCGAATTCATCCATCACCGCGATCATAACGCTGCCTTCCCAGTTCTGTGCCTGTGAGGGGGTGATGAAAGTCGTGCCGGCAAGTTTCGATTTTGG
>CAZJFC010000124.1:0-1547 GCA_964545245.1 uncultured Rickettsiales bacterium
GACGGCCTTCTGAAAAAGAGAAGCCGGCCGTTTGCTTGATTTTTAATGGCATTGAGCGCGTTTTGCTTGATAACGAATTTGTTCAAATTTATTTTTGCTTGGTGAATGATAGGCGCGGGCGTCTTTTGCTTGGGAAAGTTCCATAAACGTGCGCGGCTTGCTTGGAAATCAGTGTTCTCGTCGCAAGCCTTCTTGGCACAACGGTTTGTATAATACCGGCATCCACGAAATCCATGCGAGTTTATGCGCCTTTGGAGCCGGTCTTGAAGCGATTGGCGGGCAATTAACGGTATGAGCAGGTGGAAACCGTCAATGCTTACCATCGAAAAAAACGACGCCGAATCAAAGGCCGCAGAAACCATTGAAAGAATCACCCCGCGCTGGTTGCGCATCTCCGCAGCGGCTGCTTATAGCGGATTATCGCGAAGCCTGATCTACGAGCTGTTGAACGAGCGAAAAATCAAAAGCCATCGGATTCGTTCAGCCCGCGTCATCGACCGGGAGAGCTTGGACGAATTCCTGAATTCACAACCAGCCTAAAAACACACGCCCCACACCTGGAACACCAAGTGCAGGGCGCGGAGCATGAAACACGCTGGAGATGACTGCTACCAGCTTACGCTCCGTCGGTCCTGCCGCAACCGAAAACTGCGACTATGATTATTAAACATCCTCCGCTTCTGCGGAACAGACGCCGCTCTTTAATGCTGCGCGTCGCGCCTGCCGACGCATATACCGATCAAGCCTTGGAGCATTTTCATCAGGAGAATGGCTGGGGCTCACGGATGGCATTCAACTATGACTCAGCCAGTCGCGAGATCATTGTCCTGTATGGACGGCAGGCGAAGCAGATTGCCATCGATCTGAACCAGGTCTTGATCGAAGACGCCTCGCGAGAACCGAATTTTGCCTTTTCTCCGATGGGAAATGTGGCCGTTCTCGTTTCAGATATGTTCGATGCTGCCAGCCATGATTGGGATCACGTCTTTCTGGTCGCGCGCAATGGCGAGCCCAATGAGTTCTGGGCTGTTATCGGCGGTCCATCATCCTTGGCGCTGCGCGTTGGAATCGAAATGGCCAACTTTTGGGAGGAGGCTACTCGAAGATTACCCTACTCGCACGCCGAGTGGGCCAGAAAAGGAGGTGCGCAATGAAATTGAACAATTCCGCTAAGGCGGCGGCACTGTCCATCTCCGGCAAAGACATCGACTTCTTGGCACGCAGCCTTGGAGTTTACGATCATCCGTGGAAACGGCCGTCGTTTGCCAAGCCTACGTCCGCCGCCCTGTTCGATGTTGGTTTTGATGAGGCCTCTGGAAAGATTTGTCTCATCATAGGGCCGAAGCATCCGGGAAGAATCATCCTCCGAATTGGCGGCAAGCCCCTCATCGCCCACGAACGAGCGTTATTCTTGGGCTGGATCTTGGAATGGGCCATCAAAGGCATCGGATGCGCTCCATTACAAGAAGGAGGTGCCGCATGAAAACGGCCGTCCTCGATCGCGCCCGGAAATACATCTCGCGAATCAGCGCCACTTCCGGGCAGGG